>JAFURI010000120.1 GCA_017471885.1 Clostridia bacterium | reverse complement strand
CCGAGCAGTCCGGCGATTTCGTGCTGGGGATGCTGCTGACCGTCCTGCAGGCCGTAGCGAAGCTCCAGCACAAGCCGTTCCCGGGCGGGCAAAAGACGCAGCACCCGCTGCACCTTGTCGATGGTGACCCGGCGGATAACCTCCTCCTCCAGCGCGTCCTGATCCGTCCCCAGAATATCCTGAAAGGTAATGTCGTTGCCTTCGCCGTCGGTGCCGATGGGATCCTGCAGCGAAACGTCCCCCTGCCGTTTGCGCGACGCACGCAGGGTCATAAGGATTTCATTTTCAATGCACCGCGCCGCATAGGTGCCCAGCGCCGTACCGGAATCCGGCTTGTAGCTGTTCACGGCCTTGATCAGCCCGATCACGCCGATGGAGATCAGGTCGTCCTGACCGTAGCCGGGAACCTGATACTTACGGGCAATATGGCTGACGAGGCGAAGGTTGCGGGTGATCAGCTCCTTGCGGGCGTCGTCGTCGCCGCGGTGCATGCGGCGGATGACTTCATCCTCCTCCCTGCGGCTCAGCGGCTTTGGAAACTGGGACTTGCCTGTGACGTATCCGAGAAAGAAAAGGCACTCCTGAAGCATGACCGACAGCAATTCCAGCATTACAATCCCTCCCGTGGAGCCTATGCGGAAGGCGGCGGGAAAATCACGCTGAAAAATGTCAAAAATGGTCGAATTGTTCTGACAGAAATATTGACATTGGCCTGAATGGGATGTATAATGGACAAAATGGCAATTTTGTGTCTTTGTAAGGAGGATGACCATGGAGTCCTATCTGTTCGCGGGGCTGGAAGCGGGCGCTGATACCCTGGTGGTAGAGGGTTGGCACAAGCCCGGCAGTCTCACCCGATCCAGCGGCGCCTGGATCCACGCCGCCGGCAGCGTGATGCTGGAGAGCGGCGCTTATGCGATCAAGCCCCATGAGCAGTGGGTATGGTTTGCAATGGAGGACGGCGAGGCCGTGCTGTCCTGGCAGGGCAATGAACTGACGCTGAAGGCGGATCAGACATGCTTCCTGCCTGCAGGCGACAAATCCACCGAGGTGAAGGTGGAGGGCGCCGCCCGCTGCCTGTGGGTTGCGCTGGAGGGTCCGCTGGCTCCCATGGTGGTGCGCAAGATGGGCGCGCTGCTGCACATGCCCCTCAAGCAGGGCGCGCTGCCCAGCCAGATGTATCTGGCCAAGCAGATTGTGCAGGTGATGGTGCGTCATTCCGGCACCAGCGACGCTACCTATCAGCTCCAGCACCTGATGTACGGCATGCTGGCCAGTCATTGGGGGCAGCCCGTAGCCATGGACGCGATGCTCTCTCACGAGATCGCCAAGGTGGTGGATACGCTGCGCGCCAATCAGTACAAGGATAATTTCTCTCTGGCGGAGATGGCGGCTATTTCCCGTATGCCCATGGAGACCTTCCGCAAGCGCTTTGTCAGCGAGGTGGGTATGCCGCCGCTGAGCTATGTACTGCACTGCAAGATGGAGCGCGCCAAGGAGCTGCTGCGCGAGCAGGATTACACCGTGCGTCAGGCCGGCATCGAGGTGGGCATGCAGGATCCCTACCACTTCTCCAAGCAGTTCAAGAATATTGTGGGCATCAGCCCCTCGGCCTTCATGAAGCAGGCCGCCAAGCCGGACGCGACCATCCGCAAGAACGGCAAAAAGTAAGGATAAAAGAGCAGGAGCGCAAACGCTCCTGCTTTTTTCGTGCGCGGACAAAGATTATTCACATTTCCTTCATGCACAGGACAAACGGCTGTGCGATGATAAGAATGCAGAAAGGAGGTGTGAGCATTGAAAAAGATTGCCGACGCTGTGCTCGTCGCCATGATGCTGATGGCCAGCGTTCCCGCCCTTGCGGAGGATGCGGCGGCGATCCTGATGAACGACCCCGTGCAGGAGCAGGCGGACGTCAGCCTGATGGAGGAGGAATGTGTAAACGGCTGAGGCCGGAACAATAGAGAAAGCACGGGCCGCTGCGTGAGCAATTCATGCAGCGGCCCGTATCGCGTTACTGAATCCTTGAAGTGAGAGCAATCATGGTGACGGTGGGGCTGTTGAACACGCGCCCAGGCTGCCATGCGTAATAATCCGACGCGCCCAGGCCCGGGCTGATGTATTGCGGAATGCCCGCAATGTAGGAAAGCCCCGTGATCAGGCTGTCGTCCGGGAAGAAGCCGTAATCCGGCACATAGAGCGCGCCCAGACCGGGCAGCCGCCATTGTCCGGCGCAGTAGTGTCCGGCCAGCACCAGCGAAACGTGGCGGAGGGAGAAGATCTCGCTCTTGTCCCTCCAGCTGAGCATGGTGGTCACATAATCCCGGGTAACGGGCGTGTGAGTCAGGGCGATCTGGATATCCTTCTCGGTGAGGCTTTTCTTCACCGTGCGGATGCGCTCAATCCTCGCCAGGTGATGCTGGCATACGCGCTTTTGCGCGGCCTGATCGGGCGTAAGGATGACGCTGCCGCTCAGCTGCTCCAGCTGGCGTTGATACGCGTCCTCCATGCTGTCCAGATCAAGGCTGTACAGGTATTCGGGAATAAACCAGATACTGCTCTTACCCCGGGTAAAGCAGATGGGCTCATCCAGCAGCGTCACGCCCGCATCCTGCAGACGCACGGCCCAGTCCGCATACACGCTGAGGCTGCCGTGAGCTGCGGCGTCCAGCATCTCGGGATCGCTGTCGCCGGGCACGTACAGCTTGGGCGTTTTTTCCGGCAGCAGAGCCACCAGATCAAGGAATGGCTGAAGATCGCCGTCCTCGCCGATCATATCGCCGGTGAAGACCACGGAGGAGTAGGCCTGATCCTTGATGGCGGCCCGGATAGCAGCCTGATCCTCGCCCAGTTCCCGTCCGTGCAGATCGGAGAAGTGGAGGATGGTCCAGTTTTCCAGCTCATCCGGAAGATTCTGCACGGTGACGGTCTGCTTGTGGAAGACCACCTGATGATCCATCACAAAATTGACGGTAAACACCGTTGCAGCAGCCAGCAGGAGGAACACGCTCGTCCACAGCAGAACGCTGCGGCCGGACACCCCCTGCTTCTCCGGTGCGAAAATATACTGGCTTCTCCGTCTTCTGACCCGCATAGGCGCCTCCCTGACTGTGATGGATATATTATAGACGCAAAAGCGGGAGAATTCAACCGGGAATCAGCCGGCTCCCCGCGTGCGGATATGAAAAATGAGCGCCGGCTTTTCCGGCGCTCAAAGCATCGACAAAGTCGATGGTTTGCAGAGCTTCAAAAAAGTCTGCAAGGCAAGGCGACAAGGCTGCAAATGAGGGAGTTTACACAGACGTAAATGACCGAATTTGCTGCCGCAGTCAACACAGCAAGCAAAGACGTCTGCTTTTCAGCAGACGTCTTTGCGGTTGCAGGCTTTTTTGATGGTCTGAGCGCCGGCTTTGCCGGCGCTCTTTTTGCATGGGATCAGTATTCGAAGACCGTGATCACGCAGTCCATATTGTCCAGAGAAGCGGTGTAGCTCTTGGCCTTGCCGGTCAGCTGAACCTGGAAGGCCGCGCTGTCGCCCACATACTGCCGGACGATCTCATAGCGCAGCGCGCCGTCCTCAAACACGGCGATGTGGGGATGCTCCTGCAGGTACTCGATGTACTCCTCCAGGCACAGGCCCAGCGTGTGCATGACTGCGGCGTTGCCCTTGCCCACATAGCGGTAGGCGCGCAGACTGACGCCCACGCCGGTCTTGTAGCTCTTGTCTGCCTGACCCTTGACGGGGTAGTCCGTCTTGGGGAAGCGGAAGATCAGGCCGTACTTCCAGCAGTTTTCGTTCATCCACTGGCCTTCGGGCGTGGTCACATAGTCGGAGCCGTTGACCGCCGCGTCGCCGCGCTTGTACAGGCGCATGGTGAAGCCCAGACCGGAGTTGAACTCGCTGGTGCCGGGATAGTTCACGTCGCGCTTGGTGCGGGCAATCAGCGCGTCGCCGGAGTAGCGGCTGGCGTACTGCTCCATATACTTGTTGAACAGGGCGTTCTGATCCTCATAGGAGCGGTAGGCCTCGTCCACCATGTAGTTCTGGTAGCCCTGTGCGGCAGCGTCGGTAAGGGCGGCCTGCAGCGCGTCAATGACCACGGGGAACAGCTTCAGGCTGTAGTTGGACACCTGAATCTTGCCGTCGGTATAGCTGCCGACGCTCACCAGATTGGCTTCGCTGAAGTCGTCCGGGCGGGAATGCCACTCGTTGACCAGCAGCATGCCGTTGTTCATCACCTCGGCGCGGGTCAGGGTGACGGTGGCGGGACTCTCAAGAGGATAGTTGGTCAGGTCGACCACGTCCCAGCCCTCGGTCTTCTGAGGGGGCCAGGCCAGATTAGCGCCGGACTGGGAGGCAGCCTCAAACTCGGCCAGCGCCTTGGCATATTCCTGATCACGCTCGGCGTTGATGGCTTCAACCTCGTCCTGACGCTGGGCCAGAATGGTCTGCCGGTAGGAGGTGATGGCGTTGCCCGCGAACATGCATGCCGCGGCCAGAACGGCCAGACACACGGTCAGTACGAGCACAACCTTGATGGGATCGCGTCTTTTCTGCTGCTTCATATGGTGGAAGCACCTGCCTTCCGCAAGGTCATTGGGTATCAAGTCAACGGACGCCGCCGCCGTTTTCATCCATCGGAGGGAGAATCAGGCAGAGATATCCGTATTCTTCAGGAAAATATTCTCCATCCGCATTGGAAGTTCCTTCTTTTTGAGCATGAAACAACTGCAGCAGATGCATATTAACCCCGTCAGAGGACAGAAAGGGGGATTCCTCCATGAAAAAACGGCTGCGGACGGCGCTTGTGCTCACGGCGGGCGCGCTGCTGTGCGCCTGCTCGGTGACGGCGGACGAGCTTTCAGGCGAAGCCCAGGGCTACGGCGGCAGACTGCGGGTGCTGGTTACCCTGGATCGGGGCCATCTGGCCGGAGTGCAGGTGACGGAGCATCATGAGACGCAGGGTGTGGGCACCCGGGCCATCGACGCGCTGCCGGAGAGGATGGCGGCACAGGGTACGTGGGACGTGGACGCAATCAGCGGAGCCACCGTCACCAGCGAAGCCGTCAAGGCTGCGGTGCGTCAGGCGATGGAGGATGAACCGTCGCAGAACGCCGCCACACCTGCAGACATGACTACCCTGCCCCCGGGGCAGGATCTGCTCAGCAGCAGAGGTTTGCTCAGCCGCCGCTATTGACGATTCTGCCCGGAGCATGATATGCTGTCCCTGACGAATGCAAGGCGGGAGGCGGCAGGATGAAGATTCTGATAACGGGCTTCGAGCCCTTCGGCGGGGACAGTGTGAATCCTTCCTGGGAGGCGGTAAGGCTTCTTCCGGACAGCGTGGATGGCGCACAGCTGCACAGGGTACAGCTGCCTGTGGTGTTCGGCGAATGCGGGGAACGGCTTGCTGCCGAGGCTCAGGCGTATCAGCCGGACGTGGTCATCTTATGCGGCGTGGCGGGCAACCGCACCGAGGTAACGCCGGAGCTGCTGGCGGTCAACTGGCGCATGGGCTCCATTGCGGATAACGCCGGCGTGCAGTACACCGGACAGAAGATTGATCCCGCAGGGCCGGACGCAATCATGACGGATCTGCCAGTTACCGCCATGGTGGAGGATATGAAGCAGGCCGGGCTTCCGGCAAAGCTTTCCCTGTCCGCCGGCGCGTATGTGTGCAACGATCTGTATTACGCCGCCATGCAGGGGCAGAAGAAAGGCGGCTACCGGGCGCTTTTCATCCATGTGCCGCCCACGACGGCGCTTTGTACGGAGGAAACCGCCCGCGCACTGGAAATCTGTCTGCGCACCGCGATCCGATAAGAGAATAGAAAAAACGCCTTCCGGGCAGGATGGGAACACATCCATCATCCGGGAGGCGTTTTTCATGGGCAGACAAATCGGCAGAGGCATGCTGCTGGCCCTTGCGGCGGCAGTAATCATGGTGATGAAGGGCCGCATCGACCTGATGGCGGCCTACGGAAACACGTCGGCCTTCTTCACGGCCATGGCGGTGATGATGATCCCCGGCGCATTCCTGATGAGCCTGCCCCGGCGGATCCGCCATCGCAGGGAACCGCGGAAGAAATCCACATGGAAGGGCTGTGCAGCCTGCTTTGCGGGCGGACTTGCGCTGGCGCTGGGCGCAGGGCTGGCAGAGGGCGGCGACGGACTGATGCTGACGGGCGTGCTGCAGGGCAGCGTCAGCGCGTATGTGTTTCTGCTCGTCAGCTGGATCAGCGGACTGGCGGCGTACTGGCTGGTAAGGAGGAAGAAGGCATGACGGAGCTGATTGCGGGCGGCGCGGCGGGGCTGCTGCTGGGTATGGCCGTGCAGCGGCTGGGCCTGACCAACCGGGACAACGTACGGGGCTCCATCGCCCTGCTGCGGCGGAGCATAACCCGGCGGGTACTGTACGGGATCGGCTGGGCGGTGGCCCTGACGGCGCTGCTGGGCTGGCTGGCGGTGATCGACGTGGATCTGCTGCAGGTGATTCCCCTGCACGGCGGCACGGTGGCGGGGGCGATCATCTTCGGCGCAGCGGCTGGACTGACCGGCCTCCAGACGGGCACAGCCCCGGCGATGATCGGCGGAGGCCGCTTTCTGGAGGGTGTGTGCGGCACGGCAGGCTGCCTGATCGGCACGATGGCGCTGCCCCGGGTACTGCCCATTCTGGAAGGCGTACGGACGCTGCTGCCCGGAAGCGGGTATACGCTTTTCCGCGTCACGCTGGACGAGCCGTATCTGCTGCCCGGAGGTTTTCTGGCCCTGGGGCTGACAGGCGCGGGAATGATGGTCGTCGCCATGCTGATTCGCCCGGAGCCGCTGGAGGAGCCGGTACAGACAGCGCCGGAGGAGGAAGCTCCTCAGGAGGTATCTGCCGAGCCTGAAACGGTGCAGGAGGAAACGGTGGTGGCGCTTTTGCCCGGAGAGGAGCCGCTGGTGGTGGATTCCGCAGACGGCGCCGGGGAAGAGAGCAGGAAGGAAGAAGAAGAGGAAGAGCGGAGCGAGACGGAGCAGGAGACGGACGGGGAAAATCATATGGGCTGACGGCATCCATTCCCAGCATACGGGGGCATATCCGGAGGGAAAATGCCATGGAAGGTGTCCCAGTATGAAAGGAAGTGCTGACCATGAGACGCAAGGAACCCTCCGTGCTGCGCCGCAGCGTGGGGCTGGCCGCAGCGCTGTTTTTGTCGCTGAGCTACTTTTCCCCCATGCAGCAGACGCTGCGCACCATGCCGGATACCATCGCCCTGACGCAGGGACAGATGCAGACCTTCCTGCTGGGCTCCGGGCTTCATCTGGAATCACCGGCGGGCGGGGTGGCTGTCTCCTCCTCAACGGATGAATCGCTGAAGGACAAGGGCGCGGTGGAGCTGGTCAGCGAAACGGCAGGCACGTCGGAGCTGCTGCTCTCGCTGATGGGCATCCCCCTGAAGCGGGTGGAGGTGCAGGTCAGCCCGGAGAAGCGGCTGATTCCCGGCGGTCAGGCTATCGGCGTGGCCCTGCATACCGACGGCGTACTGGTGGTGGGCGTGAGCGAGCTGCAAGGCGGACAAAGCCCTGCGGCCCGATGCGGCGTCAGGGCGGGAGACGTGCTGCGCCGCCTGGACGGCGTGAATCTGGAAAGCGCAGCCCAGCTGGCGGAGCTGGTAGCCGCGGCGGGTCAGCGTCCCCTGAAGCTGGAGTACGCCCGGGACGGCGAGGCGCTGACCACCACCTTAACCCCAGGACTGGATCAATCCACCGGCAGCTACCGCATGGGCGCATGGGTCAGGGACAGCACCGCAGGCGTGGGGACCCTGTCCTTCTATGACCCGGACACGGGCCGCTATGCTGCGCTGGGTCACGCCATCACCGACGGCGACACCGGTCAGGTACTGACCGTGGGTGATGGGCAGATTCTTCAGGCAGATATTGTGGCGGTGCAGAAGGGCGCAAAGGGTGCGCCGGGCGAACTGAAGGGCAGCTTCCTTCGGGAGAAGGTGACGCTGGGCGACATCCGCCGCAACAGCGTGCTGGGCATCTACGGCAGCATGGATGCAGAAGCACGGAACAGCCTGTATCCCCAGGGAATTCCCATCGGGCTGCGGTCGGGGGTGCATACCGGCCCGGCGACGATTCTCTCCACCGTAGACGGCGAAGGCCTGCGGGCTTATGACATAGAGATCACCCGGGTGAATCCCCAGTCCGCCCCCGCGCCAAAGAGCATGGTTATCCGCGTCACCGACCCGGAGCTTCTGGAAAAGACAGGCGGCATCGTGCAGGGCATGAGCGGCAGCCCCATCATTCAGGACGGTCGGCTGATCGGCGCGGTGACGCATGTGTTTGTATCAGACCCCACGCAGGGGTATGGATTATACATTGACTGGATGCTGCAGGAGTCGCAAGTCATCTGAGTTTGATGGATGTGCGCACGGTGCAGTCAGCTTGACTTTTTCAGAAAAATCTGCCATAATACGCGAGCAACAGAACAGCACACTCGCACGACACATGTGGTACTCCGGTACGTAAATCTGATCACGGCACGAGTTTTCGTCCGTATCAGGCGTAACGGTCAGGCATGTGTCGTTTTTGTGTGCAATCGAAAAGGAGTGTGCCATATGCCTCAGTCCAAGTTTCAGAAGTCGATCTACGCCCTGCTGACGGTGATCATCACCGTTCACGCTTATGTATTCTACAGTCTGTACGTCCTGCATGGCCCGGATTTCATGCAGTGGACGGGTGCAAGCAGCGTTCTGGCCGCTATCAACAAGATGGGCGGCGTGATGATGTTCGGCACCAACCTGCCCATTTGGGCGCTGGTGGCGGTGGAGTTTGTGCTGGCCTACACGCTGGAGATGACCATCGGAAGCCCGCTGTCCTTCAAGCTGGCTTGCCGCAGGTTTGATCCCCGCAGCACCCATCCGGTGCTGTTTGAAACCGCCATCGTGTCCGCCACCGTGGGCATCATGTGTCCGGCAATGTCCTTCATCGCAGCCTGGATGTATTATCCCTACATGAACGGCTTCAGCATCTTTACGCTCCTGGCCAACTGGCTTGAGCTGACGTGCTACAACTTCCCCTTTGCATGGTTCAGCCAGCTGTTCTTCATCCAGCCCATCGTGCGAATCCTGTTCAAGAAACTCTTCAGCAAGCAGATTGCCGCACAGCTGCATGCAGCTGCCTGATTGCGATCCCTCAAGATTTCTCTGACAAGAAAGCTCCCCCTGACGCAGTTCCACTATCCTGCATCAGGGGGAGCTTTTTTTCTGTTGTCCGTTTTGCCACTTCGGACTGCTTACTTCTGATCCAGATCCAGCAGGTCGTCCACAATCTGGATGGCCCGGGTCAGGCGCTGGTTGTAATCGCCGCCCACCATGATGATCTTGTCCTCGAAACCGAACTCCCGGTACATGTCCAGCAGGCGGCTGTTGAGCATCTCGCGCCGGTCCTGGCTGCCGTTGAGACGCTGGCCGTCGTCCACCCACTTCACGTCCGGAGTGAGGAACAGCAGCACGTCGTACTTGTCCGGATTGATGTAGGCCTCCACCAGCTTGTTGCGGTGCTTCATGTAAAGCTCGCTGTAGTAGTCGGTCACCACCGCGTCCGTATCAAAGAAGCAGACCTTGTTGGCGGTACGCATGGCGTGATAATCCTGTTCCGCCTGCAGATGGGCCATGCGGCCGAAATCCTCGTCGGTGTAGATGGTCTCGTCGCCGCCCAGATACTTCTCGGCGTAGTAGCGGCCCACCTCCTCCGACCAGGAGGTATTGTACAGCTTGGCCAGGCACTTGGTAAGCGTGGTCTTGCCGGTGGACTCAGTACCGGCAATCAGCACCTTCTTGGCGAAGAAGGGACGTGCCGGGCCGAGAATATAGTGCCAGTTGTTGAGGATATCATGCCGGATTTCCGTCGCAGAGATGGGATAACGGCTGCGGGCGGGATCAAACAGCTCGATGGCGCTCTCCGGGAAATACTCCTGCAGGGGCTGATCCATCTCCCGGTCGCCCACAAAGAACGCGTCGATGCCCTCCGGCACCACCTCGCGCATGCGCTGCGACCACTTTTCCCAGCCCGCAGGATAGACGGGAATGTCGGTTTCATCCAGCACGCGCACCTGAATGTGGCTCATGTCCTGCAGCTGCTGGCCCATCCACTGTTTGCGCAGCTGATAGGTAATGGTAGGCAGACCGGCCTCGCGGCAGATGGCCTCTGTCTGGTGCTTGTTATCGGAAATGACCACCACCAGCTTCTCGCAGCGGGTGGACGCCATCATAATCTGGTACAGATGTCCGCGGTGCGGCGGGCAGAAACGGCCGAAATATACGCCGGTCTTGTACATCAAGCTTCTCCTCCTGTGCAGGTATTATCATACAATTCGCCCGGCAGGAGGGATTCTCCTGCAAGGGACAGTTTTGTTCTTATCATGTACTTCCCTTGACACCACCCCGGCAGAAAAGGTATAATCGTATGTAGATTTCCCCAGTATTTCAGGAGGTTGCGCATGCTGTACGCTTCTTACTTTACTTTTCGTTTCCCGGTCAGCTTTTGCTGCACCGGGTATTAAGCGTATCGTAAAGAGGCTGACGGCACGTTTCCTCCGGAACGCTGCTGATGGATGAGGAGGCTCTTTACGGGCCTCCGTTTTTTATTGCAGAAAGTACAGATCAAAGGAGGAACACGCATGATCATCGTTTTGCGGCAGGGCACACAGCAGCAGGATATCGACAAGCTGACCAGCATTCTTGTCACCAAGGGCATCAGCGTCAATCCCATGTTCGGCTCTGATCTTACCATTCTGGGTCTGATCGGCGATACCAGCCAGGTCGATCCGGCGCAGATTGAATCCTTCCGCTGCGTGGAACGCATCATGAAGGTGGCCGAACCCTTCAAGAAGGCCAACAGGATGTTCCACCCCGGGCAGAGCGTTATCAAGGTAGGCAATACCGAGGTCGGCGGCAGGAAGCTCAGCGTCATGGCCGGCCCCTGCTCTGTGGAGAGCAAGGAGCAGATCACCTATGTGGCGCAGGAGGTGCAGAAAGCCGGCGCAACCGTGCTGCGCGGCGGCGCCTTCAAGCCCCGCACCTCGCCCTACGCCTTTCAGGGCCTGAAATACGAAGGTCTCCGACTGCTGGAGGAAGCCCGCGCTGCCACGGGGCTCCCCATTGTGACGGAGATCATGAGCCCCTATGACATCGAGATCTTCGATGAGAAGGTGGACTGCATTCAGGTGGGCGCACGCAATATGCAGAATTTTGACCTGCTGCGCCTGCTGGGCCAGACCCTCAAGCCGATCCTGCTCAAGCGCGGTCTGTCCTCCACCATCGAGGAATGGCTGATGAGCGCGGAGTATATCATGTCCGGCGGCAACCCCAACGTGATCCTGTGCGAGCGCGGCATCCGCACCTATGAGACCTATACCCGCAACACGCTGGATCTGTCCGCGATCCTCGCCGTAAAGAAGCTGAGCCATCTGCCGGTGATTGTGGATCCCAGCCACGCCACGGGCAAGTTCTGGATGGTGGAGCCTCTGGCCCGCGCCGCCATCGCCGTGGGTGCGGACGGCGTGATGATCGAGGTGCATAACGATCCCGCCCACGCACTGTGCGACGGCGCGCAGTCCATCCGTCCGGAGCTGTTCTCCGAGGTAATGGATGATATCCGCAAGATTGCCGCTGTGGTGGGTCGCGAAATCTGACGGTGAGGATACGGACGCAGGGAATCCGTCCCTGCACCCTGCCCAAAGGGTTCACCCCTTAAGAATCCCGTTTTGCGGTCTTTCCTGTTTCCTCCGTTCCTGTTGTGTGCGCGCGGCGCGGGCGGATTTGCTTTATTGAAAGGAGCCGGTTTATGCCGACCATTACTGTTGCGCTGGGCGAGCGTTCGTATCCCGTCCATATTGGTCACGGTCTTATGGGGCAGGCGGGGGAATATCTTCGCCGCGCGCTGGGCGAATGCAGCCTGGCGATCATCACCGATGATCACGTGGCGCCCCTGTATCTGCAGACCGTGGAGCAATCCCTTGCCGCTGCAGGATACCGCACCGCCAGCATCGTGCTTCCCCACGGCGAGCAGACCAAATGCCTGGACAAGCTGAGCGAGGTGTACAGCTTCCTGTGCGACAGCCGCATCACCCGCAGGGACGCCGTCATTGCGCTGGGCGGCGGCGTGATCGGCGATCTGGCAGGGCTGGCCGCCGCCACCTATCTGCGCGGCGTTCGCTTTGTGCAGATTCCCACCACGCTGCTGGCACAGGTGGATTCCTCCGTAGGCGGCAAGGTAGCGGTGGATCTGCCGCAGGGCAAGAATCTGGTGGGCGCGTTCTGGCAGCCCAGCCTTGTGCTGTGCGATCCTGAAACGCTGAACACGCTCACCCCCGAATACTGGCGCGACGGTCTGGGCGAAGTGGTCAAGTACGGCTGCATCGGCGATCCGGAGCTCTTCCGTCTGCTGGAGGCGGCCGCGCCCGGCGGACGCAGGGGCGTAATGACCCATATTGATGAAATCCTCCGCCGCTGTATCCGGCACAAGGCCGACGTGGTGGAGCAGGACGAGCATGATACCGGTCTGCGCATGACGCTGAACTTCGGCCACACCATCGCCCATGCTGTGGAAAAGTGCCAGCATTACACAGGTTTCCGCCACGGCGAAGCGGTGTCGCTGGGCATGAGCGTCATCACCCGGCTGTCGGAGAGCCGTCGGCTGACCGAAGCCGGCTCCGCCGCCCGGCTGGATGCGCTGCTGAGCGCCCTTGATCTGCCCATGCGCCTGCCCGATATCCCCGAGAGCGACCTTGTCGCCGCCATGGGCATGGACAAAAAGGCCTCCGGCAAGGCGCTACGGATCATCCTGCTGGACAGGATCGGCCAGTGCCGCATCCATACTGCGGATGCAGACTTCTTCCGCGGCATGCCCCGGGACTGACGGACGGCGATTCCTGTCGATTTCAGCAGAATCCAATCCTTTTCCCCTTTTCAAACAAACCAAAAGAAGTTATAATAGGGTGGAGTTCCTTCATGCAGGCGCGGCTGATTGAACCGCGTCTGCATTGCTTATTACCCCTGTACGAAAGGAGCGCCCATGAGCTCTGTGTCTGAACTGCGCGCAAGGCTTGCCCTTGTGCTTTCGGGCGAAGCCGATACCTCCCCCTGGCCCCGTCAGGTGTATGCATGGCGACTTATGCGCTGGGAGGCTGATATGCCTCTGACCGACGAGGAACGCGCGTCGCTGCTTGCATCCGTGGACAAGGCCACGTCCGTCGCCGGCGAATGCGCAGCCTGCTTTACCGGAGACGGCGATACCATGCTCATCCTGCTGGCCCATACGCGCTTCCCCGCCCGCGCCCACCGCGAGACGGTGATGTGGCTGTGCGCCCATGCACTGATGGAGAACGCCTCCGTATCCCTTGAGCAGGAGGGCACCATGTTCATCGGTCACGAGATGGATCAGCCCGAAAACTGGCAGGATCAGCTGGATTCGCTGATGGAGATCTCCGACTGGTGGAACCAGGTGTCCCCCATGGACGGGTCTGCCGCCCACGCCCACCGCGGACAGCTGCAGACCATTATCAAGCGCCGCCAGTATACGGCCCTGGGCGGATATATCACCCGCGCGCTGCGCAGCGAGCCGGAGCCGGGCCGGATCTGCTTCGGCTTTGTGCCGCTGGTGATTGAGGCCGTATGGAGCCAGCATGCCGAAATGGGGCTGCACCGCATGACCGAGGAGTTGAACCTGCAGGAGATGACCCGCCGCCCCCGCGAAGCGCTGCTGGCGTGGCTCCAGAGCCTGCCTGCCCGGCTCCGCGCATGCCCTGCCGCAGGCAACGCCGCACCCATCGAACGGGTGATTCTCTCCATCCGCGCCGATTGCTCCCTGCCCTATTCCCAGCAGAACCTGAGCCGTTCGCTGGGTCTGACCCCGGCTTACTTCTGCCGCCTGTTCCACGAGAAGACCGGTCTGCACTTTTCCACCTTTCTCACCAGCACCCGCATGGAAAAGGCGCAGGAGCTGCTTTCCTCCGGCGAAGGGAAGACGCTGGCGGAAATCAGCGCCGCCTGCGGCTACCCCAACAAGAGCTACTTCTGTCAGGTATTCAAAAAATTTACCGGCATGACTCCCGGCGAATATGAGCAGCAGCGCGGCATGAAGCCTCACGAATAATGCCACTTCCTGCATGACGGATGAATCCACCGGGTTCATCCGTTTACATTTGTGAACTCTGTTTTCAACCCCCTGAAGGAGGTTTACCTGATGAAGAAACTGGTCCGCATGATATGCCTTATGCTGATGCTGGCGCTGCTTCCCCTGCCCGCTGCGGCGGAGGACAGCGCGCCCTCCATCCGCGTGCTGCTGCGCCGGCTGGAGCTGACCGACCGCGCCGATCTGATTCTGGACGGCGTGTACACCGCCGCTGTAAACGGCGATACGGTCATGGCCTTCCCCCGGGGCAGCCAGGTGGTGGTGCAGATCCGCGAAGGACAGCTGTACCTGTTCTACGAAGGCATGAGCCTGAAGCTGGGCTCCGGCGTGCGCTTTATCCGCAACGCCTCGGATACGCAGCAAAGCGACGGACTCCGTTTCGCCAAGGACGGCAATTTCTATCCCGGCGACCTGTCCCTTACCATCTCCGGCGGCGCGCTGCGGCCTGTCCTCACCCTGTCTGTGGAGGATTATCTGCTGGGCGTGGTGCCCTACGAAATGAGCAATTCCTTCCCGCTGGAAGCTCTCAAGGCCCAGGCCGTGTGCGCCAGAACCTACGCGCTGGCCCATGTGGACAAGTCCTCGGATTACGACGTGGTGGACACCACCAACGACCAGGTGTTCAAAGGCGTGGATCTCACCGATACCAACGCTATCCGCGCCGTGCGCGAAACCGCAGGCGTGGTAGGCGCCTACAAGGGCAAGCTGGCCAACTGCTACTACAGCGCATCCAACGGCGGACAGACCGAGCTGGTGCAGAACGTGTGGAGCGGCGGCGGAGACTGGGGCTATTACGCCATGACCGACGACCCCTATGATCTGGAAAACCCCGAGAGCGTAGTACTCAAGGCCCGCCTCCCCAAGGAGGGAAGTCAGTCCGCAGCCCTCACAGAGGTGCTGGCAGAGGCCATCGGCAGCAGGATGGCGAAGGAGGGCTTCGGCTCCGGCAGCGATTGCCTGCGCATCGACAGCATCACCGACGTGAAGCTCGGCAGCCCGAAGCACGGGAAAAACAGCAAGCTCATGACCCAGCTGACCCTGACCTTCACCTGGTCGGGACGGAATCAGCTGTCCTCCGCGCCCCTGCCCACCACCGAGGATACGGAGATCTCTCTGTTCTCCACGCCCTCCCCTGTGCCGGTGATCACCCCCGCCCCGGCCGGCGCGACGGAGCAGCCCACTCCGCAGCCCACCGCCACCCCCACGCCCAAGCCCGTATACAGCCCCTTCCGCAAAGTAAAGGAACCCGCTACGGTCACGCTGGATATCTTCCCCAACCTGATCCGCGCGCTGGATCTTTCCGTGTACGGCGCGGACAACGAAATCCTCACTGTGAAGGAAACGGATACCCACTTTGTGCTGGAAAGCCGGCGCTACGGTCACGGCGTGGGCATGAGCCAGCGCGGCGCGCAGTGGATGGCCTTCCGCTACGGCAAGAACTTCCGCGAGATTCTCTCCTTCTATTACCCGGGCATGGAGCTGCGGCAGGTGGCGGCCGGCGAAGCAATCCTCCCCACCGCCCAGCCCCAGCTGGCCAATTCTCCCGAGCCTCCCGCCACGCCCACGCCCCGGCCCACCCTGATGCCCGTCAGCACAGACAATCTCCCTGCGGGCGCGTATCTGGCCAGCGTGGAAGGCATTGCAGACAACAGCAGCCTGAACCTGCGCCAGGAGCCCAACACCGCATCCCCCGTGCTGATGCGCCTGTACAGGCATCAGCAGCTGATCGTGCTGGAAAGCTGCGAGGATCCCGCGTGGGTGCGCGTCAAGACCGACGTGGCCGAGGGCTACGTCATGGCCAGCTTCCTTGCCCCTGCAGAATAAAAAACGCGTTACATACCTTACATTTCGTCCAACCGCCTTGACAGCGTCACGCAAAGACCGTACACTGCTGATAGAATCCAGTCCGCTCTGACGGAGGCAACGTATGCGCACAGCAACCGTATTCAACTTTCTGGTGGAGGCCACGCTCATCGGCAGCCTGCTGATTCTCGCTGCCCTTGTACTTCGTGCGCTCATCCGCCGGGAGCTGGGCAGCCGCCGTCTGATGATCCTGTGGGTACTGGTCGCCATGCGGCTGCTGCTGCCCATCGCCCTGCCCAATCCGGTAATGAACTGGCTCAAGCCCAATCTCTCGCAGGATGCGGGTATCCGCCCCATGGCGGATCAGGTGCGCGTGCGCGTGGGCGATGCTGCACACAATCTGTACTGGAAGGCGCTGGGCGAGGATACGGACAAATCCATCATTCATTCGCTAATATGGCGCCTGGTGTACGCCACCCGCAGCGGCAGGCTTTCACGCACAGCGCTGATCATTTACCTTTCCGGCGCCATGCTGACCCTTGCCGGATCCATCGGGTGCAACGCGCTGTTCATTCTGCAGATCCGGCGGCGGCGCAGACACAAACTTCCGCCGGAGTACCGCGACGTCTTTTTACAGCTGTGCACCCGGCGCAGGCTGAAGCATCCGCCCCGGGTATGGATGGTAGAGGGGCTGCCCGGCAGCTGCTCCTTTGACCTCATGCGCCCCGTCATCGCCCTGCCGCTCCATGCCTCGGCGGAGGACGTACCCGCCATGCTGGACCGTGAGCTGTGCCATATTCGCTGCGGCGACCGGTTCTGGGCCGTGGTGCGCAGCGCATGCTGCATCCTGCACTGGTTCAATCCGCTGGTATGGCTGGCCGCCTTCCTGAGCCGGACGGATCAGTGTCTGGCCTGCGACGAATATGCCCTGCGCGGCGCGGACGACAACGCCCGCCGCCTGTACGCATCGCCCCTGATTCACACCGCCGAAACCCATCGCGCCCAGCCTGCCGTCACCGTAGCCTCCAGCCCCGCCGCGCTGCGGGACAGGCAGCTGGCGCTTCGCATCCGAATGATTCTCCATCCCGAGAAGCCCTCCCGCTGCACCTGCGCGGTATATCTGGTCTGCTGCGCACTGGCTGCTGCAGGCATGTTCGCGACGGCGGAGCAGTCCTCGCTGGCCAACCTTCCCGCGCTGACCTCCCCCGCCCTGCGTCAGCAGTCCGTCTCGCTTTCCGACGCGGATACTGCACGGCAATACGCCGCAGCCTTCCTTGCACTGGAGGGCATCGACGCGGACGACGGCTTTGTGGAGCCTGCGCTGATGAAATCCTCCGCAGGCTGGACTGTGGAGTGGTACGTCCCCGGTGCAGAGCTGACCAGTCAGCTGATCTTCACCGAAGAGGGCGAGATTCTGGGCTACGTCAGCGGCGACGTGATTCCCGGCAATCTCCGTCCCCTTGCCCGGCCCATCACCACCCACAACGGCGAAGGCCAGCAGTGGTGCGCCTTCCTGTCCGGCTTTATCGAGATTCACATGCCGGAGCTGTGGTCCCGCTACGAGGCCATGGAGATCGTCTCCTCCGGCCGCTCCGACGGCGAACAGTATATCACCATCTCCCTGCTGGACGCGCAGCGCGAGCCCTGCTGGCAGGCGGTGGTGCAGGTAGCCCCCGCCGGGCGGGTGATCAGCCTGCTGCCGATCGTCGGGTAACGCCGAACCTCCCCGCCCGAGCGGGAAATAAGCAAGTCTGTCTATGGTCTGCCGCCATTCCCGCCGATGCCGGAATGGCGTTTTTTCATTTCAGGCTGCGGCGGAGGAAATCCGCCATCCAAAGCAATGTGCGCCCATCGCGGCATTTGTCCCGCCGCAGGGGCTCAGTTTGTGGTATAATAGAGGTACAAATACGCATCCGACAGGAGAGATACTGACATGATCAACCGCAAAGCATGGGTATCCCGCCACAATCCCGTCCTGACCCAGCCCGACGCACTGGCTCCCCTGACTGTGGGCAACGGCTCCGTTGCCATGAGCGTGGACGTGACCGGCCTGCAAACCCTCTATGAAGATTACGCCGTGGAAACGCCTCTGTGCACCATGGCCAACTGGGGCTGGCATACCATCCCCGCTCCCACGCCCTCCGGCGCTTACACCCTCCGGGACGTGGAAATGGACACATACGACTTCTGCGGCCGCGAGGTCACCTATGCCCGCACCAAGCATCCGGGCAATGAGCATGTGTACGACTGGCTGCGCATGAATCCCCACAAATTCAGCATGGTGCGCGCCAGTCTCCGCCTCCACGGCGAGGAGCTGCATACACAGGATTTCACTCAGGTGCATCAGGAGCTTCACCTGTATGACGGCTGCATCCGCAGCAGCTATCTGCTCCGTGGCGAAGCGTGTCAGGTGCTTACCGCCTGCGACAGCGACAGCGATACGCTCGTTTTCCGCATCGCCTCTCCGCTGCTGACAAAGGGCCTCACCGTGGATCTTGACTTTCCCTACGGCGCGGGCAACATCACCGGCGCCGACTGGACTTCTCCCGAGCGGCACGTCACCCGACTGGAGGGGGATATCATCCGCCGCGAGATGGATGCGCTGCGCTACACCCTGCGGATCAGCGCCCCCGGCGCAGCCCTTGAACAGACGGCGGCACACCGCATCCGCATCACCGCAGGCAGCGATGAGATCGTCATCGCCCTGACGCTTGCCTCCGGCGATCCCGCCGCAGCGGACGGAAGCGAGGCCATCCTGCGCGGTCAGAAAATGTGGAACGCCTTCTGGGAAAAGGGCGGCGCCATTGACTTTGCACAGGCGGAGGATCCCCGCGCCATGGAGCTGGAGCGGAGAATTATCCTGTCCCTGTATCTTCTGATCATCAACAGCAGCGGTACGGTTCCCCCGGCGGAAACCGGCCTGACCTGCAACAGCTGGTTCGGCAAGGCGCATCTGGAGATGCACTTCTGGCACATGGCCTGGGCCCCGCTGTGGGGACACCGGGAGCTGCTGGAGCGGGGCATCCCGTGGTACCGGGAGCATCTGCCCGAGGCCCGGGCCAATGCCGCGCGCAACCTGTACAAGGGCGCCCGCTGGCCCAAGATGGTGGGCGACGACGCGCTGGACAGCCCCTCCAATGTGGCGGTGGTGCTGATCTGGCAGCAGCCCCACATCATCACCATGCTGGAGCTGATCCGCCGCGCCCGCGCCGCCGAGGGCGATCCTGCGATGGACGAGTTCCTCCGCGAAAACTGGCCTCTGGTGAAGGAGACTGCTGACTTCATGGCAGATTACGCCATGCCCGTGCCGGACGACGGCCTGTTCCACATTGCGCCGCCGCTGATCCCCGTGCAGGAGCGGCATTTGCCCGAGGTCACCCGCGATCCCTCCTTTGAGGTGGCGTACTGGAAATTCGGTCTGGGCGTCGCCATCCACTGGGCGGAGCTGCTGGGCGCGGAGCCCGACGGCCGCTGGATCGAGGTGCATGCCCGCATGGCCCCGCCGCCCGTTCATCACGGCGTATACACCGCTCATGCCGACTGTCCGGAAACCTTTGAAAAGGTAGCGATTGATCACCCCTCCATGCTGCAGTGCATGGGTATGCTCCCCGGAGTCGATATCGACCGCGAAACCATGACCCGCACCCTTGATACGGTGATCGGCTGCTGGGATTACGGCACATTGTGGGGCTGGGACTTCGCCGTGATGGCCATGACCGCCGCAAGGCTGGACCGGCCCGGCGTGGCGCTGGATCAGCTGCTGTGCCAGACCAACAAGAACACCTATGTGGCCAGCGGCAACAACCGGCAGATTACCCGCCGGGATCTGCCCCTGTACCTGCCCGGCAACGGCAGCCTCCTGCTGGCCGCCGCCATGATGGCCGCAGGCTGGGACGGCGGCAAGCCCCTCCCCGGCTTCCCGGAGAGCGAGGGCTGGCAGGTCGCGGCCGAAGGCATCCACCCCTATTTCTGATCGGAATAAGGAGCGCATATGAACCACATTCTCCGCCGCGGCGCGCTTGAAGGCGAGCGTTTCCGCGTCATCGTCACCACGGACATCGGCGGCAGCGACCCTGACGATTTCCAGTCCATGGTGCATTACCTGCTTTATTCGGACGTGTTTGACACCGAAGGCCTGATCTCCTCGCCCTGGGGCGAGGGGCGCGCCTCGGACATCCACGCCGTCATCGACGAATACGAAAAGGATTACCCGAAGCTGCGCGCCCATTCCCCCCGCTACCCCTATCCGGATGAGCTGCGCGCCGTGACCTTTCAGGGTACGCCTGATTTTGCACCCTACAAGGGCTGGTCGCAGCCCACGGAAGCGTCGGAGCACATCATCCGCTGCGCCCGCAAAGAGGACGAGCGCCCCCTGTATCTGCTGATGTGGGGACTGCTGGAGGATCTGGCGCAGGCGCTGCATGACGCGCCCGATATCCTGCCCAGGCTCCGGGTGCACTACATCGGCGGCCCCAACAAGAAATGGGGCCCCAACGCCTACGCCTACATCCGGAAAAACTTCCCCGATCTGTGGATGATCGAAAACAACTCCACCTACCGGGGCTGGTTCAACGGCGGCGACATGACCGCGCCCTGGGGCAACGACACCTTTGTCTCCACCTATGCGGCGGACAGCGGCGCGCTGGGGCATTACTTCAATACCCATCTGGGCGGCGTGATCAAGATGGGCGATACGCCCACCGTGGCATGGCTGCTGCGGGGCAATCCGGAAGATCCGGAGAGCGAGAGCTGGGGCGGAAGCTACGCCCCGGTGAAGGATATGCCGGAACGCGTCTATGAGCATCCTACGTCGGCGGATCAGCCCACCGAGGCCTTCGCCGTGGCGGAGCTGATCTTCCGCGGCCCGGTCATTGAGCCTACCGGGAAGCCTGTATTCATGCTGGAGGTGCTCCGTCAGCAGTTTGAGGGCTTCTATCTGGGCGGCGGCGAGTACCGCGTCCGCTTCGTGCCCAAGGAGACGGGCGACTTCCACTATATCACCCGCAGTACGATCCCGGAAATGGACGGCCTGACGGGCGTGATCCGCGCCGTGGCAGAAATCCCCGCCACGCGGGAAAATCTCCGGGGCAACCTGACCCACTGGTGGTCGGACCGGCTGGAAACGGATCTGTCCGAAGGCCCTCACCGGGGCGCGAAGACGGTCAGCCGCTGGCGCAGAGACTTCCTTGAGGACTTCGCCGCGCGGCTTGCGCGCTGCAAATAAGCATGACAAAGGCCCTCTCTTGCAAAAGAGAGGGCCTTGTTTTGCCTTTTACTGATTCCTGTACTGCAGGGGCGATATGCCCTGCACGCGCTTGAAGGCGCGCCGGAAGGTGGTAGAGTTGTTGTAGCCCACCTGCTGGGCCACCTCCTCCACGGAAATATCCGTGGTTTTGAGCAGCTCCGCCGCCCGGTTCAGGCGCAGCCTTTCCAGATAGATGCTGTACGGCTCGCCCATCAGCTCCTTGAACAGCACGGAGAAGTAGCTCTCCGAGAAGCCGAAGTGCTCCGCCATGCCGCCGATGGACAGCATGGAATCGCTGTGGTTCTTCTCAAGCCATTCCTGCATTTCCCGGCGCTGCCCGTCCTCATGACGGGTATGCTTCTCGCCGGTCTGCCGGGCGATCTTCTTGAACTCCTCCCGCAGAATCTCCAGCTCCGTGCGGAAGTCCGCAGACTGATGCACCGAGCGCAGATAGTCGGACAGGTTTTCGTTCCTCGCCGCATCCTCGGCCGCCATCAGCAAAAGCGCCTCCACGCTGGACAGCAGCGTACGCTTGAGCAGGGAGGACAGATGGCGCTTGACGGAATTTTCATGCAGGAGGACGTCGAACTCCTGATCAATCACCGCTTCGTTGTTGTGCTTCACCGCGTTGAGGATCCTCTGCTGCTGCTCCAGCGGGAAATGCAGCGAGTTGAAGCTGGGGCTGACCTGGTCAAACTGGATCACGCCCTGCGCCGGCTGATCCAACTGCAGGCAGTATACCGCCTGATTGTAGGAGAAGGGCGCATCCTCCAGCGTCTGGCAGCAGCGGCCTACGCCGATGCGGCTGCCAGCGGGCAGCAGGGCATACACCTGCTGCAGGTGCTGCAGGATCTGCTCCATGCTCTGTGCCTGAACCTCCCCCTCCAGCATGTAAAGCATATTGATGGAGCTGTGCTGCCCCTCGCTGATGAGGAAGCGCATTCCCCGGGGCGCATCCGGCACGTCGAAGGAGGGAGCGGGCTCCGCTCCGCCGCTCAGCGCCGCAACGGCCGCACAATAGCCGCCGGCCCGCAGCTCCACGCCGATCCGGTCGCCCTGCCGGAGATGCTCCCGCGCATCCTCCGTCTGATAATACAGCACGCGGCTGAGCAGCATGGCAGTCTCCACCTGCCGGCTGCGCTGCACGGCCTGTTCCGCCATGCGGCGGTCCTCCTTCAGCTGCTGCATGCTCTGATGCAGATAAGCCAGCTCGTTGCCCTGTCGGGGCGTATTGAGCATCTGATTCACATTGCTGGCCAGGTTTTCGATGGGCCGGGCATTACGCCGCGCCATCAGCAGGCACATGATTCCTTCCACCGCCGCGCACAAAAGAATCATCAGCAGCATGGGCGTGCGCATGGCCAGCGCATCCCGGAAGGCTACCTCCTCGGGAATAAGCATGGCCAGGGTCATGCCGGGGACTACCTCCGTATACGCCAGCAATCCGCCGCCATGCCGGAGCCATCCCGTCTGACCGCTGATGGCGTTCACCTCCAGCGGAAAGGGCGTCTGGCTGCCGAACTGCGCCAGCGTCCGTCCGTCCCTGGTCAGGAGATATCCGGTGCTTCGCGGATCAAAGGAATCGGGAATCAAGTCGCTCTCGGGGATAAAAAACTGCAGCACCGCCTTGCGGTCGCCATTTGCGCTGCGCCGGACAATGGGGAAATTATAGGAAAGCGCCCGCACACGCACATTGTCGATGCGGATGTCGTGCGCCGGCAGCAGCACCCGCTCATTGCAGGAGAACACCGCGCCGTACCATTCCTCATAGCTCATGCCTTCATAATGAAGGGAGGTGCTGAATACAAACTCCAGGCCCTGAGCCATGGCAAGTTCATCAAAGACCAGCTCGCTGTCCTGAAACAGCATGCGGTAGCCCAGCGAGTCCGCGTCGTATACGCCGATCAGCTCATTCAGATGCTTGCTGAAGGCGGTGAAGGTGTTCACCCGCGTATCACCGTAGGTCAGGGGCCCGGCATAGATCATGCCCGTGGTCTGATAATCCAGCAGGAACCGGCCTGCAGTGCTGTCCATCCACGCCAGCTGCGCGCGCAGGGACGCGCTCACGTCCTGCAGGGCCGCCTCGGCGTCGCGGGCGCAGTTGCGCTCGGACATCTCATTCACCCGGTGATTCAGATACAATACGCCCGCCACCGGGAGC
Source organism: Clostridia bacterium (assembly GCA_017471885.1). GTDB lineage: Bacteria > Bacillota > Clostridia > Christensenellales > Aristaeellaceae > UBA11524. The sequence continues at coordinate 15,725 of JAFURI010000120.1, read as the reverse complement.
ATCAGCATCACCAGATAGGAAATCAGATAAATGGAAAACACTCTCTTGAAGCCCCTCCTTGCAAAGGAAAAGGAGCCCTCGCCGCCGCGCATTGTTCATCACCCGCCCTTCCGGCTGATCAGCCGTCCGCTTATCTTCTCTGATTTTAGCAGAATCCCCCTCCCTTGTAAAGGATAAGCTGCTTTCACAGCGTACAAACCCTTTGTTTTCGGGCCTTTCGGGGCAAAAACAGCCTTTTGATTCGGTTCCGCACAAATCATTTGAATCCACGGGAATTGTGTTCTTTTTATTTCTTCATGACTTGATTTTTTTGTTAACTTATCGGATAATTAATATATCGATTCAGCCTCTGATCAGGGCTGGAAAATTTGAGAAGGGAGACCCAACCATGAAGAAACTGCTTGCTATGGTTCTGTGCCTGCTGATGGTCGCGTCCAACGCGCTGGCCCTCACCTACAACGAGCCCGGCACCTATCCCATCGCTGACGAAGTGATCACCCTGAAGGTCTTCGCTCCCCAGGACGGCGAATACAGCCGCTCCGACAACCTCCAGACCAAGGAACTGGAAGAGAAGCTCGGCATCAAGATCGAGTGGCACATCGCTCCCACCGGCTCCAGCCGTGAGAAGATGAACCTGCTCTTCGCCGGCGGCAACTCCGAAGGCATCGACCTGATCCTGGTCGGCGTCGGCGACCGTCTGGACATGGTCACCGAGGCCCAGCTGGCTTCCCAGGGCCTGCTGATGCCCCTGAACGAGTACTATGACACCATCTCCGTGGGCTACAAGGCCGCTTTCGCGGATCTGCCCGGCATGCGTGAGTACATCACCACCCCCGACGGCAACATCTACTCCCTGCCCAATGTTGACGGCTCCTTCCACGTCCAGTATCAGCTGAAGTGCTGGATCAACCAGCAGTGGCTGGACAACCTGAACCTGAAGCAGCCCACCACCACCGAAGAGTTCTATCAGGTGATGAAGGCCTTCAAGGAGCAGGACGCCAACGGCAACGGCGACCCCAACGACGAGATCCCGCTGTCCACCTCCAAGAACGGCGTGTCCGCCATGATCGACGGCTTCCTGATGGCTCCCTTCCAGCTGACTCCCATGACCCATCGTATGTACGTGGACAACGGCAAGATCACCTATGCCCCCGTGCAGGATGGCTATCGTGAGGGCCTGCGCTGGCTGAACAAGATGTATGAAGAGGGTCTGATCAACCCCGAATCCTTCACCCAGCAGTCCTCCAACCAGGTCAACGTGAACGAGAACGGCGAGCACACTGTGATCGGCTGCTTCCTGGCCATGCGTCCCGGCTACGGCGTGAACATGGCTGCCGACGGCGCCCGCAAGTGGGAAGAGTACCGCGTGCTGGCTCCCCTGAAGGGCCCCTCCGGCCAGGCTATCTCCGACTGGAACCCCTACGTGATGTATCAGACCGGCATGGCCTTCATCCCCGTGGGCGCCACCAACCCCGAGGCTGCTTTCCGTCTGGTTGACTACCTCGCCACCAAGGAAGGCTCCATGCGCTCCGCTTTCGGTGTGGAAGGCGTGCACTGGCGCAAGGCTACCGAGGGCGAAATCGGTCTGGACGGCGAACAGGCTGAGGTCACCGCTCTGGAGCACAGCGACGAGAACTACTCCTGGACCCAGCTGTGCGGCCTGGTCCGTAACCCCAAGTTCACCGCTTTCCTGACCACCAACCCCGATCCCTATGCTGCCGACGTGGCTCCTCTGGACGGCCGTCAGGTCGTGCTGTATCAGGGCTCCAAGCTGCATGAGGCTGTTCAGCAGCCCCTGGAGAGCGTCCTGCCCGGCCTGTACTTCACCGAGGAAATGTCCGAGCAGATCGCCCTGTACCAGACTGCTGTGACCGACTATCAGCAGGAGTGCATGGTGGCCTTCATCACCGGCACCATGGACATCGAGACCGAGTGGGATTCCTATGTGGAAACCCTGAGCTCCATCGGTCTGGACGACTACCTGGCCCTGTACCAGGAAGCTTACGACGCCAGCGCCTTCGCTGCCAAGTAAGATACGCATTCTCAGCGGGACGCCGGGTATCCCCCGGCGTCCCCTATCTATGATGATTTGTTTTCGGGAGGAATCCGCATGACGACACCCCCTGCCATTAACAAGAAATCCCGTGCCCGCGTGATCTATCACGGCATCATGCGGCATTGGCAGCTGTATCTGCTGATGCTCCTGCCGATCGTATGGGTCATCACCTTCAAGTATGTACCCATCTGGGGCTCCCAGATTGCCTTCAAGGACTACAAGTTTGCCCACGGCATCGCAGGAAGCGCATGGGCCACGCCCATTTACAAGCACTTCCTCAAGTTCTTCACCTCCAACCAGTTCCAGCGGCTGATGACCAATACCATCGGTCTGTCGCTGTACAACATTCTTGTGGGCATTTTCCCGCCCATCATCCTGGCCATCGCGCTGAACTACTGCCGCAGCAAGGTCTACAGCAAGACGGTTCAGATGGTCACCTACATGCCCTACTTCATCTCCACGGTGCTGGTGGTCAGCATTCTGACGCAGATGCTCTCCCTGTCCGGCATCGTCAACAAGGCCATTGAAGCCACGGGCGGCAAGGCGATCCAGTTCCTGAGCAAGCCCGGCTGGTTCAAGACGCTGTACGTCTTCTCCGAAGTGTGGCAGAAGACCGGTTACAACGCCGTGGTGTATATCGCCGCGCTGGCCGCCATCTCCCCCGAGCTGCATGAGGCCGCCATCGTGGACGGCGCCAACATCTGGCAGCGCATCCTTCACGTCGACATTCCCGGCATCCTGCCCACGGCCATTACCCTGACCATTATGGCCTGCGGCCGTATCCTCACCATGGGTTACGAAAAGGTGCTGCTGATGCAGAACCTGCAGAACATGCGGGCTTCTGATATTATTTCCACCTATGTGTACCGCATCGGCCTTGCGGAAGGCATGCAGTTCAGCTACTCCACGGCCATCGGCCTGTTCCAGTCCGTGGTATCCCTGCTGATGCTGACGCTGGTGAACGGCCTGTCCCGCAAGCTGAGCGACAACAGTCTGTGGTAAGAAAGGAGGAGGACCATGCAAGCCAAGCATCTGAAGAAAACCACTTCCGAATGGGTCTTTGACGTTATCAACACTCTGCTGCTGACCTTCTCCCTGGTGATCGTGCTCATTCCCCTGCTGCACGTCATCGCCCAGTCCCTGTCCTCGCCCAACCAGGTCATCGCAGGCCGCGTGTTCATCATCCCCAAGGACATCAGCCTCATGGCGTACAAGGAGATCTTCCGCTCCAAGCTGCTGCTCTCCGGCTACGGCAACTCCATCCTGTACACGGTGCTGGGTACCATCGTCAACATCACCATGACGATCCTGTGCGCCTATCCCCTGAGCCGCAAGGACTTCCTGGGCCGTAAGTGGATGATGTGGCTGTTCGTGTTCACCATGATCTTCTCCGCGCCCCTGATCCCCACCTACCTGAACATCCGCAACCTGCGCATGCTGGACTCCCTGTGGGTGATGCTGCTGCCCGGCGCCATCAATGTGTATAACATGGTGGTGGCCCGCACCTTCTTCATGAGCACCATCCCGGACGAGATGATCGAAGCCGCCGAGCTGGACGGCGCCAGCGACCTGCAGGTGGTGTGGCACCTGGTGCTGCCCCTGTCCAAGTCCATTCTGGCGGTACTGACCCTGTTCTACGCCGTCAGCCACTGGAACAGCTACTTTGACGCTTTCATCTACCTGTCCTCCGAGGACAAGCTGCCCCTGCAGGTGGTGCTGCGCAACATCCTGGCCAACGCCAAGATGATTGAGGAAATGGCGGATGCCACCGTGGAGCAGAGTCAGCGTCTGGCGCTGGTGGAGGTGCTGAAGTACGCCGTGATCGTCTTCGGCTCCCTGCCGGTCATCCTGCTGTACCCCTTCGTGCAGAAGCACTTCGTCAAGGGCGTGATGGTGGGCTCCCTGAAGGGCTGATTCACCGGAACGCAAAAAGAAATCTCTCTGATGGGAGGTTTCTTAAGGAACAATTTATCCTGAAACGAACAAAGGAGCATCCGGCATTCGGATGCTCCTTTGCTTATGGAGCCCAACAAACGCAATGCACGGACAACGTGCGTATAATTGCGCTCTCATGGTGATGATCAAGTTGAAAGGTTGCTTCTTCCCATCATAGTACAGCAAACGCTCGGATTATTGCATCTGTAAAATCCACATCAGAATAACGATATTCAGGGCGTTTTGTTACAACAACCTTACTATTGTCTATCATTCCACTGGCTACCACGGCGTCTTCCGTTTTTTCTATTTGAGATATGTTGGGAAACAGGCAACTGTCTGACAATTTTGGTTTGTTAAAATCGAAAAACCAATCGTTATCGGTCACAAACACGATATGTGTAGGCGAAAACGCAGCGATCTGTGCTTTGAGTAGTTGCCTGCCTATATCCTGCTGCACTTTACAAAGCCTTCCCGATGGATTTCCTTTATCCGCGGGCGATACATTATAGAGATTAGTCCAAACAATATCTTCAAACCAGTCTTCTACGGGGGATTCTGCTGATGTTAACTTCTGATGCAGTAGTTTACATGTTCTCCAAAAGGGACTATGACGATAGTTGTATTCCTTTAACCATCCAAATCTCGTACAGCATGCTTCGAGATGATTGACTTTTTCTGAATACTCGTCGATTTGAAGATTGAAAAATGAGGCATCGGGCCAACCGTTAATCGCTCTGCCAATCCACATTAGTCGTACTTTCTGCTGCGCATCATAACGTTTACCTTTCATTGGGACGTGCAGGGACAATCCGCGTTGTCTCATTCGTGGATCATTAGCTATGAAAAGATTCATTTGAGCGTATAGTTCGCGATATAGTTGTTCCATGTTCTTTCCTCCGTACATTGGGGTTGTAATATGGATTACGCCGTTGGCATTGATAATGCTCATATTGCATCGACTGAAACGGAGCATTGCAAAATGCGTGCTGAGTTTTCACCACAAATTCATCACAGGCAAAATATATAGTGAAGGATAAATTTTTCCTTTCCATCATCCTTCTTGAAAAGAGAGATTTCTTTTTTTGCGCTTTTTACTCCAGCGTGAAGGACTTCAGCGCCGCGCTGCCGCTGCCGCAATAGGTAAAATACAGCGCCTGCACGCCGTCGGGGATGGAAACCTCCGCAGCGTAATCCGTCCACTCGTTGGTGAACTCCACCGGGATCCGGGCCAGCCCGGGTCCGTCCCACGCGGTTTTGATCTCGAAGTATCCGCCGGCATAGCCCCGCACCCGCAGGGTGATCCGCTTCACGCCCAGGCAGTCAAAGTATTTGAAGCCGCAGGTGGCGGTATCGGTCATGTTCATGATATAGCCGTCTTCCTCGTCGCCGTCCCGTCCGTCCTGGGTGATGCGGGGGAAACGACCGTCCAGCCAGAAGCCGTTGCTGCCGGATCCTCCGGTGTACATATTGTCCTCCTGCGTGAACAGATTGCAGGCGATGTACGCCGGATAGGTTCCACAGCCCTTCAGCGGGCCGCCGTTGAGGCCGCAGGAGGTCATCTCCACCTGCGGAATGGAGCCGTCCGGCAGGATCCGCACCTCCTCCGCCATGCCCTGACGGCTGAAGTTGGTGCCGTCGGTATGCCGGTGATAGAAGATATAATATTTCTCCCCCACCCTGACCAGTCCGCCGTGATTGTTCGCGCCGTAGTACATGGGCTTCAGGGCAGGCTTATAGGCGTCAATACCGATATCGTTGTTGCTGACGATCACGCCCCGGTAGACGAAATCCCTGTCCGGATACCGGCTGGTGGCGTAGCACAGCTCGTGCATCACCACCGAGGAATAGACGAAGTAGTACGTATCGCCGAATCGGCGGATGGAGGACGCCTCGAAGAACTCATGCCCCTCAAACCCGGATCCCGCGCTGTATGGCGCGGAGGGGATCAGCGTTCTGGGCTCTTCGATGATGGTCAGCATGTCCCTGTCCAGCACGGTAACCGTGGGGCCCCTGCGGGATTTGTCGTGTCCCCAGCAGAAGCCTGTGTACAGGTATGTTTTCCCGTCCTCGGTCAGCACGCCGGGATCGAACTGCCCGTCATCACCGGGTCTTTCGCCCAGGCGGGTTCCGTCCGCATAGCGCACATGGCCCAGAAACTCATACTTGCCCGCAGGCGTATCGCATACCGCCACCGATACCCAGCAGTGCTTGTCCACCACATAGTACAGGTAGTAGCGGCCGTCGAGGCCCTGCGTCACGTCCGGAGCGTAGAGGCAGCCCCTGCCATGGCGGTTGTCCGGATCATCCGTCTTGCGGAAGATCACGCCCTCATACCGCCAGTCCTTCAGGTTTTCCACAGGCGCAGACCAGCACACATAGTCGTTCAGGCAGTACACATGCCCCCTGAAACGGTCATGGGAGCCGTACACATAAACCCTGTCGCCAAAGACGTGGGGCTCGCCGTCGGGAGTATACTCCCAGCTGGGCAGATAAGGATTGTAAGCCTGCATACACCGCACCCTTTCTTTTGTGGTGATTACGCACGCCCAGGCCGGCGGAGCCGCATCAGCACGCACAGCGCCAGCGCGGCGCCCAGCAGCCACATTAGCGGCATGGCGGAATCGCCGGTCTCCGGCGGATGAGCCGGATCATAGTAGGTATTGATTATCGTGACGTTCGCCGCCTCCGTCTGGGAGGGAAGGATCGTCCCCAGCGCAAAGTCCGTACCCGTCGCCGCACCGTTCAGGGTATAGCTGTCGTAGTAGCTGTAGGCGGGATCCGCCAGCTCCTGCACCTTATACTTTGTGCCGCTCAGAAGCCGGAGCACCGCCGTTTCGCCGGTTTTCAGCTCAATCACGCCGTCCGCGCCCGCCGCGCGCTCCCTGCCGTTTACAGTGTAGACAGTGCCCTCCGTGATGGGCTGGAGGCTGCTCTGCGCGTCATCCATGCCGCCCACCAGCACCTGCACGGCATAGCTTTCCTGCCAGTCGGCGAAGGCCTCGCCGGTCTCCTGCTTGGTAATGCGCAGCGGCACGGTGGTCTGCACCTTGTTGCTGTAGAGCACCATCTGGGTCTGGTGCGGATCCAGCTCCGCCGTGCGGAAGGTAGTGAACGCCGCCTGTCCGCCGTCCTCGCCGGTAACCACGTTGGTGGAGCCGTCCACTATATATTCCACCGCGCCGTAGATGCCTGCAAGCTCCGAGGGCAGCCGTTCCTCCACCACATAGCCTGCAGCGCCCGTGTTTTCGGCGATGGTCCACATATCCCTGAACTGGGCGGATTCGTCCGCCTTGAGGCGGAACACGCCGTCCGCGTCCACCGTGTCCTCCCGCACAACCTGCTGATCCCTGATCACGCTGTATTTCGTGCCGGGCCTGACGAACAGCTTGTCCGTGGGATTTCCGTCCGCATCCGTCTGCAGGACGCGGAACTCGTAGCTCAGCGCGTTCTTGACCAGATTCACCACGCCGCTGTTCTCATGGGGCTCCAGCTGCTTGCGCACGGTGAGAGACTTCTGGGGCAGCATGGGTGTATTGAACCGCAGGCGACAGAAGGAGATATTGCCGCCGCGCTCCAGATAGAAAAACTTGACTGTATGCCGGGTATAAGGGGCGAAGGTATCGCCGTCAAAGAGCGCAGTGGATACGCCGGAGTCCTCGAAGGTCTTTCGCAGCGTGCGCACCTTGCTGGAATGATTTCCGCTGACATTGGGATCCAGCACCCTGCCGCTGGAGAAGTTGATGGAGCCGTAGGTCGCGCCGTGACATCCGCCGATATCCAGCACCAGCACGTCGTCCACATAGCACCATACGTCGTCATCGCCGCCGAACTGGAAGACCATGTCCCTGCCGTTGATCTTTCCGTCCTCGGGCATATAAAAGTCGAATTCCAGACACATGCCGAAGAACATGTTGGACACGCCGCTGCGCTCATCCTCCGTGGTGCTGTAGGGCATCCTGTACAGCTTCCTTGCGCTGAAGGGGAATGCCGCAAGCTCCGAGCCGCTCCCCACCCGGTCAAAGGGAACGAAATTCATTCCGTATACGGGAGAGCTCTTCACCGTGGCATAGGACACATGGCCGGGATAGAGCATGACGCTGCCGAATTCGAAGCGATTCGTCTTCGTGTTGTAGAAGGCGGACAGCTCGCTGCAGTCGTACACCAGATAGCCGTCCTCGTCCTCGTAGAACAGGCCGCCATCGCCCTCCATCTCAAAGCGCATGCTCTCGTAGGGGCTGGTGTAGCCAAAACCCGCGTCATAGACGGTCTCCTGCCGCAGCCTGTCATAGCTGGTCAGAGGTACGGGAGCCTCGCCGGTGTACAGCGCCGGGCCGTCCATGCGGAACAGGTATCCGTAGCTTACGCCCTGCCTGGTTTCGGGCAGACCGTCCACCAGCGTCATCTTCATGAGCGGCGCGGCGCCGTTCAGCTTTTTCCCGTAACCGTTGGTATGGTTGCGGTACACGGGCTGTCCGTCGATACCCTCGTACACGCGGGTATTGTGACCGAAGAGCAGATCCTTGTCCGCGCCCACGTTGATATAGGAGCCGTAATCGAACAGCGTCAGGCTGATGTCGCTGTGCGCCGGGTTGTTCTTCAGCGGGCTGACAATCCGCTTGAGCTCCATACGGACGGTCAGATTTCCCTGTGCATCTATCGCGTCTGCAGGCGGGTTTTCCCAGCTGTAGCTATTGCCGCCCCGGATCAGCCATCCCCTGCTGGCAGATTGAGCGACGTGCGTCAGCTCCGTCTGCCCGCCGTCTCCCTCCACATAATAGCGGGAGACCGTATAGCCGTCGTGCGCCGCCATGTTATGGTAAATACAGATATTGTAGCTGTAGCCCTGCGTGATGGTACAGCTCTCGCCGGACCAGGCGTCCAGCTCCAGCGGATTTCCCTCCGAGTCCACGCACAGCATGTGGAGACGGGCAATCGCCTGCCCGCCCGACACGACGTCTATGCCGAAGGTTTCGCCCTCTGCAAGGCAAACCGCCGCGCCCAGAATCATCATCAGACACACGGCAAGCGCAAACAGCTTTTTCTTCACGATTCCAACACTCCAGTCAGAACAATTCATTACTATATGTATTACCTTATAATATACCATATTGCACGGAAAAATTCACCATATTGGGCGGTTTTTTCTTTGTTTACAGTAATATCCGGATCAAAAAGAACGCGCCGCCCCGGCTGACCGGGACAGACGCGCCTGTCACATGCTGCTTTGTTCATTCCTGCCGGCGGAAGGTAATCTCCCCGGTCTCTTCGTCCATGGCGTCCACAATCGCCAGCGACTGCAGATCAAAACCCCTCTCGCGGATCAATTTGCCGCCGGGCTGGAATCCCTTCTCAATTACGATTCCCAGCCCCTCCACCGACGCGCCCGCAGCCTCTGCGATGGCAATCAGCCCCTGCAGCGCGCTGCCGTTGGCCAGAAAATCGTCAATGATCAGCAGACGGTCCTCTCCGCTCAGGTACTTCCGGGATACAATCACCTGATTGCGGTTCCCGTGGGTGAAGGATTCCACCTCCGCCATGTACACGTCGCTGCCCACATTCAGGGACTTCGACTTTTTGGCAAACACCATCGGCACGCCGAATTCCCTCGCTGCGAAGCACGCAATACCGATACCCGAGGCCTCAATGGTCAGCACCTTGGTGATCCGCTTATGCCCGAAGCGGCGCTTGAACTCACGGCCGATTTCCTCCAGCAGCGCCACGTCCATCTGATGATTGAGAAAACCGTCCACCTTCAGCACCTGACCGGGCCTGACTTCGCCGTCCCTGATGATCCGCTCCTCCAGAAAATTCATCCGTACACCTCCCGCATTCCTTATGACAGTATAGCACATCGCCGGCGGGAAGTCATTCTTCCTGCCGCAAAAAGCGATTCTTTTTCCATCCTCCGGTGGACGGCGGCGCGCTTCGGGCGTATAATAGTGCCATACTCCCGCTACAGGAGGCTCATGATGAAAAAATACACGCTCCGCCGCCAGCGCATTCCTTCCCCCGGAGGCTCCATGAACCTGCTGATTCTCCAGCCCACGGCAAGCCGCCGCGCTCCGGAGGAAACGCCCGGCGTTCTGTGGATCCACGGCGGCGGCTACGTCACCGGCATGGCCGGGATGATTTACATCTCCCGCGCCATGGCTCTGGTGAAAAAATACGGCGCGGTGGTGATCACGCCGGAATATCGCCTTGCACCCCGGCATCCCTATCCGGCTGCAGCGGAGGACTGCCACGCCGCCCTTATGTACCTGAAGGAGCACGCCCCGGAGCTGGGCTGCAGCCCCTCCCGGCTGATGGTTGGCGGCGAAAGCGCCGGCGGCGGCCTCACCGCAGCCGTGTGCATGATGGCCCGCGACCGGGGCACGGTCAGCATTGCCTTCCAGATGCCCCTCTATCCCATGCTGGACGACCGGGACACACCTTCCTCCCGCGACAACCACGGCCTGGTATGGAACACACGGCGCAACCACGCCGCATGGAAAGCCTATCTGGCTCAGGCCGACCGCTCCAGCCTGACGCCCTACGCCGCGCCGGCCCGGCAGACCGATTACAGCCGTCTCCCGCCCGCCTACACCTTCGTGGGCGACCGGGAGCCCTTCCACGGCGAAACCATCGCCTACATAAAGGCTCTCCAGTCCGCCGGTATTCCCGCCCGCGCAGACGTATACCCCACCGGCTTCCACGCCTTCGACATGCTGACCCCCTTCCGCAAAATCAGCCGCCGCGCCATCCGCGAATTCGAGCGGCAGTATCTCTTCGCCGCTGCGCATTACAGCGCGGATCAGAACGCCTGACCGCCCTGTGCAAAGGAGTGTATCATCATGAAAATCCTGTTTGTCTGCCACGGCAATATCTGCCGCAGCCCCATGGCGGAGATGGTGCTCAAGCACCTTGTGCGCCAGAGAGGGCTGGAGGCGCAGTTCATCATCGAGTCCTGCGCGGTCAGCCGTGAGGAGATCGGCAATCCGGTTTATCCGCCCGCCCGCGCGGAGCTTGCCCGTCACGGCGTTCCCTGCGAAAGGCGCGCTGCCCGGCAGCTGATGCGGCAGGATTATCAGGCTTTCGATTACCTCATCGCCATGGACGAATGGAACATCCGCCTGATGCACCGCATTCTGGGCGGTGATCCCCAGGGTAAGTGCCATCTGCTGATGGACTTCACCTCCCGGCCCGGCGAGGTCAGCGACCCTTGGTATTCCGACAGATTTGATATCGCCTATCGGGATATTCTGGAGGGCTGCGAGGGTCTGCTGAAGCATCTGGGTTACTGATCCTCCCGCACCACGCTGCATATATCCCCATGCAAAAAGGACAAGGCCTGCACGCCCTGTCCTTTTTTGTCAGTCAATCAGCAGCCGCCCCATGCTCTTCTCCCCCGTGATCCTTTCGCCCAGCCGGTTGGCCCAGCTCTCCGTGAAGAAATCAAAGTAGGAGATCTGCTTCTCCCTGCGCATACGGTTCAGCTGCGGCAGAAAGCCCCACAGCGTGGAGGGAATTCCCATAACGATCAGATACAGCGGGCCCAGCATCAACGACTGGATCGTATGCCCGTACTCGTGTACAAGCAGCCGACGGGACAGTTCCGCCTTCGGAATGCTCCCGGCGTATTTCTCTGCGAAGTACGGTTCATCCGTCAGAAAGACAAACATACCCAGCGACACGCTGGATTTCCCCTTCCAATATGTGACGACCGCGCCGTGATATGCCTCGTGCCGGTCCTTCAGATGCAGCAGAAACACGCACAGGCCCATAAGCGTCTGGGGCGCGCCCCATGTACACTGTACAAGACGATAGAGCAGCTTCTTCATCGGTTTGTCCTCCGTATTCTGATTCACACCTCTGCAGTATACCACATTTTTCCGGCATGCGCACCCTTCTTTCGCAAAGTGCTTAAAACAGCGTTCAAAGCCTTGACAATACTGGCCCCGGAGATATAAAATAAACAGTTGTGACGATTACAATCAGGAGGTATCTCATGCTGCCCAGCACCGACACCCAGGCCTTCCGCGATATGCTCCACCAGCAGGTGGACAAGCGCAGGACCTTTGCCATTATCTCCCACCCTGACGCAGGTAAGACCACCCTGACCGAGAAGCTGCTGCTCTACGGCGGAGCCATCCGCAGCGCCGGCAGCGTCAAGGCCCGCAAGACGGACAAGCATGCGACCTCCGACTGGATGGATATCGAGAAGCAGCGCGGCATCTCCGTGACCTCCTCCGCCATGCAGTTTGAGTTTGACGGCTACCGCATCAACATTCTGGACACCCCCGGCCATCAGGACTTCTCCGAGGACACCTACCGCGTGCTGGTGGCCGCTGACGCCGCCGTCATGCTGATTGACGCCGCCAAGGGCGTGGAGGCCCAGACCATCAAGCTGTTCAAGGTCTGCCGCATGCGCAACATTCCCATCTTCACCTTCGTGAACAAGATGGACCGTGCCGCCAAGGATCCCTTCTCCCTGATGGAGGAGCTGGAGCAGGTGCTGGGCATCCGTTCCTGCCCGGTCAACTGGCCCATCGGCGTGGACGGCGACTTCCAGGGCGTGTATCACCGCGATACGAAGATGGTGGAGCTGTATACCGGCGGCAACCACGGCCAGACCATGGTGGAGAAGACCAGCATCGGCGTGGATGATCCTGAGCTGTACAATGTGCTGGAGGAGCACTACATCGAGCGTCTGCAGGAGGAAGTGGAGCTGCTGGACGAGGCCGGCGACGCCTTTGATCTGGAGCAGGTGCTCCGGGGCGAGCTGACCCCCATGTTCTTTGGCTCCGCCGTAACCAACTTCGGCGTGGAGCCCTTCCTGGAGCGCTTCCTGCAGTATACCAATCCTCCCCTGCCCCGCCAGAGCGACATGGGCCTCATCGGCCCGGAGGAGCCCTACTTCTCCGGCTTCATCTTCAAGATTCAGGCCAACATGAACCCCGCCCACCGCGACCGTCTGGCCTTCATGCGCATTGTTTCCGGCGCGTTTGAGAAGGGTATGGAGGTGTGGCATTCCGGCACGAACAAGCTGGTGGCCCTCAAGCAGCCCCAGCAGTTCATGGCGGATGAGCGCGAGGCTGTCGAAACCGCCTGGGCCGGCGATATCATCGGCCTGTTTGATCCCGGCATCTATCAGCTGGGCGATACCCTGTCCTCCGGCCCCAAGCTGCACTATGAGAACATCCCCGTGTTCGCGCCCGAGTTCTTCAACCGCGTGCGTCCCGAGGATTCCATGAAGCGCAAGCAGTTCCAGAAGGGCATCAGCCAGCTGGCCGAGGAGGGCGCGATCCAGACCTTCATCCGTACCGAGACCGGCCGCGAAGAATTCATGGTGGGCGTGGTCGGCGTGCTGCAGTTTGAAGTGCTGGAACACCGCCTGAAGAGCGAGTATCAGGTGAACATCGTGATGGAGGGCATGCCCTTCCGCTATGTGCGCTGGGTGGTCAAGACCCCCAGGGAAGTGGATAAGCTGAAGCTGACCTCCACCTCCGGCCGCGCCAAGGACAGCCGCGGTCGCGACGTGCTGCTCTTCGAGAACGAGTGGAGCATCCGTCTCGCCTGCGAAAACAACGAAGGTCTCGAACTGGCGGAGACCGCAAACCGTTTGTAAGGGGAGCCGCGAGGGGCAGCGCCCCTGCAATAAGGAGTGATTCTACAATGATTCGTGAAGACATTCGTAATATTGCGATTATCGCCCACGTTGACCACGGCAAGACCACGCTGGTGGATCAGCTGCTGAAGCAGGGCGGCATTTACCGTGAGAACCAGCAGACGGTGGATCGCGTGATGGACTCCAACGATCTGGAGCGTGAGCGCGGCATCACCATTCTGGCCAAGAACACCGCCGTGCATTACGGCACTACCAAGATCAACATCGTGGACACCCCCGGCCATGCCGACTTCGGCGGCGAGGTGGAGCGCGTGCTGAAGATGGTGGACGGCGTGCTGCTGCTGGTGGACTCCTTCGAGGGGCCCATGCCTCAGACCCGTTTTGTGCTGAAGAAGGCTCTTGAGCTGAAGCTGAAGGTGCTGATGGTCATCAACAAGGTGGATCGTCCCGACGCGCGCTGCGACGAGGTGGTGAACGAGTTGCTGGATCTGCTCATCGACCTGGAGGCCGACGAGGAGACCCTGGACAACCCCATCCTGTACGTGTCTGCCCGCAAGGGTACCGCCACCATGGATCTGTCCGAGCCCGGCACCGATCTGCGCCCCCTGTTTGACGCCATCCTCAAGTACATCCCCGCCCCCGAAGGCGATATGGAAGGCCCCGCTCAGGTGCTGATCTCCACCATCGACTATTCCGAGTACGTGGGCCGCATCGGTGTGGGTCGCGTGGTGCGCGGCTCCTTCAAGGAGGGCATGATGGTGGTGGCCTCCAATCTGGAGACCGGCGTGACCAGCCCTCAGTGGCGTCTGGGCGGTCTGTTCCAGTATGACGGCCTCAAGCGCGTTCCCGCCAAGGAAGTGGGCATGGGCGACATTGCCGCCGTGTATGGCCTGGAGACCCTCTCCATCGGCGACACTGTATGCGATCCCCAGAAGCCCGAGGCTCTGCCCTTCGTGAAGATTTCCGAGCCCACCGTGACCATGACCTTCTGCGTCAATGATTCTCCCTTCGCCGGCCGCGAGGGCCAGTTCGTGACCAGCCGTCATCTGCGCGCCCGCCTGATGCGCGAGCTGCAGACGGACGTGAGCCTGCGCGTCAACGACACCGACTCCACCGACGCCTTCGAGGTCTGCGGCCGCGGCGAATTGCATCTGTCCATCCTGATCGAGAACATGCGCCGTCAGGGCTATGAGTTCGCCGTATCCAAGCCGCAGGTCATCTACAAGGTGATCGACGGCGTGAAGTGCGAGCCCATCGAGCGCCTTGTCGTCGATACGCCTCAGGCCAGCGCCGGCGCGGTGATTGAGAAGATCGGCCGCCGCCGCGGCGTGCTGGAGAGCATGTCCGGTCTGGATCGCGTGCGTCTGGAGTTCCTGGTTCCCTCCCGCGGCCTGTTCGGCTACCGGAGCGAGTTCATGACCGACACCCGCGGCGAAGGCATCATGTCCAGCGTGTTTGAGCGCTACGAGCCCGTCAAGGGCGACATCCCGCACCGCAGCGTGGGCGCGCTGGTCTGCCACGAGGACGGCGAAGCCAACTCCTACGGCCTGTTCTATGCTCAGGAGCGCGGCACGCTCTTCATCGGACCCCAGACCCCTGTTTACAAGGGCATGATCTGCGGCCAGAACGCCCGTCCGGACGACCTGGTGGTCAATGTATGCCGTCAGAAGCACGTGACCAACATGCGCAACGCCGCCGCTTCTGAAGACAGTCTGCGTCTGGTGTCCATCCATCCGCTGACGCTGGAGGAGTGCCTCGAGTTCATCGATGATGACGAGTTGCTCGAGATCACCCCGAAATCCCTGCGCATGCGCAAGCGCGAGCTGAACCACGAACTGCGCGCCCGCGCCGCCTTCCGCGCCAAGCAGCAGGGCTGATGACTCGCTCTTCAACTTGCTTTTACACCTCTCCAAAAGGGGGTTATCCGATGCTTGCTACTTTGATGAAACGTGCGCTGGCCATCTGTCTCGCGCTATGTCTGCTTCCGGTGATGGCACTGGCGGATATGGATTTCACCACGCCTGTGACGCGGTCAGACTTCACCGCTTCGCTCTTTTTGGACGCGGATGCCTTCCCCAACGATGGCGCCGCGCACTATGAGGACTGGGAGCGCTTTTTGAGTCGTCT
>JAFURI010000119.1 GCA_017471885.1 Clostridia bacterium | reverse complement strand
GGGATTCGATCCCGCGGCCTCTTGGTCCCGAACCAAGCGCGCTACCAAACTGCGCTACACCTCGTAAAAAAGCTGGAGCCAATAGGGGGACTCGAACCCCTGACCTGCGGATTACGAATCAGCTGCACTACCAACTGTGCTATATTGGCAAATCCAGCACGTATTATTATAGCATAGTGTGATGCGTTTGTCCAGCCCTTTTTGCAGGAAATTTCCCCAAATGGCGGGGCGGACGGGTTACAGCCCCAGCTCCGCTTTTTTCTTCGCCAGGGACGCCATGGGATCCAGGTTCAGCTCCAGCCGCTCCACCAGCTGAAGCAGCTTCTTCGCGCGGCCGGCTTCCGTCTTCGTGGAGAAATACGCGCCCGTGTAGGTGCGCTGCGCTGCACTGAGGGTGACAGTGGCACGGGCGGGCGTATCCCAGGTTCCGGCGTTGCGCGCGGCAGCGATGGCTGCATGGCCGGCATCAGTCATGCGGCCTTCGGAGTCGAGTCTTTCGGCCAGGTTGCGGTTTTTCTCCGACCATTGCTCTGCGGACGACGTGGAGAAAAATACTTGTGGTAACGTCGGTCGTCAAGGCGCTCCATCTGCCCGTCAATCCATCCGAAGCACAGGGCTTCCTCCAGCGCGTGGGCTGCGGAAATGGTCGAAAGGTGCTTATCCTTGGAGAAAATCAGCCATACGCCGGGATGATCGGTATGAGCCTCCAACCATTGGCGGAAAGTGGCGCGGTCGGGGAAAATCAGCTCTTCCGCCATCAGTGCCGCTCCTCCAGCTTGCGCCATACGTCCTGCGGAGTCAAGCCCTGGTTGTACAGGAGTACCAGCAGATGATAAAGCAGATCGGCCGCTTCACCGGCAATCTCGTCAGCGTCGCCCTTGACGGCGGCAATGATGGTTTCGCTGGCTTCCTCGCCCACTTTCTTGGCGATTTTCTCCACGCCCTTGTTCAGCAGGTAGTTGGTGTAGCTGCCTTCCTTAGGATGAACGGCCCGATCGGCAATGGTGCCGTATACCTTGTCCAGGATGGCGGCAGTGGGGGGCAGTTCACCCTGCACGATGGGGTTGTGGAAGCAGCTCTTCCGGCCGGTGTGGCAGGCTGGTCCGGTTTGATCCACCTGCATGAGAATGGCGTCCCGGTCGCAGTCGCAGGCAAGGGTGATCACCCGCTGCAGGTGGCCGCTGGTAGCTCCCTTGCGCCACAGCTCCTGACGGCTGCGGCTGTAGTAGGTTGCGTAGCCGGAATCAAGGGTAGCCTGCAGTGATTCCGCAGTCATATAAGCGAGCATCAGCACTTCGCCGGTAACGGCGTCCTGCGCAATGGCGGGCACGTAGCCATGGACGTCATAGCGGACGTTCTGCACGTTGTCCAGCTGAATATCGGCAGCGGTGTTGGCAGCCATAACGGCCAGCTGATCCTGCGTGACAACGCCGCGAAGAACTTCCATGGCCTGTGTGTAGTCATTGGTGTAAGCGGCAAAGGTATCCCTCGGCTGCAGCTTGAAGCCAAGGCTGATGTACAGCAGGATGGCTTTCCAGCTCCAGGGCTGGGTGTGGAGGTATACGGGCTTGGCGTTGTCAATGCGGCGCAGGAAGCGCAGCGCATGCTGACACAGCGCACGTCCCAGGCCCTGACCCTGATGGTCCTCCCGCACCACCAGCCAGTGGATGGCCGGCACCGTCATGCCGCAGCGCTCGCTCTCCCAGGCAATGACGCTGCCTGCAATGTGTCCGTCCGGAGCGGTCAGGAAGAAAACGCGTTCGGCGGCGCGCTGCGGATCTGCCAGGTAGGTCTGGACAAACTTTTCCCGGGCGGAAGCAGCGTCGGCAAAATCACCGATGGAGAACTCCAACTCAGCCCAAGCGTCCTCGTCACCAGGCTGATAGGTGCGGATGGCATAGCCTTCGGGCAGCCTGATCTCCATGGGCAGGATGCGGTCGCAGCGCATGATTACGTTGCAGTAGGAAATGGTGCGGTCAAGCATGGGATCATGCCTCCTTGATAGCGGTGAGAGCCTCGGGCAGCGTGAATGCCCCCTCATACAGGGCTTTGCCCAGAATCGCGCCTGCGCAGCCGGCAGCGCGGAAATCCTGTAGATCGCGGATCGCGCTGACGCCGCCGGAACCGATGATGTTCATCCCGGTGGCTTGCACCAGCGCGCGGGTGGCGGACACATTGGGACCCTGCATCATGCCGTCCCGGCTGACGTCCGTGTAAATGATCGCGTCCACGCCCAGGTCACGCATGCGAAGGGCCAGCTCCGCAGCGGTAAGGCTGCTGGTGGCAACCCAGCCGCGGGTGGCGACCAGGCCGTTCCTGGCGTCGATGCCCACGGCGATTTTCCCGGGGAAAGCGCGGCATGCATCGCGAACCAGGTCGGGATTTTCCACGGCAGCGGTGCCGATGATGCAGCGGCTGACGCCTGCTTCCATCCGCAGCTCGATATCCTGCATGGTGCGCAGGCCGCCGCCCAGCTCCACAGGCCTGCCAAAGGCCGCGATGATCTCCCGCAAAAGCGGCAGATGCTTGGTTTGCCCGTCAAAGGCTGCGCCCAGATCCACCAGATGCAGCCATTCGCCGCCCAGCTTGCGCCACTTGCAGGCCAGTTCCACCGGGTCGCCGTAGACGGTCACATCGTCGCGCTTGCCCTGACGCAGGCGCACAGCCTGACCGTCCAGCAGGTCAATGGCGGGATAAAGAATCATGGTTGTTAACCTCCGTTAATCCAGTGTTCCTTTGGTGGACAATACCCCTCTGATGCGGGGATCCATGGCAGTGGCGTCCCGCAGGGCAAGGCCAAAGGCTTTGAACAGGGCTTCCAGCTTGTGATGGTCGTTGCGGCCTTCAATGACCTTCAGATGCAGGGTCAGTCCGGCATTCACGGCCACGGCGCGGAAAAATTCCTCTGCCAACTGGGTGTCGAATGCGCCGACCATGGGGGCAGCAAACTCCGCCGAAAAAGCCAGATAAGGCCGCCCGCTGATGTCCAGCGCGCAGAAGGCCAGGGCTTCGTCCATGGGCAAATAGGCGCTGCCTGCCCGGCGGATGCCTGTACGGTCGCCCAGTGCCTCACGCAGCGCTTTGCCCAGGCAGATGCCTACATCCTCCACGGTATGGTGGGCGTCCACCTGCGTGTCACCCTGACAGGCGAGGGTAAGATCCAGCAGCGCAAAGCGGGACAGCGCGTCCAGCATATGGTCAAAAAAGCCCACGCCGGTGAAAAGCTCCGTCTTGCCGGAGCCATCCAGATTCAGCGTCAGCGTGATTTTCGTTTCTTTCGTCTCGCGTGCAACAGAAGCAACTCGCATAACAAACCTCCTTGCAATGGCGTCCCGATGGGGTACGCCCCTGCCGTTTCTCCCTTTACCGGATTTCCTTGCCGAAACGGATTGCCACGGCATTGGCGTGGGCATCAAGCCCCTCCTGCTGCGCCAGGAGAATCACCTGATCGGAGACCTTTTCCAGTTCCTCACGGGTGCAGCAGATGATGGAGGACTTCTTCACAAAGTCGTCCACGGACAGGGGAGAGAAGAAACGGGCGGTGCCGCTGGTGGGCAGCACATGATTGGGGCCGGCCAGATAGTCGCCCAGGGGTTCGGGGGACCAGTGGCCCAGGAAGAGTGCGCCTGCATTGCAGATCAGCGGCAGCAGGGCGTAGGGATCAGCGACGGATAGCTCCAGATGCTCCGGGGCACTCTGGTTGGCAATGTCTGCGCAGGCGGGAAGATCATTGGCGACCACAATGGTGCCGTAGGCGGACAGGCTCTTTTCCACGACCTCGCAGCGGGGCAGCAGGGCGGTTTGCCAGGCCAACTCCGCATCCACAGCGGCGGCGAGGGTCTCGCTGTCGGTAACGAGGATCGCTGCAGCCAGAGGATCATGCTCCGCCTGGGACAAAAGATCGGCCGCCACATAGCGGGGATCTGCGCTGCTGTCGGCGATCACCAGCACTTCGCTGGGGCCGGCCACCATGTCGATGCCCACATGGCCGAAAACTTCACGCTTGGCGTTGGCTACATAGATGTTGCCGGGGCCGGTGATCGTGTCTACCCGGGGAATGCTTTCCGTACCGAAGGCCAGGGCGGCAATGGCCTGTGCGCCGCCCACGCGGAAAATCTTGTCCACACCGGCGATGTCCGCAGCCACCACCGCCAGGGGAGAACTGGCACCACCGTTTTTGCCGGGAGGCGTGACCATGATGATCTCCTTCACACCGGCTACTTTGGCGGGCAGCACATTCATCAGTACACTGGAGGGATAGGCAGCCGTGCCACCGGGGACATACACGCCAACACGGGACAGGGGCGTGATCTTCTGCCCCAGGGAGATGCCGGGCTGAAAGTCGATCCAGGTGTTCTGCTTCTGCTTCTCATGGAAAAGGGTGATCCGCCGCGCTGCTTCGCGCATGGCCTCCAGCCATTCGGGGGAGGCGGCGGCATAGGCGGCGTCGATCTCCTCGCGGGTGACCTGCACGGTATCGGCGGTCACCTCCACATGATCAAACCGGGCGGTGTACTCAAACAGGGCGGCGTCGCCCACGGTGCGCACCCGGGCCACAATTTCCTTCACCCGGGCGGCAATATCATCATTCTGCAGCTGACTGCGCTCCATGACGCGGGTCTGCAGAGCCTGCGCGTCAGAGGAACTGAGGATCGGGATCATCTGTATACCTCCTTCATTCTTGAAGGGCGGCCACCTGCCGTGCCAGGCCGTCGATAAAATAGCGGATGCGATCCCGCTTGGTCTTCATGCTGACGCGGTTGCACACCAGCCGGGCGGATACGTCGCACACATCCTCCAGCACGGTGAGGCCGTTGGCACGCAGGGTGGAGCCGCTCTCCACCACGTCAAGGATCACGTCGCTGAGCCCGATCACAGGCCCCAGCTCCACCGAACCGTGCAGCTCGATAATCTCGATAGTCTCGCCCCGGCTCTCGTAAAAGCTGCGGGCGATGTGCGGATACTTGGTCGCTACGCGGAAGGTAGCGCGGGTGACCTGACTGCGGCTCTGATCAGGATAGCCTGCGATGCACAGTCGGCACCTGCCGAAGGTCAGATCCAGCACCTCGTAGAGGGGGCGGCCTGACTCCAGCAGGGTGTCCTTGCCCACAATCCCCAGATCCGCCACGCCGTGATCCACATAGGCAGGTACGTCGCTGGGCTTGACCAGGATGAACCGCACATTGCTCCTCCTGTCCCACAAAACCAGCTGCCGTCCCGGATTGCGGGGTTCGGAGCAGTCTACGCCCAGCTTCTCCAGCAAATCAAAGGCCCGCTCGGCAAGCCGCCCTTTGGCAAGGGCAAATGTGATGACGTCCTGCATCATTCCGCCTCCCTTTCCAGCAGCTCTGCGCCCTCAGCCGTAACGTAGACCGCAGATCGGGCTATTCCCAGCAGGAGCTTCTCCTGCAGCGCGTCCCGGGACGCACCGTAGAGCATGGCCACGCTTACACCCTGCGCGCGCTGCCCTCGGGCATAGGCGACGGCCTGCGCCAGCGCATCCGGCGCGAAGGCCAGCATCACGTCCGGCACAGGAGCGGTAAAGGACGCGCCCTGCCGCTCCAGCGCCATCATCAGCAGCTTCAGCTTCACCGCGAAGCCTGTGGCGGGAATCTCCCTGCCGAAGCGGGCAGGCAGGCCGTCGTACCGGCCGCCGGAAAGAAGCGGCTGACCCAGATCTGCTGTCATGCCGCGGAAAATCATGCCTGAGTAATACCCAGCCTGATGCACCATGCCCAGGTCGATGGTGATATACTCCTCCAGTCCCCATGCCCGAAGGATGCGGATGACTTCGCGCAGGCTGCGGATGGCCGAGCGGCACAGGGGATGGGGCGTCAGCTGCTCCGCCTCGTCCAGCACGGCGATATCGCCGTAGAGCCGGGGCAGATGCATCAGCCGCCGGGCTGCGTCCGCGCTGACGGAAAGCTTCTCCAGATACAGCTGCATTTCCAGCGCGTTCTTCTGCTCGGTCAGGCGGCGCATCACCTCGCACTGGCTGTCCGTCAGTCCTGCCTCCTGCATGAAGCCGGTAAAGAACCCTGCCTGACCCAGCTCAATCTGGAAATCCCGCAGTCCGGACAGCTTCAGCGCCTCTATGGCCAGCGCAATTACCTCCGCATCCGCCTCTACACCGCCCTCGCCCATCAGCTCAACGCCCGCCTGCGGCTCCGCGCACAGCATGGACAGCGTGTCCGAAAAGTAATGGGCCGCGGACTGCACATAGCACAGCCGCAGGGGCAGGGGAGCGTCCTTCAGCCGGCCTGACGCCAGCCGTACGGCGGGGATGGTGGAATCCGGGCGGATGGCCAGCACCCGGCCCCGGGAATCGAAGGTTTTCCATACCTGCTCGGGCCGGTAGCCGTAGGTCTGATCATCCAGTGCGTCGTAGTATTCGAGAATCGGCGTTTCGATTTCCTGATAGCCGCTGCGCTGGAACAGCTGGCGCAATTCACTCTCCAGGCGGCGCTTATGGGCGCATTCGCCCGGCAGCGTATCCTGCATGCCTCCGGGTATCTGCAGCTTGCGGCCTTCCATCGGAACACCTCCAGATAATTTAGCGAAGTAAAGCATTAACGTAATGAATTATACCACGTCCGATGGGAATGTCAAGGGGGATCCGTATGCGGCTGAAGAGAAGTTTTTCCCAATTAGGCCATGGCCGCAGGGAAGCAGCAACAGAAGTACAAAAAAAAGAGCCGCCCCACGGTGTGAGGCGGCTCAAACAGAATTTTACTTGGCGTCGGTGTCAGTAGCGGTAGCCACGTCGGTGTCAGTAGCGGTAGCCACGTCGGTGTCGGTAGCGATGGCCACGTCGGTATCGGTAGCGGTAGCCACGTCGGTGTCAGTAGCGGTAGCCACGTCGGTGTCGGTAGCGGTGGCTGCGTCAGTTTCGGTGGCGGCAGCCTGCTCGGCGATCATGGCCTCCAGCAGCTCGGTCAGCTCGTTGCGGTGAGCCACCCAGCGGTCACGATTGGGCCAGTAGCGGGACAGCTCAGCGCCGCCGCGGGTATAGGGCTGGGCGTAGGTGACGCGGTTGTTGATGAACAGCAGAGCCTTGTCGGCGCCGCCCAGCTCATCGGCAATGCTCACAGCCTGACCGAAGGCAAGATCGCTGACGGGCTCCTCCAGGAACTCCTCGGTGATCTGCTCCAGAGAGGTGAACCACTTCACGCACTCGCTCTTCACGTAGCCATGGCCGTCCTTCAGCTTGTAGTTGACGGTTACAGCGCCGTCGGCCACGGTGATATCCACACGGCCGATCAGGAACAGGTTGCTGGCCACCATGTAGTGGGTCTGGGTGCCTTCCTGGGTCAGATCCACAGGCAGCACGTTATACCACTTGTCGCCGATTTCCAGATGATCGCGCAGGGACAGGCCCAGCACGCCCACGGTGTTGTTGGGGTACCAGGTGCGGCTGCCGATAATCTTCAGCATGGGCAGGATATTGTCCATGCTCACGCCCTCGGGCAGTTCGGAGAGTTCTTCCCAGCCGTCGGGGCCTTCCACAAACCACTTGTCCTGCTCGCCGATGTAGCAGTAAACAGTGTTGTCCACAACGAAATCGCAGTAGAAGAGCGTGCCGTCAGCCAGATAGCTGACGTTACAGGTGCCCTCCAGATTGCTGTAGGCGTACTCGGTCAGGTTGCCCTGGGCGTCATACCAGGCCGTCATATTCTCGCCGAAATAGACATAACCGGAGCCGTCCTCATAAGCTTCAAGCTTGAAAGGATTCAGCTTGCTGATATTGGCGGCGGGGTTCTCCACCATATAGGCCTCGGCGTAGGGGACTTCGACCGTGGTGGGATCGAGGTGCAGATCGGCGGGCTCACCGGTTTCATAGTAATACCACTGACCGTCCCGCCAGTAGTAGTCGGTGGAGGATTCATCATCGTAGTAGTCGGCGCCATACAGCTGGCCGTACTTAGTGAACCAGACGACATAGGAGCCGTCCTTGATAGCGTAGGATGCGACGGAGCCGTCCGCCTCGTAGTACACGTCGAAATCGTCGTTATAGTAATTGTACAGATAGCCTTCCAGCGCGTAGTCGTAACAGTGAAGCTGACCGTTCTGTTCAATGGTGAAATGAACCGAATTGGAGGAGGGATCCTCCGCGTCAATCCAGTGCTGACGAGAGGAGACCCCGTCCGGATAATAAAGGATGATGCTGTAGCTGGAAACGCTTTCACCCGCAGGGAGCGCAGCGTTAGACACAAAGGCATTGCCGGACTGGGTGAATTCGATGTGTGTGCCCTGGTCGGTGACAAGGTACACATCGGAAAGGGTGAAGCCGTCGGGCTCGTTCACGGTCACGGTGACAATGCCGTCCTTTACCGTGGCGGTGTATTCAGGCGCGTCCGCATAGGCAGGCGCGTTCGCGTCCGCGGCGTTGGTGGGGATGGTCGCGGCGGCCATGGCGGCGGGTACGCAGCCCAGCAGCAACGCGATGATAAGCATCAGGGCAAGGAACTTCTTCATCAGGAGTACCTCCTTGTTATGGTGTTGATATACAAAGAAATTATACTATTTTTTGCCTGAGAAAGTCAATGAACGGGACGAACATGCGAAAACTTTATGGTTTCGAAACATATCGTCATCACAGAGACAGCTGCTCGCGGCCCCAGCGGATGGAATCCTGTACCATATCGGGGGCGGGAGCGCCGGGGATGCGCCGCTTCTCCACGCAGGCGAGCATGCTCAGATCGTCGAACACGTCCGCACCGAAGGCAGGATGGAACTGCTGCAGCTCGGACAGGGTCAGATCCAGCAGCGCCTTGCCTTCGTTCAGGCAATGGGCTACCAGCTTGCCCACCACCTCGTGGGCGTCGCGGAAAGCCACGCCGTGCTTTACCAGATAATCCGCGCAGTCGGTGGCGTTGGTGAAGCCGCCGGACGCGCCGCGCTCCATCACGTCCTTGCGGAAGGTGACCGTGCGCAGCATGGCGGTGAAGACGGTCAGGCCCTTCACCAGCGTATCACGCGCGTCAAAGAAGGCTTCCTTGTCCTCCTGCATGTCCTTGTTGTAGGCCAGGGGGAGGCCCTTCATCACGGTGAGGAGGCCCATCAGGTGACCGTAGACACGGCCCGTCTTGCCGCGGATCAGCTCCGCCACGTCGGGGTTCTTCTTCTGGGGCATGATGCTGCTGCCGGTGGCGTACGCGTCGTCCATCTCCACAAAGCGGAACTCGTTGGTGTTCCAGATGATCAGCTCCTCGCAGAAGCGGGAGAGATGCATCATGCAGATGGACGCTGCGGAGAGATAATCCAGCAGGAAGTCGCGGTCGCTCACGCCGTCCAGGCTGTTCATGCTGATACGTTCAAAGCCCAGCAGCTCGGCCACGCGCTCACGGTTCAGGGGATAGGTGGTGCCCGCCAGCGCGCCGGAGCCCAGAGGCATTACGTCAGCAGCCTTGCAGGCGTTGCGGAAGCGGTCGCGGTCGCGCAGGAACATCTGGAAGTAGGCCATCATGTGATGGGCCAGGGTGATGGGCTGGGCCTTCTGCATATGGGTATAGCCGGGCATGATGGTGTGCAGGTTGGCCTCGGCGATGGTAAGGATCGCGTCCAGCAGATCCTCGATCATGGCCACGGTTTCGCTGGAGGCCAGCTTGGCGTACATGCGGCAGTCCAAAGCTACCTGATCATTACGGCTGCGGCCGGTGTGCAGACGCTTGCCTGCCTCGCCGATGCGCTGGGTCAGGATGGTTTCCACGTTCATGTGGATATCCTCCGCGTCCACCATCCATTCGATTTTGCCTTCCTGCACGTCCCGGAGGATGCCCTTCAGCCCCTCGACGATCTTGTCTGCATCCTCCTGGGGGATGATTTTCTGCTCGCCCAGCATTGTCGCATGGGCGATGGAGCCGGTGATGTCCTGCACCGCCAGCCGCTGGTCAAAGGAAATGCTCGAATGGAAATCGTCCACCAGATTATCCGTGGACTTGCTGAATCGTCCGCCCCAAAGCTTCATATATATAACCTCCTCGGTAGTCGTTGCGAAAAAACAGGGGTATTATACCATGTTGCGCCGTTGAGTGCAAGGGGCAGGGCAGGGGCGCTGCCCCTGCACCCCGCCAGAGGGATATCATCCCTCTGGACTCCCGGTTCCGGCGGCGAAGCCGCCGGGCTGTGCCGGTGACAGGCCGTTCCCTTGCAGGGGTCACGGCGAAGTCTTCGACTCTTTTCTTTACGGCTGCGCCGCGACGCGGGCGTGCGGCAGGTATCGCGGCAGCGTCGAAAAGGGGCGAATCCCCCGCCGCGACGCGGAGCCTGCGGCTTTTCTGCTTTGTGTACCCAACCATTTATGCGTCGGTCAGGGTGGGTCGCTTAGTGCCCCTCAACCGTCAAGCAAGATGGGACGCGGCGTGCCCCTCAAACGTCGATCAAGACGGGCGGAAAAAAGGGGCGAAGCCCCCCTTACACAGGGGAGCCTTATATGTCGAGCGC
>JAFURI010000118.1 GCA_017471885.1 Clostridia bacterium | reverse complement strand
CCGGGGCGGTTCCTATGTGATGGTACTGCAGAAGGGCAACGGCTGGTGGAAGGTATCCGCAGGCGGACAGGTGGGCTTCATGAGTACCGAGTTTCTGAAGGACGGCATACTCAAGCCCACAGGAAGCCAGAGCACGGGCAGTATATCGACGACCACCGGATCAGCATCCGCTTCCGGCGGCTATGCGCTGGTGACCAACCCGCGCTCCACGCAGGTGCTGAATCTGCGTGAGACGCCCTCCACCACCAGCCGCGTGCTGGGCCAGTTCCGCAACGGTACGCGGGTGACGGTACTACGGCAGGGTACGGAGTGGTGCAAGGTGAAGACCGCCGCCAACGTGGTGGGATACATGATGACCCGCTACCTGACCTTCTACAACCTGCCCGGATCCGCCTCCATGACGGTGAATCATCCCCAGCGCACCTTTGTGAATCTTCGCTCCGCCCCCGACATGACCACAGGCAGGGTACTGCTGCGGATTCCGCACGGCGCACAGGTGGAGGTCGTGGCTCCCGGCGACGGCTGGGTGAAGATCCGCTACAACGGACAGACAGGATACGCGGTCAGTTATTTCCTGAAGTAAGAAGACAAAGAAACGCAGCGCGTCAGTCATGACGCGCTGCGCTTTGCTTTGCACGGCGAGGATTATGGTCCCTCAAAGCAGATGAGGGAATGGTCGGGCTCGGCCTGCATCATCATGCGCATACGGCGTGTGAAGCGGCGGTAAAAGTCTGTGGCTACGCCGATCCTGCAGCGGATAAACTCGCGCTTTTCCGCCTTTGTCATGCGGTACATCTCATCCGTCATCAGGTCGGTGAAATGGCTCTCGGACGAACAAAAGCGGGAAACAAGCTCTGCGATCGATTCGTGGTCGAAATCCGTTTCCAGCAGATCGGCGCTGCGTTCGATGTCCTCCAGCATCCGCTCCACGGAATCATAGGTGTAAAGATTGCTGCCGAAGAGATCAAAGCCGGTTTCTTCAATGTAATCCGGTTCACACTGACGGTTAAGCACAGAATCGAAGTGCCTGTCGAGGAAGGATGAGAGAAAGGTGAAGAATTTTGAGCAATCTCCCGAGATCATATGCCCGAAAACACCCTGAATACCGTTAAGGTGCTGAGGGGATGGGCTGACAAGCCGGGCGGGCATGATCCGGAAGAGATCGCCGGGCCCGTCTGTAATCGGAATCTGGAATGTATCGTTCAGCGTGTTCAGCAAATCCGTGAGGGTAATGCGGTCGGGGATGGACAGCGTGTATCCGTGCCCCTTGTGCCGGAGGCGCAAGCTGTAGTCGCACCTTCCCGCAATGGTGAATTCCCAGGCAACGGTTTCCAATTCGTCCATCCACTCGGGATTAGGATAGATGGTAGTCTCTTTCCTTCGTATGAGCATTACCTCGTCAAAGGCAAGACCGGCAAAGGGGGCAAAGAAAGCCTCTGAATCAAAGTTGCTGTGATTGATACCGTCGCAGGAGCAGTCCTTCAGCTGATCGAAGGAAACCAGCAGATGATGGTCTTCGTCAGGCTGCATTTCAAGGGTGTGGCCGTCCTCAAACTCAATGATCACCGGTTCGGTAAGATTGACCTCGCGGCGCAGCAGAAGCTGATCGCGCATGGCCTTTCCTGCATCGGTAAACAGATCGTCGCAGGGAAGGCCTGCGCCCATGAGAATCTCCTTGGCGCTCGAATGCAGAGAGCGGAGGCGGAGATTGTGCGCCATTCCGACAGCGCGGATACGGCGGATCTTCTTGCCCGGGATGTGTGCCTGCTCCAGCAGCGTCTGCACTTCGGAAGGCGAGGCGCAGGTGTGCGGCTGCCAATCATATCTTTCAAAGATGCTGTTCATCTGCCGTCCTTTCTGTCAGGCGCTGTATCAGTACCCATAGGTGGTGCGCAGGCTGAAGGGCATGCCCCACATGTAATAGGTCACGTTCAGCTCACGCACGGAATGCATGTTCACGTCGGTCAGGATGGTGGCCTTGATGTCGCCTGTGGAGCGGGCGGCGAGAGCCTTGGGCGTGGTATCGCCCAGCTGCATCACGTCGCCCTGCATGGGCGTGACCTGCAGCTCCACCATATCGGCGGTGAGAAAGCAGTTGTTCTTCAGTCGTACGGTGTAGGTGTAGAACTGGTAATGGGCGGCGTCACCGATTTCATCATTGGTGTAGGAGGTGCCGTTGACGTAGCCGCTGCGCTGCTGCGCCTGCAGCGAGGCGAACAGATCCGGCTGGGTGGCGGCCTCCACGGCGATAACGCCTACTGCGTCCACCACCACGCTCGAGGTCAGATACAGCGCGCCTACGCCCACAAGGCAGACGATGAGCGTCAGTACCGCAATAATGGCTGCATATTTCAAAATCAATCACCTGAATGCAATAGAGTAGGGGATTAGTTGCCCTGAAGGAGCCTGTTCATTTCCTCGATCAT
This sequence comes from Clostridia bacterium, assembly GCA_017471885.1. GTDB lineage: Bacteria > Bacillota > Clostridia > Christensenellales > Aristaeellaceae > UBA11524. Next base: position 32,062 of record JAFURI010000118.1, on the reverse strand, counting down.
CTCCGCGTCCTTCAGGCTGAACTTGAATTCCACGCGGCGGGATGCGCCCATGTTGACGGAGCCGTCGGGGTTGAGCACCGGGTCGGAGTAGCTGCGGCCGGTGGCCGTCAGGATGGAGCGGAGAAGTGTCTGCTGGGTGCTGGTCAGGGAGGGCATCTCCAGACAGTAGGTGGCCACGGACAGCGCGCGTTCCTGACTCAGGCGCAGGTTGGTCATGTAGGAACCGGAGGTATCCGTGTGGCCCTCGATGATGATTTCGCCCAGGTAATCCGCATATTCCGGCTGCAGAAGCACGCCCAGATACACGGGGATGAAGCGGTTCAGCAGCGCCTGACCGTCCGCCATGATCTCGTCGGAATTGGTCTTGAAGAACACTGCGCTGTCCAGCAGGATGTCGCCCGTATCGGGATCCACCGTGGCGCGGAGGTTGCTGGCAGACAGGGCGGAGGACAGCTCGGAGATGATCTGCGTGCGTATGCCTACCAGATCGTCGATCTTCTGCGCCTGTGCATCAAGCGCGGCCTGCTGGCTGGAAAGCATCAGCGTAGCGGCGTCCAGTTCAGCCTGCTGGTTGGAGAGCAGCAGCGTGGCAGCATCCAGTTCGGCCTGCTTGGAATCCAGCTCCGTCTGCTGCTGGAGCAGGAGAAGCTGCATGGTGGTGAGCTCGGCCTTCGCAGCGTCCAGCGCAAGCTGCTGGGCCTCAAGGCTCTGCTGGGCAAGCAGAAGCGCAGCGGTCTGGGAATCCAGCTCCGTCTGGGTAAGAGCGAGGGCGGCGGCCTGTTCATCCAGCGTGGTCTGCTGGGCGGCAAGCAGGATGGTCTGCTCATCCAGCGTCTGCTGCTGGAGATCCAGCTCTGCCTGCTTTGTTTCCAGCATGGTGAAGTACTGGTACAGGCTGACGGAAAGGATCAGCACGAATACCAGCAGCAGCGCAGCCATCATATCTGAGTAGCTGATCCAGCTGGCTCCGCCGCCGGAGGAGCCGCGTCCGGCGCGGCGGTTGTGTACCCGCTGTCGTGCCATGGATTACGCCTCCTTCTTGTCGTGGGCAGAGAGGGCCTGGGTCAGGCTCTTTTCCATGCTGGCAAGCAGACGCTGGATTTCACCGGCCTGGGAGGCGGTCATGCCGCCGGAAACCTCTTTGAGCCGGGTGATGCTGTCGGACAGAGTCTGCACCATGGCGTTGACGCCCTGATCAAACATGCCCATGGAGCGGGAAACACCCTCCACCACGTCCTGCACGAAGGTCTCGTAGCTGCGGGCGATCTGATCGCCGGACTGCTCCATGGTCTTGCCTACGCCGGCAAGGCGGGCGGCATTGTCCTCAGCGGACTGCTGCAGGCTGGAGACGGTATCCCGGCTCTGCTGGGTGAAGGATTTGAGGGCGACGGTCAGGTCATCCTGATAGGAGCGCAGCGCGTCCAGTGTATGCTGCTGTTCGCCTGCGGCCTTGTGCATCTTCTCCAGCAGATCCGCAGAGGTGCGCTCGAAGGTTTCGTCCCTGCGGCGGGATTCGCTCAGCTCGCGGATATACTGCTCGAAGTGGACGATCACGTCCTGGCTTACGCCCTGCATGCGCCCCACGTCCTGCGCAATGGCGGCTGCGGAGCGGTAGGTTTCCTCCACGCGCTCCATGGACAGCTGCTGGTGCTGGTTGATTTCCGTCAGGGTCTTGCCAAGATTCAGCAGCTGGGAGCCGAGGGAGTCGTTCATCTGGGAAACGAAGTTGTTGACGATGCGGCCCACGCCGTCCACCTGCGCACGGGTGGCGGCGATGATGAAGTTATCCATGCTCTTGGCCACGGGCTGCATGGTGCGGGCGAGGGAGTGCTCGATGGAGCCGGCAATCTGCTGGGGCAGTCCGTCGGCAAGGGTGGAAAGCATGTGGTTGGCGTCCTGATTCTGGCAAAGGAGCTGCACGTCGTTATCCAGCGGGCGCTGCATGGCCAGCTGGGTGAAGGACTCCACAAATTCATCGATGGCACGATAACTGGAGCCCTGTGCAATGCGGTTGAGCATGTTGAATGCCAGCGAGCAGCCGATGCCCGCCACGGAGGTACCGAAGGCAAACTGCATGCCGTTGAGCAGCACCGGGATGCCCGCGATGATATTCTCCGAGTTGGAGAAATCCAGACCGCCCAGACCGCGCATCATGCCCATGAAGGTGCCAAGAATACCCAGCGAGGTCAGCAGGCTGGGAATCAGTTCGGCCAGCGTGGCGTTGCCGGGGCCGTGAGTGACGGTGTCGTCATTGATGTAATCCTCCACGTTGCAGGGCAGACCGCGGCGATCCAGCTGCTCGGCGTTCTGCAGGAAGCGCAGCCACGAGCCCTTCAGCCTGCGGCCCATGAAGCGGCTCTCCTGCCATACGGGCTTTTCGCCGGAGATGTTGCCTGCGTCGCGCTGCAGCCGGCGGATGGCGCGGCGCATGGCGTGTGTGGTGTTCCACAGGGGAACAAGACACTTGAAGACGCCGGTCAGCGTTACCAGCGCGATGGCTGCATAGACCAGCAGATTGCCCAGATCGGGCAGCAGGGATTGGGCGGTGCGGAGAATATCATTCATGATGCGGTCCTCCTTGGTATAAATGATTATGCGCCGTGTGGCAGCTTAGATTTGATGCTTAACATTATTGTAACAGAAACGACGCTGGTTGTAAATGTCTACATTGTAAACAATGGACTTTTTGCCAACGGATACAAGGCAGAAACAAACCATCCTGTTGACAGGAAAAGCCTTTCATGATATGATAGGAACGGTTTCCAAAAAGCATAAGATTGAATCAGAGGTGCGCTGCTCAAGAGTACTGCGGCGGAGGACGAGGCTCCGCAGAGGCTGCAGGAAAGGGATCGGCGCCGAAAGGACGAAGCATGCCCGGTGCGCGGCCTTGGATGCAGGGTTAACAGGTCTGCATCTGTCATCGGACGGAGCGTCCGGCGGAGCGCTGGTTCAGCGGAGGCGTATGCGGTACGGGTGTGTACTGCTTGCTTCCGGAGCGCACCGCAGGCTGCAGCTTGGGGTGATTTTTTTCATTCCGGCGGGCAGGATAGCATCAGAAGGAGTTGTTTGCATATGGAGAAGTATCGCGTTGGTATCGTCGGCGCCACCGGCATGGTGGGTCAGCGTTTCATTTCCCTGCTGAAGAATCATCCCTGGTTTCAGGTGACGTGCGTGGCGGCCTCTGCCCGCAGCGCTGGTCATACCTACCGGGAAGCGGTGGGGGATCGCTGGGCTTTTGACTGGGAAATCCCCTCTGATGTGGCAGATATGATTGTTGTGGACGCCGCAAACATCGATGAAGTGGGGGAGAAGGTTGATTTTGTCTTCTGCGCCGTGGATATGAAGAAGGATGAGATCCGCGCGCTGGAGGAGGCCTACGCAAAGCACGAAATCCCCGTGGTGAGCAACAACAGTGCCTGCCGCGGCGTGGAGGACGTGCCCATGGTGGTGCCGGAGATCAACGCGGCGCACCTGGAGGTCATTGAGAGCCAGCGCAGACGTCTGGGCACGGAGCGCGGCTTCATCGCTGTGAAGCCCAACTGCTCTATCCAGAGCTATGTGCCCGCCCTGACTCCTCTGATGGACTTCGGCCCGGAAAAGGTCAGCGTATGCACCTATCAGGCCATCAGCGGCGCGGGCAAGACCTTCAAGACCTGGCCTGAAATGGTGGATAACGTGATCCCCTATATCGGCGGTGAGGACGAGAAGAGCGAGAACGAGCCCCTGAAGCTGTGGGGCCGTGTGGAGGACGGTAAAATCGTCAATGCCCAGCTGCCCGTGATCAGCGCCCAGTGTCTGCGCGTGGCTGCTTCCGACGGCCATATGGCGGCTGTGTCCGTGTCTTTCAAAAACAAGCCCTCCATGGAGGAGATCAAGGAACGCTGGCTGAATTACGAGACCGAGGCCCAGCGGCTGGAGCTTCCCTCCGCGCCCAAGCCCTTCCTCCAGTACTTCGAGGATCCCACCCGTCCCCAGACCAGGCTGGACCGGGATTTCCAGAACGGCTTCGGCGTGTCCATCGGCCGTCTGCGCCCCGACAAGCTGTTCGACTACCGTTTTGTCTGCCTGAGCCACAACACCGTGCGCGGCGCCGCCGGCGGCGGTATCCTCACGGCTGAGCTGCTGTGCCGCAAGGGCTACATTCAGCGCAAGGCCTGATAATCATGAACCATTGATCAGGAGGTCAGAATAATGAAGAAGACTCTGTTCACCGGCTGCGGCACCGCCATTGTGACTCCTTTCAAGGGCGACAGCATCGACTGGGAAGGCCTTGACTGGCTTGTGGAGGATCAGATCCAAAACGGTGTGGACGCGTTGATTGCCGCCGGCACCACCGGCGAGCCCTCCACCATGACGTGGGAGGAGCATATCGCCGTCATCCGCCGCGTGGTAGATAAGGCTGCGGGCCGCGTGCCCGTGGTGGCCGGCGCAGGCAGCAACTGCACCAGGGAAGCCATTGAGGCCAGCAAGGCCGTGGAGGACAGCGGCGCGGCTGCGGTGCTTCATGTGACCCCCTACTACAATAAGACCACGCAGGAAGGCCTGATTGCCCACTTCCATGCCATTGCCGACAGCTGCAAGCTGCCCAGCATCGTGTACAACGTGCCCTCCCGCACCGGCATGAACATCATGCCCCAGACCCTGAAGAAGATCGTCCAGCACGACAACATCATCGCCGTGAAGGAGGCCAACGCTGACGTGGCGCAGGCTATGGAAAAGGTGCTGTTGTGCAAGGACGACGTGGATTTTTACTCCGGCAGCGACGAGGTGATCATCCCGCTGATGGTCATGGGCTTCAAGGGCGTGATTTCCGTCATCTCCAACGTGATGCCCAGGGAAACCTCCGATATGACCCATCTGGCCCTTCAGGGCAAGTGGGACGAGGCCGCGGCCATGCAGATGCGCCTGACTCCCTTCATCAAGGCGCTGTTCAGCGAAACCAGCCCCATTCCCTGTAAGGCAGCCATGGCCATGCTGGGTATGATTCAGGAGGACGTTCGTCTGCCTCTGGTACCCATGCAGCCCGGCAACCGGGAGAAGATGGCTGCCGTCATGCGCGATCTGGGCCTGCTGAAGTAAGCGGAGGATATGGGAATGAAGATTCTTCTCAGCGGCGCGCTGGGCTTTATGGGCCGCGAGGTAGCGAAGCTCTGCAAGGCGCAGGGCGTGGAAATCGTCTGCGGCGTGGATATCGTGCCCGGTCAGGCTGATTTCCCCCTGTATACCGACTATGCCAACGCTCCGAAGGCAGACGTGATCATCGACTTCTCCAACTGGAAGCCCGGCGCCGATCTGCTGGACTATGCGGTCAGGAACCGCGTGCCTGCGGTCATCTGCGCCACGGGGCTGACGGAGGAACAGCTGGCGCGCATCGACGAGGCAAGCCAAGTGATCCCGGTGTTCCGTTCCGGCAACATGAGCCTTGGCATTGCGCTGGTGCGTTCCCTGATCCGCCGCGCCGCCATGGTGCTGGGCGAAGATTTTGACGTGGAGATTGTGGAGATGCACCACAACCGCAAGATGGACGCGCCCAGCGGCACCGCGCTGATGCTCTACGACGCCGTGAAGGACGTGTACGATCAGCCGCGGGAGGTCAAGGGCGGACGCTATGGCCGAGACGCCAAGCGTCAGCACAATGAGATCGGCGTGCATGCGGTGCGCGGCGGCACCATCACAGGCGAGCATCAGGTGGGCTTCTATGGCTCCAGCGAGCGGATCACCATCAGCCACAGCGCGGAAAACCGCGCCCTGTTCGCCACCGGCGCGCTGCGTGCGGCGGAATTCCTGATGGACAGGGAGCCGGGTATGTACAGCATGGACGACGTGATCGGACAGATCTGATTTCAGGAGCAGCCGGAGGAGAACTCCGGCTGCTCTTTTGCTGTACAGGTATTGCAATATGCGTGAAATCAAGGTAAAATGACATTGATTCGTATCAGGCAGAGTAGCCTTTGGCGCGTCAAGTGCTCATGAACGGGGAGTTGTCATGAGACGAAGCCGGTCGCAAGACTGACGCGGTGCCACGGGCGCATCCCGCTGCTTTGGTGCTGCCTCCTGCGAGTCTGATTTTTGCGTACTCGCGAAAGGAGGCTTTTTGTTTCTGATGGAGAAAAAACGGGTATATCTTTCAACGAGGAAGCTGGTGTTTCTGGGCCTGATGGCAGCGCTGAACGTGGTGCTGAGCCGCTTCAGCATCCAGCTGTCGGCAGAGGTGCGGCTGAGCATTCTGGGCTTTCTGCCCATGGCGATGGCAGGCATGCTGCTGGGCCCTGTGTACGGCGCCATGACGGGCGTGATCGGCGACGTGCTGAATTATCTGCTCTTTACCCATGTGTACGGTCCGTATTTCCCGGGCTACTCGCTGACGGCGGCGCTGTCCGGGTTGTGGTACGGGCTTCTGCTGCACAAGAAGGAGATCACATGGCTCCGCGCCGTCGCGGCCGTTGTGCCGGTGATTGTGCTGGGCGAGATGCTGCTTAATTCGGTATGGGTGTACATGATGTATGCCAAGACCTTCTGGGTTAAGCTGCCCATGCGCCTTGTGACCAATGTGATCGAGATGCCGCTGAAGACGCTGCTGCTCATGGGCATGGCCCGGCTGGTGCGGCGGATTCCGCGAAGCTACCTGAAGCTGTAAGGAGGTACCTATGCCCCGCGTGAGCAAGAAAGCCATTCTGGCTGAACTGAAGCGTCTGTATCCGGACGCAGGGCCGGAGCTGAACTTTACCAATCCCTATGAGACGCTGGTGGCTACCATGCTGTCGGCCCAGTGCACGGACAAGCAGGTCAACAAGGTGACCCCGGCTGTGTTCGCCCGTTACCCCGACGCGGTGAGCATGGCTGCGGCTGCGGTGGAGGATCTGTATCCGATGGTGAAGAGCTGCGGCTTCAAGAGCAAGGCGGGGAATATCATCGGGGCCTGCAGGATGATTACACTCAACCACGGCGGCGAGGTTCCAAAAACTATGGAGGAGCTGACGGCGCTGCCCGGCGTAGGCCGCAAGACCGCGAATGTGGTGATGGCCAACGCCTTCAAGGTTCCGGCCATTGCGGTGGACACCCATGTGTTCCGCGTCAGCAACCGTCTGGGCCTGGCGGACGCAAAGGACGTGGAGAACACCGAAAAGCAGCTGATGCGCGCCATCCCAAAGTGCGACTGGTGCGATGCGCATCACTGGCTGATTTTCCATGGACGGCGGGTGTGCAAGGCGCAGCGTCCCCTGTGTGAAAGCTGTACGCTGAAGGATATGTGCAAGGCCCGGCGGGCTGAAAAGTAAACAGACATGCAAAAGAGCCGATGGATTATTTCCATCGGCTCTTGATTATTTGCATAGACTCTGTCAGTCCCAGAACAGCAGGTCGAAGCAGGGATATTCCTTCGTGCCTTCTTCGGAGGTAACCTCGTAGGGGCCGACGCATTCGCCGTACATCTTCACAGGCTCGTTTACCGCGACTGTGACCGGCGGCTCCTCCTTGGTAATGACAACCACGATGTCCTTGTAGGCGGACTTGGTCCTGGTCATGGCGGCGAAGATGATCCATTCATCGCCGGACTGCACGATTTCCTGCGGATACAGCGTGTAGCCCATGATGCGGCCCGTGTATGGCTCCAGCTTGCTGTTGAGGGTACCGTAGCGGGGTTTTACGGCTTCGTCACGGACCTGCTGCCTGCGCTGCTCATCGGTGAGGGTACGGGAAGCCTTGATGGTGAAGCGGCGGGTGGAGTAATTCTTCTTGGAGAACACCAGCGTGATTTCGTAATCGCCCTCGGCGGAGGTGTCCACGGAGAAGGAGAACTTGCCGGTGTTGTTGGTCTTGACCAGCTTGTCGTAGGAGACGGCGCCCTCAACCAGGCACTGCACGGTGACGCTGCGGATGGTCTTGCCGGAGATGACAGTCTTGTCGCCGGTGAAGGTGTGCATATCCATTTCGGACAGCGTGACGGGGCAGTCCACGTCGAGATTCACGGGGAGCAGATCATCCTGATAGGTGGTGGTGTCGAAAACGATCTCCTCGGTGATCACGTCACCGTTTTCCACGGTGAGGGTCATCAGCCACACGCCCTCGCTGGGCAGCGCCACGTCGATCTCGAACTTCCCCTTCTTGGTGGCGGTGGTCTCGTACACGATGGGGTCGGGGGAGGACATGCGCATGGCCACGGCGATGATGTGCAGGCCGGGATCGCAGGTACCCTCGATGGTGAACTTGCCGGTGTTGGTTTCCGCCGGAGGCTGACTGTCGAACTTCAGCTTGGACACGGCGGTTACGGGCTTGGGCAGAACCTGGGTGAAGTTCCAGGTCTTGATGATGCCGTTGAGCGCGGTGTTGTCCGCATTCTTGAGGCTGCGGCCGTGCACCTGATAATCCAGCGTGATGGTATAGCCGTTGCGGATGGTACGGCGGGCATAGCCGCGGATGGCCTCTCCGTTCAGGGTGCGCTTGTACTTGAGCATCAGGAAGCGGCCGTACTGGGTGGTCTTCTTCCACTCGGCAGACTGATAGGTCCAGCCGTCGCCGCGGGTGTTCTTCAGGTGGCTGGTGCGGTAGACGGAGCGGGTCTTGGTGGTCTGCTCGTCGATGTTGAAGTACTGCATGGCTTCATCATCCTGCACGGCGGTGATCTCAAGGCACACGTCGCCCTCGCTGCTCCAGGCCTGCAGCAGCACGCCCCGCTCGGACCAGTCGGCCTTCAGATCCGCTTCGTCGGCGCCCATGCGGGCCAGCCACTCGGGATGAAGGCTCATGTTGGCGGGCGTGATGGTAATATACTTGTCAGGAATTTCCACGGTGGCGCAGATGGAATCCATCACGACGGTCTCACATTCCGCAAGGGCGGAGGTGAGGACAAACAGGCACAGGATCGTCGTCAGGATGAGCATAAACTTCCGCATGGAGGTCACCAGCCTTTTCGTAGGGTATTCGTAAAAAAGGGCATACATACCCATTCCATTATAGCATACAGAACTCCCCAGTGCAAGGAAGTTCATGTAAATGATGGCGAAAAGGCAGAGAAAAAGCGCGGAAAGATCCGCGCGCCGGTGACGGTCCGGAAGGGGTTAATCCATATGCTTCCTGCCGCGGAGCGCCCGCAGCAGTCCGCCCAGCATTTTCGGGGCCTTGACGCATACCACCTTTACGCCCATCTTTTCACCTCCTGCTTTACATTCATGGCACGGCAGATCAGCGCGTAACCGACGATGATCAGCGCCGCGCCGGCCAGCGCAGCCCAGAACCAGCCCGGGATGCACAGAAACATCAGCGTCAGCCCCGCGCCCAGAAGAATTTCGCCTGCAAGGAGCAGGGGCCTGGAGCAGCGGTAACGGCGGGTAATCCGGCGGCCTTGGCATGTTCTGCGTTCCTGCATGACCATCCTCCTCATCCTGCTTACAGCATATGCGCGTCCGGGGAGAATGTGACCGGCAAATTTGCACCGGGAAGTGTGTACGGATGTGTATAGGCAGATGAATGCGGGACAACCTATATATTGCAAAGGAGGAATGACGGGATGCGGAGCATGGCTGTGGGTGTCAGGAGGATCACGCAAAGGCGAAGCGGTACGGGCGCGCTTGCTGCGTTCGGCGCAATGCTGCTTCTGGTACTGGGCGCGGGGACTGTGCTGGAAGGAACGCCGGATCAAGTCGCCGCGGCGGCTGCGGCAAAGCCCGCAGAATACAGTACGCTGCCGGACAGTATCAGGGCGGGACTTCCTCAGGGCGCCGTGCAGCGCCTGACCGTAACCACGGAGCGGCTCCTGCAGGGGCGGCTGCTGCTTGTGGACGGGGAGCATTCCATCCCGGAGGGCGTTCAGCCGCCGGTGACCTACAGCGTGCTGGGCTATGTGCATGGCCGCGTGGCGTGCAGGGATCAGCAGGCGCAGCTGGGCAGGGAGGCGCTGCTTGCGCTGGAGGAGATGTTTGTGGATGCGCGCAATCTGGGCATGCGCACGCTGACGCTCTTTGCAGGCACGCGCAGCCCGGAGCAGCAGCGGCTGCTTCTGTGCGAGCAGACGGATGAACTGAGCAGGCGTATGGACATCGAACAGGCGGCGGCGCTGGCCAAGACCATGGTGGATCCGCCGGGGTGCGCGGAGCATCAGCTGCCGTGGACGGCAGATATCCGCATCTGCCGGACGTGGAACGGTCTGCCGGAGTCGGGAAGGCTCGAGGACAGCGAAGAGGGAAGGTGGCTGAAGGAACATGCGTGGGAGTATGGGTTCATCCAGCGATACCCCGACGCCGATCCGGCGGCTGATCAGCACCGGCCGTATTGCTTCCGCTATGTGGGGACGGTGCATGCGAGGCTGATGCACGAAACGGGACTTGATCTGGAAGGATACCTTGCCCTGCTGCGGGAGAAGGGCGCGCTGACGCTTGTGGACAGAAACGGCGCTCCCGTGCTGTCTGCGGTATGCGCAGAGGCAGGGGAGCGCCATACGGTGTATGAGATTCCGCGGGAGGCGGTGCTGGACGACGCCAGCATGGACAATACGGGCTGGACGGTTTTGTCCTTCACCTATCCGTGAAGCGTTTTCTGCTGCGGATGGGGAAAACCACGCGCCTGACACGGCCGACGATCATGCTGCGCTTCAGCGGGCCGATGTTGCGGCTGTCGTTGGAGCTGATGCGGTTGTCGCCCATCACGAAGTATTCATCCGGCCCCAGGGTACGCTCCGGCATGCTTCTGCGGCTGCGGCGGCCGGATTCATCCAGCCAGCGTTCCTCAAGCACTTCGCCGTTGATGAAAACCACGCCTTCCGCAATGGCGATGGTATCGCCCGGCAGGCCAATCACCCGTTTGACGAAGTACTGCCGCACCAGCTTCCACCGGTCGGCATAGCGGCCCGGGTAATGGCAGATGACCACGTCGCCCCGGGCGGGGTCGCCCAGACGGTAGTCCAGCTTGGATACAAACAGCCAGTCGCCGGAGGAGAGGGCGGGCCGCATGCTGCTGCCTTTGACCCTCACAGGCTCAAAGAGAAAGTGCTTTGTGGAGAGTACCGCTGCGAGCATGCAGAGGAAATACAGGACGTCTCTGATCATGCGGGAGCCTTTCTTCTGTGTCTTTGCACCGGCAGAGCCGGGCGGAGTGCAAGACTGCATCAGCCCTGAGGAGGAACCTCCGGCCCCTGGGTGATGGTCTTTTTGCGGCGGCGGAGGAAGGTCTCGCGGTCCATCATCACAATGCGGCCGCAGCCGGCGCAGCGGATCTTGATATCCGCGCCGGTACGGATGACCGTCCACTCACTTGAGCCGCAGGGATGCTGCTTACGGGTCTGGATCACGTCGCCCAGACGGATTTCCTGCGTGGTGTCCATCAAATCACAACCTTTTGTAGTCGGGATGTTTCTCCTTCATTATATCCTCTTTTCCGCTGCAAAGCAAGAAAAGCGGCGGTGCAATTTCTGCCTGCGTTGCATTTTATCGCCTGTACTGCTATAATAGGTACATAGCAGAGGAGGCGGTTGTTTTGGCCATGCGGACGGATCCCGTGGGCGTATTTGACAGCGGCGTGGGCGGCATCAGCGTGCTGGCTGAATTGCGCCGGGTGCTGCCGAAGGAGGATTTCATTTTCTTCGGCGATACCGCTCACGCGCCCTACGGCACCAAGGAACCCGGCGAGGTGCTGGGCTATGTGCAGGGAATTATGGAGCATCTGCTGCAGCAGAAGGTGAAGGCGGTGGTCATCGCCTGCAATACGGCTACAAGTGTTGCGGCGGAGGAGCTGCGTGCCATGTATGATCTGCCCATTATCGGCATGGAGCCTGCGCTCAAGCCCGCGCACGAATTGCGCCGGGGCGGTCAGATTCTTGTGCTTGCCACGCCCATGACCCTGCGCCTGCCCAAGTTTCTGCGGTTGATGGAGCTCTACGGCGAGGGTGCTTGTCCGCTGCCCTGTCCGGGGCTGATGGATCTGGTGGAGCGGGAGGACTTTGCACAGGCGAAGGAATATCTGCGTCAACTCATTGCGCCCTATGATCTTGGTCAGGTGGACGCGGTGGTGCTGGGCTGCACCCACTATTCCTTCCTGCGGCCTGTGCTGGGCGAGCTGCTGCCTGCAGGCGTGCCCGTGCTGGACGGCAATCACGGTACGGCAAGACAGCTGGCCCGCGTGCTGGAGAGCAGGGGACTGAACAACCTGACGGGAGAGGGCAGCATCCGCCTTGAAACAAGCGGCGATCCTGAAAAGGCCGTTGCCGTGATGGAGAGGCTGCTGCAGCTGATATGACGTTTTGCCGGCGAAGAGCGTCTTCGCCGGTTTTTTGCATCCTTTATACAGCGAAAAAACAGAAAAAAGCTTGTGGAATCTTGCCAAAGATACGATTTGACGAAAATTTGGTCTTTTCTTTTGGCAACAATCATGATACAATCATTTCAACATATTGAGAAAAACCTGCTCCCATCATTTTAATCGTCCGGTTATTTGCTGCGGGACAGGTGAATTCATCAAAATATCCGTTACAGGAGGAGACGTACCATGGCTGAATACATCACGACCAATATCAGGAACATCGCCCTCATGGGACATGGCGGCGAAGGCAAGACTACCTTGACGGAGGCCATGCTTTACGCCGCTGGTATCATCGATCGTCAGGGCAAGGTCGAGGATGGCTCCACGGTCACCGACTTTGAGCCTGAAGAGATCAAGCGCAAGTGCTCCATCAGCGCTGCCTGCGCGCCCATCGACTGGAAGGACAAGATGCTCAACGTCATCGACGTGCCCGGCTATTTCGACTTTATCGGCGAGCAGGTTGGTCCGCTGCGCGTGGTGGAAACCGCGTGTATCGTTGTCAGCGGCGTGACCGGCTTCAACGTCGGCGCCGAGAAGGCCTTTAAGAACGCCGTCAAGCATGGCGTGGGCCGTATGTTCGTCATCAACCAGATGGACCGCGATCATGCGAGCTTTGACAAGGTGACCCAGCAGCTGCGCGACCGTCACGGCAGCTGCGTCGTGCCCGTGCTGATGCCCATCGGCGACGGCCCCAGCTTCAAGGGCGTTGTGAACGTGCTGGAGAAGAAGGCCTATGAGGGCGCTTATCAGAAGAGCGTGGAAGTTCCCATGCCCGAGAACATGAAGGACAAGGTCGACAAGGCCTTTGACGATCTGGTCGAAGCCGCCGCCAGCGCTGATGAAGAGCTGATGGAGAAGTACTTCGAGGAAGGCGAACTGACCTATGAAGAGATCATGATCGGCTTCCACAAGGGCATGAAGAACGGCGATATCGTTCCCGTGTGCGCCTGCTCCGCCCTGACCGGCGTGGGTATCGCCCGCATGATGGATCTGATGGCCAAGTACCTGCCCTCTCCCGCGCATCAGGGCATCGAGCATGTGGGCTTCAACCCCCGCAGCGGCGAGCCTGTTGTCCGTATCTGCAAGGACGACGAGCCCTTCTCCGCCTTCGTGTACAAGACCATCGCCGATCCCTTCGTCGGCAAGCTGTCCCTGTTCCGCATTTTCTCCGGCAAGCTGACTGCCCAGACCATCCTGTACAACGTCAATAAGGATAAGACCGAGAAGACCTCCGGCATCTATATCCTGCGCGGCAAGAAGCAGGTGGCCAAGCAGGTTCTGCACGCCGGCGACCTGGGCGCACTGGCCAAGCTGCAGTTCACCTCTACCGGCGATACCCTGGCTGAGTACAACAACCCCGTGCAGTATCCCGGCCTGACCTATCAGACCCCCTGCATGTCCAAGGCTGTGTACGCCGCCAAGCAGGGCGAGGAAGACAAGGTCTTCTCCGGCCTGAACCGTCTGATGGAAGAAGATCCCTCCATCACCATCGAGAAGAATCCCGACACCTTCGAGACCCTGCTGTCCGGCCAGGGCGAAATGCATCTGGACGTGATCCGCAACAAGCTGGCCGCCAAGTTCGGCGCCAACGCCGTGCTGCAGGATCCCAAGATTCCTTACCGTGAGACCATCCGCAAGGTCGTCAAGGTGCAGGGCCGCCACAAGAAGCAGTCTGGCGGTCACGGCCAGTTCGGCGACGTGTGGATCGAGTTCAGCCCCATCCTGGAGGACGGTGTGGACTTCGAGTTTGTGGATGCTGTGGTCGGCGGCGTGGTGCCCCGCAACTTCATCCCCTCTGTGGAAAAGGGCCTGCGCGACAACATTAAGAAGGGTGTTCTGGCCGGCTATCCCATGGTGGGCCTGCGCGCCAAGCTGTACGACGGCTCCTATCATCCCGTCGACTCCTCTGAAATGGCGTTCAAGACCGCTGCCCGTATCGCCTACAAGAAGGGCTGCGCAGACGCCGCTCCCGTGCTGCTGGAGCCCATCATGCACGTGGACGTTATCGTGCCCGACGAGTACATGGGCGACATCATGGGCGACATGAACAAGCGCCGCGGCCGCATCATCGGTATGAACCAGGTGGAAGGCCAGCAGAAGGTGGAAGCCGAGGCTCCCATGAGCGAAATGTTCAAGTATGCCACCGACCTGCGTTCCATGACCCAGGCCCGCGGCTCCTTCACCATGAAGTTTGAGCGCTATGAAGAAGTGCCCGCCAACGTGGCCCAGAAGATCATCGACTCCGCCGTCAAGGACGAGGACGACGACGAGTAATCCGCTCTTACCCCTTTGCGGGTGAAATACCGGTCGATGTGCATCGACCCTTTCCGGAGTATGCAGGGTATGCACCGCGTTGGATGCATTCGCTGCTCTCCCACGCGCCGCGACGTATGGCGGCTCCAATGACAACTGAATAGCAAAAGGATACCGGTCGTCGGGAGACGACCGGTATCCTTTTTGATTATTCATTATCCGCCAGCGCAGGATCATCGCTCTGAAGGGACCGGATCAGATGGATGGGAATCACTGTGCCGCACAGCAGGTGCAGGGTAAGGTTCTGCTGATCCACCCGGAGGACGCGTCCCTGCACGGTTTCGTATTGCCCGCCGGATTTGCGCTCATCCTCCCGGAACCATGTGACTGTGACCTGCGGCTGACGGGAAAGTACGGTCTGCAGCCGCAGCAGCTGATCATTCAGCCGCAGCTTTTCCTCCTCGGAGGGCTCGGTGAAGACGTCCGTCAGGCGCGCAGCCTCACGGATGATCTCTTCATACCCGCTCAAGGCGGCGAAGGGTGCGAACTGCGCAGCCCGATCCTTCTGCGGCATGGGTCTGCGGGTGGGGGATACATGCCGTGGCAGCAGCAGCATGTCCTCGTAGGGATTGGTCTGTTCGGGGCTCATGGTGTCCTCCTCAGGCCTTGTGGCCGCCGATCTGATTGTTGCGGTCCATGGTGGTGGCGCCCTCCTCCAGATTCATGCCCCGGAGGATTGCGTTTTTGCCGAAACGCTTGCGGATTTCCAGTACGGCCTGCTGACGGCGGCGCTCCTTGTCCAGCTCGGCTTGCTCGTGTTCCTGCGTGCGGCGGGCTTCCTCGTAGTCCGTGAACAGATCAAGCTGCTCAAAGGAGGGGCTCGCCGCTTCGGATTCAGGCACGACGCGCCCAGCGGCCACATTGACCCTGTGCACCAGCAGCAGCGGGTCGGTAATGCGGTCGAACAGCTCCATCACCGCTTCCGTGATGATACGCCCGGAGGAGGTCAGCCTTGGCAGATTCACGCTGCCGTGGGCATGACAGGGGACTTTCCGCCCGTAGTAATCGGTGGAGACAGGGCCTTTGTAGGCGCTGCGGATAGCAGGATCGGTCAGGTTTTCTGCGTCGTAGCCGATGGTCAGCACCAGCTGGTCGGTCAGCAGAGCCTTGTCCACCAGATCCAGCACCAGCTGATCCGTCATCTCCCGGACGATCAGCCGCGCCTTGTCATGGGTATAGCCGCAGTGCAGCACCTGCCCTGATCCGAGGGAGCTGCTTTGCGGCGTGAAAGCCTTGATATCAGCCATGGTACAGCTCTCCCAACCCCAGGCGTGGTCAATCAGCAGCTCTGCGTTCACGCCGAAGAGCCTGTACAGAAGATCCTCGCTGTGGGCGGAGCCGGGCTTGCCCATGGAGCAGCGGGCCACGTCGCCCATGGTGTATATGCCGTGCTGGGCCAGCTTGCGGGCATAACCATGGCCGATGCGCCAGAAATCCGTCAAAGGTCTGTGAGACCAGAGCAGGCGGCGATAGCTGATTTCGTCCAGCTCGGCAATGCGCACACCGTATTCATCCGGCTGAACCTTCTTGGCCATGATGTCCATGGCCACCTTGCACAGGTAAAGGTTTGTACCCACGCCTGCTGCCGCCGTTACGCCGGTAACGCGGTATACCTCGCGGATGATGGCTCCGGCGAACTCCCGGGCGGTCATCCCTCTGGCGGAGAGGTAGGCCGTCGCGTCAATAAAGACCTCGTCGATGGAATATACGTGGATGTCCTCCGGCGCGGCGTAGCGCAGATAGATCTCGTAGATGCGGCGGCTGTAGTCGATATAGCCTGCCATGCGGGGCGGTGCGATGATGAAATCCACCGCCATGGAAGGATCGCGCTGCAGCACGGTAAGATCGCTGGATTTTCCGGCGAAGCGCGCGCCGGGAGCATGGATCAGCCGACGGGCGTTGACCTCCTGCACCTTCTGGATGACCTCGAACAGGCGGGCACGGCCCGGCACGCCGAAGCTCTTGAGCGCAGGCGTAACGGCGAGGCAGATGGTCTTTTCGGTACGGGTTTCATCCGCCACCACCAGATTGGTAGTCATGGGATCCAGCCCACGCTCGATGCATTCCCGGGAGGCATAGAAGGATTTCAGGTCGATGGCGATATAAGCGCGCTGTGCGGACGTGGCCTTCCGCCTCCTTTCATCACGGTGAAAGAAGAGAGGCAGAGCGCTGCCTCTCTTCCGGATGGAAATATATCAGGCGTTCTTCACGATGTCTTCCAGTACGTCCACCATCTTTTCCATAGCCTGCACGGAAATGATCTCCTTGCGCCCGTGGAAGTTGTAGCCGCCGGTGGAAAGGTTGGGGCAGGGCAGACCCATGTAGGACAGGCGGGCGCCGTCGGTGCCGCCGCGGATGGGCCGCACAATGGGCTGTACGCCACAGCGCAGGAATGCGTCGCGGGCCTTGTCGATGATGTACATATGGGGCTCCACTACCTCGCGCATGTTGCGGTAGCTGTCGCGAAGCTGCAGCTCCACCGTGCCTTCGCCGTACTTCTCGTTCATGTATTCGGTGATTCGGCGGCAGGTTTCCTTGCGCTTCTCGTAGATCTCGGCGCTGTGGTCGCGGATGATGTACACAAGCTCAGCCTTCTCCTCGTCACCCTCCATATGCAGCAGGTGATAGAAGCCCTCGTAGCCTTCGGTGTGGGCAGGAATCTCGAAGGGAGGCAGCATGCTGTTCCACTCCATGGCGATGAGCGCGGCGTTCTTCATCTGGTTCTTGGCGGAGCCGGGATGGATGTTCACGCCCTTGACGGACACACGGCAGCTGGCACCGTTGAAGTTCTCGTATTCCAGCTCGCCCAGCGCGCCGCCGTCCACGGTATAGCCGTAGTCTGCCCCGAAGCCGGGCACGTCAAACAGGTCTGCGCCGCGGCCGATCTCTTCATCGGGGGTGAAGGCGATGCACACCGTGCAGTGTTCGGGTGCGTCGGGAGCCATCAGGCGGGCGGCAAGGGTCATGATCTCAGCCACACCGGCCTTGTCGTCAGCGCCCAGCACGCTTTCGCCGTCGGTGACGATCACGTCCTGTCCCTTGAGAGAGGGCAGGAAGTCAAAGCCGTCGATGACCACGCCGTTTTTCAGCGTGATGGCCTCGCCGTCGTAGTTTTCAATCACCTGGGGATGGGTTGCGCCCATCACACCGTCGGAGGTATCCATATGGGCGATGAGCCCCACCCTGGCGGGATGATTGCCCTTGGCGGGGATGGTGCCGTAGACGTAGCAGTTCTTGTCCACACGTGCGTCGGCGATGCCCAGAGCTTTCATCTCTTCCACCAGCATCTGGGCCAGCGTCCACTGGCCGGGGCTGGAGGGACAGGTCTCGCAGGATTCAATGGAGGTGGTTTCCACCTGCACATAGCGCAGGAAACGGTTCTTGACGGTAGACATAGGGGTCACTCCTTTGCTCATAGTAAGGAATCAAGCTCATCAAGGGAGGAAAGCACCCTGTCGGTGAAGGGTGCGAGGTCGCCTGTGAAGGGCAGCAGATCGGGGATCATCACGCTGATCATTCCCGCGGCGCGGACAGATCGCACTCCGGTGGGGGAATCCTCCACGCCGATGCATTCGCCGGGGCTTACGCCCAGCCGACGTGCCGCCATCAGATAGATTTCCGGGTCCGGCTTGCCCCGGCTAACGTCATTGCCGGTCAGCACCAGATCAAAGGCGTTCTCCCATCCGGCCAAGGCGAGATAGGTGTCCACCATGATCCGGGCGTTGGAGGAGGTCAGGGCAAGCTTCACGCCCTCCTGCCGAAGCTTGTGAAGAATCTGCTGCGCGCCGGGCTTCAGGATAAGTCCCTCCTGACGGACACGGGCGAGAACGCCCTCGTACCACCGGTCCTTGACAATCTGCGAATCAAAGCCGGGAAACCATGTCTCCAGCAGCTCACGGGCCCGGCGAAGGGGAAGTCCCCACATCAGGCGTCGCTGCTCCTCTGTCAGACGGCAGCCGCAGTCCTGTGCAATGGCGCGGGTGACCTCGCAGCCGATACGCTCTGTGTCGAACAGCACGCCGTCCATATCAAAGCAAACTGCGCGGATCACAGGCTGCTCCTTTCCAGCGCGGCGCGGGCGGCTTCGATGCCGTCCACCGCTGCGGATACGATGCCGCCTGCATAGCCTGCGCCTTCGCCCACAGGGAAGAGTCCGTCCAGCCGCTCGGCGGTCATCAGGGGGGTGCGGGGCAGGCGCACGGGAGAGGAGGAACGGGTTTCCACGCCGGTCATCACCGCATCTGGGTGGGCAAAGCCTCGCAGCTGCCTGTCCATCTGCCGGATGCCCAGCTTCAGGTCTTCAATGATGAATTCCGGCAGGCAGGCCCGCAGATCGGCGGGCGTTACGCCGGGACGGTAGGTGGGCTGGATATCACCCAGACGGGCGGAGGCGCGTCCGGCAAGGAAGTCCTCCACGCGCTGCACCGGGGCTTTGAATCCGCCGCCGCCCGTGCGGAAGGCGGCCTGCTCAATGCTGCGCTGCCACACAAAGCCCGCCAGCGGATGATCATCGCCGAAGTCCTCGGGCCGCACGCCTACCAGAAGGGCGGCGTTGGCGTTAACGCCGTCGCGGGCGCGATAGCTCATGCCGTTGACGCACAGCCCGCCGGGCTGGGAGGCTGCAGCCATCACCTCGCCGCCGGGGCACATGCAGAAGGTGTACGCACCGCGTCCGTCAGGGGTGCGCACCGCCAGCTTGTAGGGCGCGGCGCCCAGCGCGGGATGTCCCGCTGCGCTGCCGTACTGGCTGCGGTCGATGAGGCTCTGGGGATGCTCGATGCGAACGCCCATGGCGAAAGGCTTCTGTACCATGATCACCCCCTGATTGAACAGGCTCTGCATGGTATCCCTTGCGCTGTGGCCGATAGCCAGCAGCACGCTGTCCGTCAGGATTTCACGGCTCTGGCCGTCCTGCTGGACGGTCACGCCCTCAATATGCTCGCCTCGGACGATCAGAGCGGTCAGCCGGGTGGAAAACATCACCGTGCCGCCCAGACGGATGATCTCCCGCCGGATGCTCGCCACCACGTTCTTGAGGATATCGGTGCCGATATGAGGCTTGGCGGAGTAGAGGATATCCTCCGGCGCGCCGTGCTCCACGAAGGCGGACAGCACTGTGCGGATCAGCGGAGACTTGGTGCCGGTGGTCAGCTTGCCGTCGGAGAAGGTGCCTGCGCCGCCCTCGCCGAACTGTACGTTGCTCTCGGGATCCAGCACGCCCTTTTCACGCATGGTCTCCACGTCGCGCGTACGTTCCTCCACGCTTTTGCCGCGCTCAATAAGGATGGGGTTCGCGCCGCTCCGGGCCAGCGTCAGCGCGGCGAACAGGCCGGCAGGGCCGGCGCCCACCACCACGGGCGGGCGGGTGAAGCCGGGCTTGGGCAGGGGCTTTGCGGGCTTTGTGATCACCCGCTCGGCGACGCCGGGCTTCAGACGGCGAAGCACGTCGTTTTCATCCTTTACCCGCACGTCTGCGGTGATGACGAAATGCACGTCGCCCTTGTCTCGGGCGTCTACGGATTTCTTCACCAACTGCACGCCGCTCAGCGCCTTTTGAGGCAGCTTCAGCTTTCTTGCGGCGGCGGCGGAGAGGTCTGTATCGGAATAATCAAGGGGAAGGGAAAGGTTGGCAATACGAAGCATGATAACCCCTTTCGGCAGCAGAACGCTTACATTTTCTGTCCCGGCATCACGGGCAGACCGTGACCGGGCAGGATGGTGTAGCCCTTGCCGTCCAGCAGCTTCTTCAGCTCGTCCAGAAGGACGTGGGCCTTGCGGCTGTCCTCGTTGACGGAGTTCATCAGGTAGGGAGCAATGCGGTTGAAGGACTTCTGGGGCGCGGTGTAGCCGTGGATATTGATGTAATCGTCGCCGGTGATGGCTACCTTGTGCATCTCGTCAATCAGCACGGTTTCGCCGGGCGTGTGTCCGCCGTAGCCCTGATACACCTGGAAGCAAAGATCTGCAAAGCGGAACTCGCCAATCCGGCTGTAGGGCTTGGAGTCGTCGCAGGGCTGGGTATCCAGAATCCGCAGCTGACTCTGCATGGGCGGCGTGTATTCGCAGATGATCTTGCTCAGGCGGTAGTAGGGCAGGGTGTCGCGGTTCTTCTCCCGGGCGCAGGGCCGTCCCTCGGATTCGTCGAGGAAACAGCGGGCGGTCCGCCGGCTGACGTGGATGACGCCGAACTGGCTGGCCAGACCGCTGTGATCATTGTCCGAATGGGTGAGGAGCATCTCCTTCTCCCGCTCGTCAAAATCAGGATACAGCTCCCGCAGGCGGCGCATGGTGTAGCGCTGATAGCAGGGGAAGCCGCTGTCCACCACCAGCATGCGGCCGGAGGCCAGATCCTCCAGCAGGGTGATGTTGCTGCCGCAGGGAGGTTCCAGCACCGTGCAGTATACCAGCGGCGACAGCTGGAAGCGGGTCGTGCGGCACTCGTAGGCCATTCCGCCGTGCTCCGCCACAAAATGGGCGAAGCGGCTGATATATTCAAAAGTGCGGCTGGGCAGCTCGTTGCGCTCGTCCAGACGCTGCATCACCAGATTGGTATAGTACAGGAACTGGTTGGTCTGCTCCTGCGTCAGGCGCAGGAGACGGCGCATTTCACCGGCGAAGGTGAGGTAGAACACGGTGTTGTCCAGCGTCTTTTCACCTGCGTCGTACTGCAGAATGCGCACCGGGCACAGGACGGAAATCTCCTTGAGGATGGTGTCCACCACGCCGGGAACCTCAATGTACAGACCCATCTTGAAATACTGTCTGCCTGTGCCGTTCTGCTGGGTGGACATGTAGCTAATGCTGATGCGGTGGCGGCTGAGCACCTCCAGAATGGGAATCAGCGTGCCGGGCCGGTCCATCAGCTCGCACTCCATCAGCACTACCTTGGCGTGGGACGCGGTTTCGGAAAGGAAGCCTGCCCGGGTCAGATCGGCCTCGATTTTTTCAAGAGCTTCGGGGGATGCCTCCACGTCCACAAACATGGCGTGCACATCCACAGCCTTGTTGTAGCTGCCGCGAATAATGTTGCCTCCGTGGCGGTGAATGATCTGCGCTGCGGACAGCATTGCGCCGGATTTGTCCGGCATCAGAGTCATGTAGCTTTTCTTCATTGGTCAGTCCTCGTGCCAGCGGATAGCTTCAGGCATGGCAAGCGCTTTGTCGGTATAGTGCACTTTGGTCAGCTCCAGACCGTGGGGCGGAGCGGTCACGCCCAGTGCAAGACGGTCAAGCGTATCGAAGGCCTGCAGGAAGGCGTCCTCCCCGCGGCGGCGGTGGCCGATCTCGATCAGCGTGCCGGCGATGATCCGCACCATGTTGTACAGGAAGGCGTCGCCCTCGATGGTAAAGACAATTTCGTCTCCCTGGCGGGTCAGATTCACGCTGTGCATGGTGCGTACGGTGGTCTTCGCCGTGCCGCCGGAGGCCTGGAAGGCCGCGAAATCGTGGGTGCCCAGTAGTGTCTGCGCGGCGCGGAGCATGGGCGCGGTGTCCAGGGGCACCGGCACGTGCACATGGGTGTTGCGCCGGATGCCGCTGCCGTGGCGGCTGTTGACGATGCGGTAGGTGTAGGTCTTTTTCCCGGTCATGAACCGGGCGTGAAACTCCGCGGGAACCTCGCGCCCAGTGTGGACGCGGATATCCCGGGGAAGCATGGTGTTGAGCACGAAGGGATATTTCTCCGGAGGAATGCGGCTGCGGGTATCGAAGTGACAGGCCTGACCCAGCGCATGCACGCCTGCGTCCGTGCGGCTGGCGCCGGTGACGGTGATGCTCTCGCCGCAGGCCTTTGTCAAAGCCTCCTCCAGTACCTGCTGCACGGCCAGACCGTTATACTGCCGCTGCCAGCCGGAGTAGTTGGTGCCGTCGTATTCAATGGTCAGCAGGATCCGGCGCAGAGGGTTTTGTGCTGTTTCGCTCACAGAATCAAGCCCTCCGCTGCAATCAGCAGCACCAGCGCGCAGACCGCTGCGGCTGCGAGATAGTCGTTCTTCGTAATCTTCAGCACGCGCAGCCTGGTGCGGTTTTCGCCTCCGCGGTAGCAGCGGGACTCCATCGCCATAGCCAGATCGCCCGCACGGCGGAACGCGCTGACGAACAGCGGCACCAGCAGAGGCACCATGGCGCGGGCGCGGGCGATCAGATTGCCGGACTCGAAGTCTGCGCCGCGGGCCATCTGCGCCTTCATGATCTTGTCCGCCTCTTCCAGCAGCGTGGGGATGAAGCGAAGGGCTATGGTCATCATCATCGCCAGCTCATGAGCGGGGAAATGGAAGCGGCGCAGCGGGCTGAAGAGCAGCTCGATGGCGTCCGCCAGAGAGACGGGGGAGGTGGTCAGCGTCAGGAGCGAGGTGCCCAGCACAAGGAAGGCCAGACGCAGCGTGTAGTGCACGGCGGTGGATACGCCTTCCATGGTCAGGGTGATGAAGCCCAGCTTCACAAGCACATTGGTTCCGCTGTTGAAAAACAGATTGATCACAAAGGTAAGGATCAGGATGAAGCGCAGGGGTCTCAGGCCGCCCAGCAGCATTTTGAAGGGAATGCTGGCCTTCTTCGACGCCAGATACACAAAGCCCAGTACCAGCGCATAGCCGAGAAGGCCCTGCACCATGAAAACGGCGACGATCATCACCACGGTGAGGATCAGCTTCATCCGGGGATCAAGACGGTGGACGAAGCTGTCCACGGGATAGAACTGACCCATGGTCATGTTCTTCATCATGCCTGCTTCGCCTCCTTCCACAGCTGAAGCAGCGCCTGCTGCAGCTCCTCCTGCGTATACAGATCCTCGGGCAGATTGAGTCCCTTCTGTCGCAGCATGGCGCACAGCCGTGCGGCTTCGGGTACGCCCAGGCCGATGGAGCGCATCATGTCCGCCTGACGGAAGATCTCGCGGGGCGTGCCGGTGGCAACCACCGTGCCCTTGCTCATGACTACCATGCG
Source organism: Clostridia bacterium (assembly GCA_017471885.1). GTDB lineage: Bacteria > Bacillota > Clostridia > Christensenellales > Aristaeellaceae > UBA11524. Next base: position 8,518 of record JAFURI010000118.1, on the reverse strand, counting down.
GGTGGCGAGGCTGGCCACGTCGTCCATGCTGTGGCTGACCATCACCACGGTGACCCCGCCCTTGGCGTGCAGATCGCGGATCATACCCAGAATGCGGTCGCGGCCTCGGGGATCCAGTCCTGCGGTGGGCTCGTCCAGAATCAGCACCTTGGGTTCCATGGCAAGCACGCCGGCAATGGCGACGCGGCGCATCTGTCCCCCGGACAATTCAAAGGGGCTGCGGTCGGCATATTTGTCGTAGTCCAGATGCACGTGCGCCATGGCCTTGCGGACGCGGCGGTCGATTTCATCGGCGTTCAGGCCCAGGTTTTTCGGGCCGAAGGCGATATCCTTCGCTACGGTTTCCTCGAACAGCTGGTATTCGGGATACTGGAATACCAGCCCCACCTTCTGGCGGATGCTGCGCTTGTTGACGCCGTCGCCGAACATGTCCTCGCCGTCCACAAGGATCTGACCGGAGGTGGGCTTGAGCAGGCCGTTCAGGTGCTGCACCAGCGTGGACTTGCCGCTGCCGGTATGACCCACCACGCATACGAACTCGCCGTCTTCAATGGTCAGGTTCACGTCCCGGATGGCTGTGGCCTGAAAGGCGCTGCCCTCGGAGTAGGTGTGAGTCAGGTTCTTTACTTGGATGGGCATAGCAGCTTGCACACCTCCTCGGCCATTTCTTCCACAGTCAGTACGTCTGCGGGCAGGGGCATGCCGCCCCGGCGCAGCTCCTGCGCCAGATCTGTCATGTGGGGGACGTCCAGATGCAGTTCGCGCATGCGCTCCACCTGCGGGAAGACCTCCCGGGGCGTGCCTGCAAGGACGATCTCGCCGCCGCTAACCACCACAATGCGGTCCGCCTGTGCGGCTTCCTCCATAAAGTGGGTGATCCACACCACGGTGATGCCCTTCTCCCGGTTGAGGCGGCGGACGGTGTCCAGCACCTCCGCCCGGCCGGAGGGATCCAGCATGGCGGTGGCCTCGTCGGCAATAATCACAGTGGGCTCCATGGCAAGGATACCGGCGATGGCGACGCGCTGCTTCTGACCGCCGGACAGCATATGGGGCGCTGCCTCGGCGAAGGCGTTCATCCGCACGGCAGACAGGGCGGATTCAATCCTGCCGGGCATCTCCGCCGTGGGTACGCCCATGTTTTCCAGACCGAAGGCCACGTCCTCACGCACCACGGTGGCGACGATCTGGTTGTCCGGGTTCTGGAAGATCATACCCGCCTGCTGGCGGATCTGCCAGAGGTTGTTTTCGTCGGCGGTGTCCATGCCGCAGACCACCACGCGCCCCTCTTGCGGGACGTACAGGGCGTTGAGCAGCTTGGCCAGCGTGGACTTGCCGGATCCGTTATGCCCCAGCACGGCAAGGAACTCGCCGGTGCGCACGGCGGTATTCACACCGCGCAGCGCGGGTTCAGGGGCTTCATCATAGGTGAAGGTGACGTTCTCCACCGAGATACGCGTTTCATTCATCAGGATTTCGACTCCTTTGAAAAGAGCATAATATACCATCCGTTATTGTACCATATCGGCGCGAAACCTGCAAGGAATACGATGAGGGAGCAGAAAAAAAGCCGCCCTCGCGGGGCGGCGGAAGATGCGACGGTACAGGGTTACTCCTGGGCGGCCTTGTAGGCGGCAAAGGCTGCCTGTGCGGTGGAGGAGCCGTCCATCACGCTCAGGATCAGATCGCCATAACGCTCGGCGCGGTTGACGGTGACGTACAGCGCCTGCTCCAGCAGATGCTGGGAGGGTGTTACGCCGTAGAGATACACGTCCAGTCGGTGACCGATCAGACCGGTCTCGTAATCCATGTAGAACAGACCGCGGTCTATATCCTTGTTGATCAGGGTCAGCAGACGGGACATCTCGTCGCGGTAGGCCGCAGGCACTTCCTGATTGAAGTCGCTGTAGTAGCGGATGCACAGGTCGTGGGAGAAGATCCACACGTTGACGTCTTCCATCTTGCTGCTGATGGTGAATTCTGCATTGACGCCGTTGTCGCCCTCGGCCAGGGTGTAGCGGTAGTTGTTGGCGTCCAGCATGGCAAGTACGGCGGTGTGGTGGGCGGCGGAATCGTCAGCCAGGGCGGGGGAAACGCAGAAAAGGACGGCAATGCACAGGAACAGGGAAAGAATACGGCGCATGTGATGTACCTCCATATGTATTTTTTCAGGAAACGCGAAAACCAGTTACCATCATTATAGCACATACGGCGGCGAATGAAAAGGCAGGGGGATGAAATTGTCATGCTCTGTCCTCTGTGCATGGGATGCGATGCCTTCGGGCAGGATAGCAGCGGAGGAGAAAGCGATGCTGACTGTATTTATACGTTCGGTGATACTCTTTGCCGCGGCGGTTACGTCCATGCGGCTGATGGGCAAGCGGCAGGTAGGACAGCTGCAGCCCTACGAAATGGTGGTGGTCATCATGATCGCCGAAATGGCTGCCACGCCCATAGACGACGCGGATACGCCCCTGCTCTACGGACTGCTGCCCATGGCGGCGCTGATCGTCTGCCACGGGATCATGACGGCAGTCTGCATGCGCAGCGAGCGAATCAGGGGCGTGATCTGCGGCAAGCCTACGGTGCTGATCCGCAACGGCGTGATCTGCGAAAAGCAGATGCGCAAGCAGTCCATGACCCTCAGCGACCTGATGGAGGCGCTGCGCAGCGGCGGAATACTGGATCCGTCGGAGGTGGGTACCGCGGTGCTGGAAACGGCGGGGCATGTGACGGTGTTCCCAAAATCGCGATTTCGTCCCGTAACGCCGCAGGATATGCAGCTGAAGCCGCCGCCGGAGGGGCTGCCGCTGCCCCTGATTCTGGACGGCAGAATACAGAGCGGCAATCTTCAGCGCGGAGGACTGAGCCGGGAATGGCTGCACAGGCAGGTGCGGGAGCTGGGCTTTGCGGACGAGGAAAAAATACTGTTCATGTGCCTGAATACAGGCGGACAGCTGCTTTGTCAGGGCAAGGGGAGCGAAAAAACGCTTCTCCGTCAGGTAATGACGGAGAAGCAGGCGGGGTGGTAAAATGCGGACAAGCATGGCAATCGCATCGGCGCTGCTGATTGTATCGCTGGCGCTGGGGCTGTGGTGCGCGCAGGCTTCGGATGAAATCAGCGCACGGTATGTGTCCGCAGCGGCGGAGATACGCACGCTGGCGCAGGCGGGCTCATGGCAGCGGGCGGAGGAAACGGCGCAGGCCTATCTGGAAAGCTGGCGGGAAACGGCTGCGTGGCTGCATGTGATCCTCAACCATGAGGAAACAGAAGCGCTGACGCTGGCTTTGCGCAGGGCGAAAGCGAGCGTCAGCGAAAGGGATGGGGCCGGCTGCGTGCAGGCCTGTGTGGAGCTGGAGGAGGAAGCCGTGCGGATTGGCGATTTGAACCGTTTGAGCTGGAACAGCGTGTGGTGATCAGCGGGACTTCACGGTGATCAGATGAATCTGCGGAGGCCGCCCGATGCGGACGGGCAGCACCGAGGTGCCTACTCCCCGGCTGATGAGCATATCAATGCGGTTTTCCACAATCCAGCCCTGCTCATAGCGGGGCTCTACCTTGGAGATCCCCAGATACTGCCCCACCAGCGCGATCTGTCCGCCATGGGTGTGGCCGTACAGGCCCAGATCAAACCAGTTGCGGCGACCGTTCATATCCTCGGCCTTCAGCGCGTCGGAGACGATCTCCGGGCTGTGGGAGAGGAAGATGACGTAATCCTTGTCCCTGACCCGGGAGGCTACGCCGGAAAGATCCGGCCAGCCGGTGTTCACGTCGTCAATGCCGGCGATGTAGATGTTGCTGGCGCCGATGCGCACGGGAATCACGTCGTTGACCACGGGGGTCACGCCCCGGGAAACCATGACGGTCTTCATCAGCTGCAGATTGCTTTCCGGTACGGTACGATCATGGTTGCCCATAACGGCGTACACGCCGTAGCGGGCGTGCAGATTGGGCAGGTTGGAGAAGAACTCCACCGCGCCGTCGCTGTCCTCGGCGTAGTCGCCGCCCAGCAGCACCAGATCCGCGTTGAGGGCGTTGACGCGCTTGGCCAGCTCGTCGGTACGCTTCTGGGAGAAGAAGGAGCCCTGATGGATATCGGAGAGGTATACGATCCGCAGCTGGCCGATATCGGCAGGAAGATCCTCATGGGTCAGGGTCACGCTCTCCACCTGCAGCATATGCGGCTCCCAGAAGGGGTAAATCAGCATAAACAGCAGCAGCGCAAGCATGGTTGCGCGCAGCAGGATGCCAGAGTAGTTGGTTTTCCGGTGACGGCCCCGGTAGCGCATGGAAGACCTCCTTTATGGAAATCCGGACAGTTCCGGTGATAATGTTGCAATCTGAAGGAAAAGCGGCATCATGAAGCTGCAGCGGAGCAATCACATCAGCGCCACCATCACGGGGATGGTGACCAGCGACATGGCGGTGCTCAGCGCGACCGCACGGGACGCAAGAGCGGTGTTGCAATGGTAGAGATCCGCCTGCAGGGCAGTCATGGCGGCGCCGGGCATAGCCACGCACAGGTACAGCGCGTTGATCAGCACAGGGGACAGGGGAGTCAGACGCAGGAGCAGCACCGAGGCGGGAAGGATCACAAGCCGCAGGGCGCAGGCGATGAGCAGGTTCCTGTCCCTGAGATGCCGGGGCCGGAGGGTGATCAGCCGCGCGCCGATGACGAACATGGCCAGCGGCGTGGTGGTGTTGCCCAGCGCGTCCAGCGCATTGTTGATGAACTGAGGCAGCCGCCATCCGGTAAGGAACAGCACAAGGCCGATGAACACCGCAATCAGCGTGGGCGTGCGAAGGAGCTTGCGGGGCTGCATGGCTTCCCTGCCGCCGAAATAGTAGGCGCACAGCGTCCAGGATACAAGGTTGAACGCGGCTGTGAACACCACGGCGTAGATCAGCGCTTCTCCGCCCATGACGGAGGTGATCAGCGGATAGCCCATGTACGCACAGTTGCTGATCATGCTCAGGCTGATCAGCACCGCACGCCGGTCGTGGCTTTCGCGGATAAAGAGACGGTCGGCCACCACGCCGCCCAGCACCATGAACAGGCAGGAAAGAACGAACATCCACGTCAGGTCATGGAGCAGCTCAGGGCTGGCGTCCTGCTGCATTTTGGCGATAATCAGGCCCACCAGCGCGAAATTCAGCAGAAAGGTATTGATCATGCCGATAGCCCGGTCGTCCATCAGCTTTGTCTTCACGGCGATCAGGCCGCAGAGCATCAGGGCGAAAAGCGTCAGCACCTGCATCAGTACAGTCATGGTTGATACACTCCTTATCCGTCTTCTTGACAGGATCTGCCTGTCTATTGTACACTATTTGCAGTAATGCATCAAGAACGGGAGAGAAAAGCATGGAAAAGTTTCGTACGTTTGACCCCTGCACGCTGCTGGCCCCCGTGCCTGCGGTAATGGTATCCTGCAAGGGCCTGAAGGAGGAGGACAAGCCCAATATCATCACCATCGGCTGGGCAGGTACGGTGAATTCCGACCCGCCCATGGTGTCCGTCAGCGTGCGCAAGTGTCGCTACAGCCATCAGCTGATCAGCGAGTCCGGCGAGTTTGTGGTGAATCTGGTGGATGAGGCCACGGCGAAGGCCTGCGACTTCTGCGGCGTAAAGTCCGGCAGGGACATGGACAAATTCGAAAAGTGCGGCCTGACCGCCATGCCCGCGCTGAATCTGGAGCATGCTCCCGCCATCGCCCAGTGTCCGGCCTATCTGGCCTGCAAGGTGCGTCAGGTGCTGGAGCTGGGCAGCCATGATATGTTCATCGGCGAGGTGGTAGGTGTGCAGGTTCGTGACGACCTCTTTGCGGAGGACGGTTCCCTGCATCTGGAAAAGGCGGGGCTGATCGCCTACAACCACGGCGTGTATCAGCGTACGGCGGAGGTGCTGGGCTTCTTCGGTTACTCCGTGGCAAGGCCCGAGGTCTTCGAGCGCAGGATGAAGCAATACAAGTAATCCGGGATAAAAAGGATCCTTCCGTTATTCGGAAGGATCCTTTTGTGCGCGTGTCACGGACGGCGGAGTCTGTCCCAGTCCTCGCGGAGGATGGCGTAAAGCTCCACGTCCACATAGCGGCCCTTGTTCAGCACACGGCCCCTCAGCCGGCCCTCGTGCTTCATGCCGCACTTTTGCATCACACGTCCGCTGGAGGGGTTCACGGTTTCGTGCTGTGCTTCGATCCGGTGCAGATCCAATTCCAGAAAGCCCATCTCCAGCACGGCGCGAAGGGCCTCGGTCATCAGCCCGTTGTTCCACAGGCTGCGGGCCAGGCTGTAGCCCACCTCGGCGGCGCGGTTTTCCGGACTGTACCACATGAATCCGATGGTGCCCACCAGCCGGCCCGTGGCATTCAGCACCATGCCGTAGCTGGAGGGCGTGCCGTCCCGGTACTGCTTCATGATATAGCGCAGATAGGCCTTGCTGTCGTTCAGCGACTGGTGTGCGTCCCACAGCACGTGCCGCGCTACTTCCGGATCACGGGAGTATGCGTAGATATCCGCAGCGTCCCGCATGGACATGGGGCGCAGGGTCAGTCTCTCCGTCTGCAAAACGGGAAGGTTGGAAAAGATATCGGCCGGGGTGCGGGGCGGGGTCAGCAGCTCCCGCAGGGACAGCGCGCCGAGCAGCCCGCGTTTGTCACCCATGATTCATATACCCGAAGGCGTACACGTCCCGGGGCGTCAGCCGGGGCAGGGCGGAAGGATAGGTCAGCCCATAGATCAGCACGGCGATGCCCAAAAGCAGCACCAGCGTCATCAGAATCAGGAATACCTTGTAACCGGAGGACACGGAACGTCACGCTCCTTTCCTGACAGAATGGTATGCGCTCCTGCAGTGCGAAAATGAAATATTTTTGTAATATTGATCACAAAGGACGGGATGGAAACACGCGCCCGGTTCGTTGATTAGGCAGAAACACCCTTTGCTGCGGCTGCCATCATGATGCCAAGAGCGGTCTTGCCGTCGCGGAAGGTGCCGTCCATCACACGGGCGACGGCGTCCTTCAGGGGCATGCGGGACACGGACACGAACTCGTCCTCATCGGGATGGGATTCGTGCTGGCTCAGACCCGTGGCAAGGTACAGGTGGATGCGCTCGTTGCAGAAGCCAGGGGTGGTTTCCAGCACGGTGAGCTTTTGCCAGTGGGAGGCGGTCATGCCGGTCTCCTCGGAGAGCTCGCGCTGTGCGCACAGGAAGGGATCCTCGTCAGCGCTGTCCAGCTTGCCGGCGGGGATTTCCAGCGTCAGCCTTCCCACGGCGATACGGTGCTGGCGCACCAGGATGATCTGCCCCTCGTCGTCAATGGCGACCACGGCGGATGCGCCGGGATGGCAGGCTACCTCGCGCAGAGCCTTTTCACCGTTGGGCAGGGCTACCTGCCAGTGCTCAAGGCGGATGATCTTTCCGGGGAAAACCACTTCGCCGGAAAGGAAGGTTTCGGTCAGCTGGATATCGTTCATGGCGCAGGCCTCCTTGTAATTCAATGTCGGGCGTACTGTTTGGAGGGTTCGACAGGGAAGGGGGAATTCCTGCCTGACGACCAAAATCGCCACGATGTGCCAGCCTCTCTTCATTGACAAGGGAGCCCGGCGCGTTATACAATAATAGATACCAATCATGAACTTGTTTGGAGGAGGTTTTCATCCATGACATACGCAGGCGAAAAGCGCTGGCAGCGCCTTGTGGCCCTTGTGCTGACGGTGATGATGCTGCTGGGGAGCTTTACCCTTCCGGCACTGGCGGACTGGCAGAGTCTGGCCGTGACATTGAGCTGGACCGACGGCGCGGGAAATCCTGTGTCTGCCGCGGCTTATCCTGTCAGCTGGAGCGATCAGCCGGCCTATTGGGTCAGGGTTACGCCTGAAGCCATGGCACAGGGAATGACTCTGTCCGTGACGGATCCCGGCGGTCAGTATACCTATACCACGCCCAACGGCGACGTGCTGACGGGCGTTGCTGACGCAGGCGGAACCATCGACGGCAGCGTGACGCCTGTGACCATTCTGGCCATGGACGCCTCCGGCGCAAATGTGGCCGCCTATAGTCTGTACATTTCCACTCAGGCGGATACGCCTTCTCAGCCCCGGCCCGAACCTGCCGTGGCCAGCGTGACCATCCAGTATGTGTCCGACGACGGCGTGATTAATGAAAGCGAAACTGTGACCGTCACCGAGGGCCAGCCCTATACCGCCAATGCCCGCAGCTACGAGGGTTATGACCTGATCAGCACCGGCAGCGTGACGGTGGAGGTCTACTCTGACGGCAGCGCCAACGTGAACCCTGTGGTGTTCCAGTATCAGAAGGCGTATGTGCCTCCGAAGACCGCTGATATCGCCATCCAGTATGTGTCCGACGACGGCGTGATCAATGAAGGCGAAACCGTGACTGTTACCGAGGGCCAGCCTTACACCGCCAATGCCCGCAGCTACGAGGGTTATGACCTGATCAGCTCCGGCAGCGTGACGGTGGAGGTGTACGCTGACGGCAGCGCCAGCGTGAAT
>JAFURI010000117.1 GCA_017471885.1 Clostridia bacterium | reverse complement strand
CGGCATCGGACCCGGCTACATCGCCACTCCCCAGACTGCGCCCCTGCGTGAGATCCAGCCCGATGGCAGCCGTCATCCCTTCGATCAGTTCATCATCGCCAAGACTCCTGCCGAGCGTTGGGGCGAGGCTGACGATCTGGGCGGCCCCGCTGTGTTCCTGGCTTCCGACGCTTCCAATTTCGTCAACGGCCACATCCTGTATGTGGACGGCGGTATCCTGGCTTACATCGGCAAGCAGCCCTGATTTTTCCTCGACTGGAGATAAGCTATGGAAAAGTACTATTTTGGCGTTGACATAGGCGGTACTGCCACCAAGTTCGGTGTGTTCAACCACAGCGGCGTACTGGTGGACAAGTGGGAAATTCCTTCCGACCGTACTGACGGCGCGTCGCACCTTCTGCCCTCGGTGGCAGCGGAGATTGAGCGCTATGCCTCCGGGACGGAGAATGTGCTGTCCGTGGGTGTGGGTATCCCTGGTCCCGTGCAGCACGGCGGCCATGTGACACGGTGCGTCAATCTTGGATTGGCCGACATCAACCCCGCCCGCGAGCTGGCCGCGCTGCTCCACGGCGTTCCTGTTTTCGCAGCCAACGACGCAAACATGGCGGCGCTGGGCGAATACTGGAAGGGAGGAGGAAATGGTGCGCGCAGCCTGATTCTCATCACGCTGGGCACAGGCGTGGGCGGCGGCATCATCATCGACGGCCGCATGATCTACGGCGAGGGCGGTTTGGGCGGCGAGTTCGGCCATGTGGTGGTTGATCCCGACGAGACCTTCCCCTGCAACTGCGGACAGTATGGCTGCCTGGATCAGATCGCCTCCGCTACGGGAATCGTGCGCTACGCACGCAATATGCTGGCAGAGCGTGAGGATGCGTCCGTGCTCCGCAGTCTTGAGACGATTACTGCCCGCGACGTGGTGGATGCGGCAAAGGCCGGCGATGCGCTGGCTGCGGCGGCGTTTGACCGCTGCATGTACTTCCTTGGCAAGAGCATGGCTATGCTTACCAACACGCTGGATCCCGAGACGTTCATTATCGGCGGCGGAGTTTCCAGGGCGGGCGAGTACCTGCTGGATACGGTCCGAAGGCACTACGATGCGCTGCCGACGCTGTTCGGCCGCAAGGCACAGATCGGTCTGGCACAGCTGGGCAACGACGCAGGTATCTACGGTGCAGCCAAGCTGGCGATGGATTCCGTCAGATAATCAGAACAAAAAAGGCCGCGCTCCGGATAAAACCGGGCGCGGTCATTTTTTATTGTGCCGTCAGCAGAATTCCCTGACAGGTTTCCAGCTTTACAGAATACAGTCCGTTTTCGTGGCGCTCCACGGTCACGTCCCCGTCCTTTCCAATGGCGCGGATGGTGCAGGGACTTTCAAACCATACGCGGTGTTCCCTGATCTCCAGTCCCTGGGGATCATCCGCTGCGGCAAGGAAAAGCGCTTCGCCTGCCGAACCGTCCCGGGGAATCATTCGCCCTGCCAGCAGCTTTGCGCCGTCGGCATGCAGACCATGGAAACAGTCTGTGCTGAGCGTGGTGAGCGGCTCAAGGCGCGCGCCGCGCAGCTCTTCCTGCGTAAAGCTGCCGATGAAGCTCGTGTCAGCATGGCGGTAGCGCATACAGTTTTCGCCCAGACGGTGCAGGCCCGCATTGACGCGGCGAAGCTTGTCGTACTGCTCCGTCTTGCAGCCCTGACGGTCAAGCACGTGGTTGTACCACCACCCCGCGCAGTAGCAGGCCCAGATGATCCGCCGTGCGCCGAAGGCAAGCGCGCAGCTGCCCTGGAACCAAAGCTGCCTTTCGCTGACGAAGACCTCAGGCCGATGCGAATTGACCTGAAGCACCATCCACATGCTTCTGCCATGCTGCCGGCACGCCTGTGAAACAGTCGTCAGGCTTTCGTACAGCCCCGGAAGATCTGCGGAATACAGATAGTAGTCAAAGCAGATATAGGGCGTATGAACCTGACTGACGTAGCGGCTGATATATTCGCCGTAGCTGTCTGCGCCAAGCTGACGGGCGATTTCCTGCGGCGTATTGCTGCCCTTTACCGCGTAGCTGGGATAGATGTTCAGGTACGCCGTCTTATCCGGGAATCGCGTCTGAATCGTATCGATCACCCTGCCGTAGTGGGCGAAATCCTCGGAGGAGGGTTCGTCTCCAGCGTCAATGCCGACGATTGCCGGATGATCCTCAAACCGTGCAGCCGCTTCCTCGTAGCGGTAAAGCGGATTCTTTTCGCTCATGGAACCCGCATTGCTGCCGTCTCCGCCGAACCAGCCCGGAACAATTCCGCTGACGATGGCTCTCACGCCCCTCTGTTGGAGCAGATCCAGCGCAGCGCGGTCGTTGCGCATGTTGACAACCACGTCGATGCCGCATTCAGCCAGATCCTTTACATGCTCCGGCGTCGAAGCGTACGGTGCAAGATAGTAGGCGCCGATGGTAAATTTCAATGCATTCATCCCCTGCAGATTCCATGACGGAATAGTGTTGAGGATATTATATTTCTTCCGGAGACGACGTGTCAATGTGATTTGCACGCTCCTCCTGTGCCTTTCTGGCGGACAACTGAAAAGCCTGTGTTGATTTACCATCGGAGTTGCGGTAGAATAGAATCAAATCCACTCGGAGGTAGCCTATGAAGCATAATAAGCTGGCAGCCCTTATCCTGGCAATTCTTCTTCTGATGACGAGCGTCCTTACGCTGGCGGAGCCTGTGCAGACCAACACGCCCGTCATGATCAACGACGTGCGCACCGCGTTTTTTGACGAGACCGGAGCCTATCTGCCTGTGATGGAAGAAAACGGGCTGGTGTACGTTCCTGCCGTCGCTACGGGCGAGAGCCTGCAGCTGGACGTGACGGCAGATGCGTCCACGCTGGCGGTGAACGTAGGCGGTGTGCGCGCTGCCTTCTTTGACGATACAGGCGCGTATCTGCCGCCTGTCCTGATCAACGGCGTGGTGTATGTGCCGCTCCAGGCGTTCCTGAATACCTGCAATGTGGACTATACCATGGAGGACGGGGCGTATCTGATTACCCGGGGCGCTCCCGAACCTTCTGCCGCGCCCACCGCTGTCCCCACAGCCGCTCCCACGGCAACGCCTGTATACGGCTATGTGCCGCTGAGCAAGGACAATTTCCTTGATTTCTTTACGATTGAGACGGGCAGCAGCTATCCTGACATCAACTACAAGCTCAGCAGCTTT
>JAFURI010000116.1 GCA_017471885.1 Clostridia bacterium | reverse complement strand
ATCCCAGCACCAGTCACCATCAAGAAGCACACTATTTGATAAATTCATTTTAAGTTGCTGACAGACGGCGGTTTTTCCAACTCCCATTGTTCCACCGACTATATATAAGTTTTTCATATACTCACCTACAAATTCAAGTTTGTCGCTTTCATTCTATCACGCAGAACAAGAAACAGCAAGCCTTGGCGGGCTTGCTGTTTCGGTATTTCTGTGGTGCAAAGTGAAGGATAACTCCTTCCTTTCCATCCTCCCAGCTGGCAGGAGGTTTTCTTTGATGCAGCGTCAGAAGGGACACCGGATTTCGAACTTTTTGCCGTCCAGCTGGGGAAGCTGACCTCCGGTTTCCATGGTGAGGGAGGCGGCGCAGAGCATCAGCTTGCCCTGCACCTTCTGCGCCCGGTTGAAGGCGCGGTCGCCGTACACGTCGTCACCCAGCAGCGGATGCCCCAGCGCGGCCATGTGAGCGCGGATCTGATGGGTGCGTCCGGTAACCAGATGCACCCGCAGCCGGCTGACGGGGCCGCTTTCGACGGTCTCATACTCGGTGACGATGGGTCGGGCCCCCGGCGCGCTGTGATCCAGCACCGTGACCTGCGCGGCTCTGGCGTCCTTGATCAGCCATGCGTGGCAGGTGGCGGCGGGGGGCTTCATCATGCCGCGGATAAGGCAGATATACCGCTTGTCCATGGTGCGGTCGCGGAAGCATTGCAGGAGGATATCCTCCGCCCGGGGATTTTTCGCCATCAGGCACAGACCGCAGGTCTGGTTATCCAGCCTGTGGCAGGGTCGGGGAGGAAGAGCGGCGGGATCGGCTGTCTTCAGGTACCGGTGAGCCAGTTCCACCAGGGATACGCCGCCCTTTTCGTCCGGCTCCACGGACACGCCTGCCCGCTTGTTGATCAGCAGCACGTCCGCGTCCTCGTACACCACGTCCACGGCGGGGGCGCTCTGCTCCATGCAGTACACCTGCACCGTCTGTCCGGCGGATACCCGCACGTCTGGTTTCACACGCCTGCCGTCCAGCTTCACGTCACGGCGGCGGAAGCATTCCCGCAGCACATTCTGGGGAATTTCAGGCATAAAACGGCGGAGGCACGCGTCAATGCGCTGCCCCTCCGCCGAAGATTCCACAACCAATGTATACAATGCCATTTTACTGCACCATGGCGGAGCGCAGCGCGCCCCAGCGCGGCGTCTGCCGGTAGATTTGTTTTACGCCGTCCAGCATGCGGGAAGTGGGAAGCACTGCCAGCATGGAGGACAGCACCTCGTTCATAGCCTGCAGGGAAACGCCCTGCTTGGCCAGCATCCGCAGATCGTCTACTACCTGATCCTCCGTCAGGCCGGGGCGGACTGCATCCACCAGCAGGCCGTACATCATATCGGCCAGCGGCTCCTCTTCGGGGAGAATGCCGCCCACCGCGCCCTGAAGATCGGCAGGGGAGTACTGGCACACAAAGCCGGATGAGCTCAGGCCCTTCAGCAGGCATTCAGGCTCGGCCAGACCGGGGTGCAGCAAAAGCATGTCGCCCCGGCGGTCGTAGGTATAGTCGTAGGCGCAGCGCAGAAAGCGCATGGCCAGCACCGCATCCTCGGCGTAGGTGCCGCGGAGTACGTCGTTCATCAGCCGGTGCAGGGGCTCGTGATAATGCAGAAGCCCGCCGATATACAGAAGCCCGCGCACCGTTGCGTCAAACCGGTAAAGCTTGCTGCGCAGCTCCTCATGCTCCGGGGAGGCGAAGAGCAGCGTCAGGGGAGTCAGCAGCTCCGGCGGCATATGCAGCTGGATCAGATCGTCCTGGCGGGTGATGGTGCACCACAGGCGGCGGACAAGCGACTCGGCAGCGTCGGTTTCATCATAGCCGACTACCAGACACTCGCCGCCGAAGACGATCAGCCTGTCCGCCAGCGCATACTCCTCAGGGGAGAGCAGCGCCGCCTCCGCGCTCAGGCGGGAAGCCACGCGCCTGCGCAGCGCGGCGGTGGTAATCAGCTCCGCAGGGCGCCGTTCCTCCTGCGCGTCGTAGGAGACGGCGTAAAGCTGCTCCACGTTTTTGTCCGTACAGCCGCTGAACAGGCCGAAATCCGGCAGGGATTCCACCCTCTTGACACAGGCCTCCAGCTGCCGCTCGCGGATGCCGGTCATGGTCTTGTCAATCCAGGTGGGGGTGTGAATAAAGCTTTCGCGCAGCATTGATCCTCCTCACCCGCCGCAAAGGGTGGGCGGCGGGTTCATTACAGCTTGGTAATCCAGTTATTCTTGTCCTCCAGCTTGCCCCACTGGATGCCGGTCAGGGTATCGTAGAGCTGCTGAGCCACGGGGCCGATCTCGTTGTTGTTGAGGGTGACGACCTCGTCCTTCCAGCACAGATGGCCCACGGGGCTGATGACGGCGGCCGTGCCGGTGCCGAAGGCCTCGGTCAGCTTGCCGGACTTGATATCGGCAAAGATATCCTCGATGGCCACGCGCTCTTCGCTGACCTCGTAGCCCAGCTGACGGGCCACGGTGATGATGGAATCACGGGTGATGCCGGGCAGGATGGATCCGTTGAGCATGGGGGTAACGATCTTGTTGCCGTAGGCGAACATGATGTTCATGGCGCCCACTTCCTCCACGTACTTCTGCTCCACGCCGTCCAGCCACAATACCTGGGAGTAGCCGCGCTTTGCAGCCACCTCGCCCGCCAGGATGGATGCGCCGTAGTTGCCTGCGCACTTGGTAAAGCCCACGCCGCCGCGCACTGCGCGCACATAGGAATCCTCCACATAGATGGAGACGGGCTTCAGGCCCTCGGCGTAGTAGGCGCCCACGGGGGAGAGGATGATCATGAACAGGTAGTGATGCGCGGCGTGCACGCCCAGCATCTCGTCCATGGCGATCATGAAGGGGCGGATGTACAGGCTGGTGCCTTCGCTGTGGGGCACCCAGTCCTTCTCAATCTCCAGCAGCTTCTTCAGGCCCTCCAGGGCGGCCTCCTCGTTCAGCGCAGGCATGCCCATGCGCTGGGCGGAGCGGGTCATGCGGGCCATGTTCTGCTCAGGGCGGAACAGCTGCAGCCCGCCGTCCTCCCGGCGGTAGCACTTCATACCTTCGAAGATGGCCTGACCATAATGCAGCACGGTGGCGGCAGGCGGCATGCTCAGGGGAGCATAGGGCTCCACGCGGGGATTCATCCAGCCTTCGCCTTCATAATAGTCCATCAGGAACATGTGGTCGGTAAAAATCTTGCCAAAGCCCAGTTTGGATTCATCCTGGGGTTTCTGCTTCAGATTCTGGGAAAGAGTCACCTTGATTTCCATGGAACATGCCTCCGCTTCTGTGTCCTGTCGTTTCTGCGGCAGGGGGTACGGTTATGACCGTACATTCTCTTATTATACTGTCATCACGGGGGATGTCAAGGGCCGCAGGGCCGGGGAAACGGGGGTAATTCTTGTATTCTCTGTGTATTTGCAGGGTATACCGCCAGACTATTGACAGTCTCGCGGCCCGGACGCTACAATGATGAAAACAGAACCGGGAGGCAGGGTATGAACGCACTGGAGCATCTTACAGGTTATTACAGTGCCTATGACGAGGATGCGCGTCTGCGCTCCCGCCACGGGCTGGTGGAATTCCTGACCACCATGCGCTATGTGGAGCGGTATCTGGAGCCGGGCATGCGGATACTGGAAATCGGCGCGGGCACGGGACGCTACAGCCATGCGCTGGCGCAGATGGGATATCAGGTGGATGCGGTAGAGCTGGTGCAGCACAATATCGACGTGTTTCGCCGCAATATGCTTCCGGAGGAAAGGGTGACGATCCGGCAGGGCAACGCACTGGATCTGTCTGCCTTCGAAGACGAGCGCTATGATATCACCCTGCTGCTGGGGCCGATGTACCACCTCTTTACGCAGAAGGAGCAGAAGCAGGCGCTGACGGAGGCGATCCGCGTGACGAAGCGCGGCGGCGTGGTCTTTGCCGCCTACTGCAATAATGACGCGACGATCGTGCAGTTCTGCTTCCAGAAGGGGAAGCTGGCGGAGGACAGGTACCGGCAGCTGGTGGATCCTGTTACCTTCAGGGCTGCCTCCACGCCGGAGGAGCTGTTCCAGCTGTATCGCCGGGAGGACGTGGATGCGCTGATGGAGGGCTTCCCTGTGGAGCGGCTGCACTATGTGGGCACGGACATGGCGACGAATTTCATCCGCGATGCGGTGGACGCCATGGACGACGATATGTTTGAAAGGTACCTGAACTATCATTTTGTGATCTGTGAGCGCAGCGATATGACGGGCGCGACGCATCACATGCTGGACGTGTTCAGGCGGCTGTGAGGGGGCGGGAGGATGAAGCTGGTATTTATTCTCGGCGACGCGGCGACAGGCAAGATGACCGTGGGTCAGGAGCTGATGAAGCTGACCGGCCTGCGGCTGTTTCACAATCATATGACCATCGAGCCGGTGCTGGAGATCTTCGGCTGCTTTCATGCCAAAGCCATTGCAAGGCTCCGGGATGTCATCTTTGAGGAGTTTGCGGCATCGGGCAGCGAAGGGATGATTTTCACGCTGATGATGGCCTTTGATCATCGGGAGGACTGGGACTATGTGGAGCACGTGAAGGATATCTTCCGCCCGTACGGCACGGAGTTTTATCATGTAGAGCTGGTTGCACCGCAAGACGTGAGGCTTACGCGCAACGCCACGGAGAACCGGCTGAAGCACAAGCCCTCCAAGCGGAACGTGGAGGAATCGGAGCGGCGGCTGCTGGAAGCTGATCGGCGCTACCGGTGCGAAAGCCTTCCGGGAGAGATTCCGTGGGAGAATTATCTGCGGATTGAGAACGAGCACGTCAGCGCTGCGGAGGCGGCGCGGATAATCAAAGACAGATTCGATCTATAAAAAAGCAAGGTGGGGGGGCTTCGACCCGTTTATCCGCCCATCGGGATCGACGGTTGAGGGGCACGCCGCGACTCGTCTTGGCTGACGATGAGGGGTACGTACGACCCGTCTTGCCTGCTGGGGGGGCAGATAAGGCTCCCATGTGTAAGGGGAGCTGTCAGCCGCAAGGCTGACTGAGGGGTTGCATGCCGCACTTTCAGACGATCCCCATTGTGGAGAATTGCTGCCTGCGCGGTCAAGAAGCAGCAATTCCTCCGTCACGGCTTCGCCGTACCACCGTCCGGGTCGCAGGCATAGCCTGCTTCGCCCCTTTTCGACGCTGCCGCGATACCTGCCGCGCACCCGCGTCGCGGCGCAGCCGTAAAGAAAAGAGTCGAAGACTCCGCCGTGACCCCAGCACAAAAGCGCACAGGCTATGCCTGTGCGCTTTTTCCGATCATGGTGCAAAACCGCCCGGCGGCTCTGCCGGCGGAAAAGGGATTCTTAAGGGTCGAAGACCCTTAAGCAGAGTGCAGAGACAGAGTCTCTGCCGAGAGTCCAGAGCGCAGTGCTCTCTGGCGGAGGTGCAGGAGGCAGAGTCTCCTGCAAGGGGGGTCGGGGACAGAGTCTCCAACCAGCGCCCTCTGGTTACAGCTCGTCCAGAAGCTCCTCCACAGAGAAGGGGAAGAAGAACACACCGGAGGCGGCGGGGGCAATGACGGCCTCCTGCACGAAGAACACCAGATTGCCGTCCGCGTCCATGTAGAAATCCTCTTCGGGATAGAAGCATGCAGCAAACTGATCAAAGGTCAAATCGTCGTAGCAGTCGGACGCGCCGCCGGCCAGCATCTCCTGGATCACGTCCCACACCAGCGAGCGGACAAGCTCGTCCGCCTTGTTGGTCTGGCGGTCCAGCAGCCATTCGTCGGTCTCGCCGGGCTCCAGAATCCCCAGCAGGTAGGGCAGGCTGGTGACCGTACCCGCCTTGCCGCCGGTCAGGGAGAAGGTATGTCCGCTGACCACCTGCGATGCAGATGCGCCGGTCATGGACTCGGATACCACCTTCACCGACAGATATTCGCCGTTGTTGCAGGTGATCTCGCTGGTGATGGAGGTCACAGCCTGCATGGGCGAGGCGGGATCCAGCCCGTCCACCGCCATGGGGATGGCGAAGCCGAAGGCGTCCTCCACCAGATAACGGTAAAACTCGTTGATGGTCAGCGCCGCATCGTCCTCCGCAGCCACCTGCGGGTAGCTGTAGCGGTACACATACTGGGCGGCTGCCTCATCCGAATCCTCGGGGAAGCAGTACACGCCGGACAGTTCGCCAAGGGGCAGGGGATCAGCCGCGGCGGAGGAGATGAGCATCAGCAGCGCCAGCAGCAGGGTAAGCAGCTTTTTCATAGGCATTCTCCTTGTCATTGGCCGGCGGCCAGATCTTCCGCGGCGGATATGGCGGCGACGTTGCCTTCGCCTACAGCTTTGGCAATCTGCAGCGGATGACCGGTGCAGTCGCCCGCAGCGTATACGCGGGGCATGCCGGTGCGCATGTGCCTGTCCACCGCGATGAACGCGCCGTCCGTTTCAAGGCCGGGCAGCAGCTGATCCGGGGCTACGGCCGGACGGAAGACGAACACGCCGTCATACTGTACAGAGCCTTCGCCGGTAGTCAGGGTGATGCGGTTCCCCTCCCGTGAAAGGGACAGGGGCTTGCCTTCGTGCACCGGGATGTGAGCAGGAATCTCATGAGGGGCGAGGACGTAATAATCCGTCTTCGCGGCGAGGCGGGACAGGAAGTCGTACTCCTCTGCGCCGCCGTGCCAGGCGGAAAGCACGGCTACTTCCTTCCCCCGGTAGAACATGCCGTCGCAGGTGCCGCACCAGCTGACGCCCTGCCCCAGCAGCTCTTCTTCGCCCGACAGCAGTCGGGGCCGGGCTGCGCCCATGGCCAGCACCACTGCGCGGGATTCGGTGATATCGTTGCCGATCAGCGTCATGAAGCTGTCGCCCAGACACTGCACCTGCCGGGCTACGCCGGTGATAACGCTCACCCCTGCAGCCTCGGCCTGACTGCGGAACACGCGCAGCATTTCCGCGCCGGAAACCTTCGGCATGCCGGGATAATTGTCCACCCGCTCGGCACGGGCCAGCCATCCGTTTTGAGCGCCGGAGGCCACTACGGCGCAGTTAAGGCTGCGCTGGCGGGCGGTGAGGGCGCAGCTCCAGGCGGCGGGGCCGGAGCCGATGATGATCAGATCAAGCATGGGTTCCTCCTCGTATCAGCGGGGATAGGTGTAGCGGGCGGCCAGCCACGGCATGCCGCTGTAGGTGCCGTAGGCGTCGGCGTAGATATTGTAGCTTTCGCCCACCACCCATTTTGTTTTGGTGAAGTTCTCCAGCAGTACGGGCTGGCTCTTGCCGTCCTCGCTGGTGTTCATCACGGCCATCTGGGGTTTGTCGCTCACCATGTACTGGATGGTGCCCGAGGCCACATAGATCTGGGTGCGCTCGGCACGGACGGTGATGTTGCTCAGCAGCTCGGAATAGCCTGCGGCGTTCAGCGGCCAGGCCTTGGGGGTGTAGATGTTGGGCTCCGGCACATAGTACACCACATAGTTGACCGTGGAGGTCTTTTTGCCCGGATAGGAGGACGTGATGGTGATGGTGTTGTCGCCGTAATGGTCGAACAGCGCCATGAAGGAGAACTCGCCCGTGGAGTCCACGTTGGTGATGTTCAGGTCGGAGTGGGGAGTCAGCACCTCTACCAGCGCGCCGGGAAGGGTGGTGGCGCGGATCTCGATGGACTTGAGGTTGGTGGAGGTATAGGTATCTGCCGACAGGTCAAGGGGGATCTCCTGCGGCTCGCGGTACAGGGTCAGGAGCATCTGATTCTCGCGGCAGTACTGGCTGCGCACGCGGATATCAAACACGTTGTCGCCGATGGGCTGTACCGTGGCGTTGTAGGAGAAGGAGCCGTCCTCGGAGGACACGGTATCGGACACGTCCTCGCCGTTGATGGTCACGGTGGAGCCGGGGCGCACCGTCAGCTCAATGGCGTACATAGCGGTAGCCACCTCGGTGCGCATGCCGTCGGGGCTGTCCAGGGTGATGGGGCTCAGAGGAATGGAGATGTCGTACTGGATCAGATCCATGGGCTGCTGCCGTCCGCTGGCAGTCTTGACGAAGGGGGTCAGCGTTACCGTCATGGTTTCGCCCACATAATCCACCAGATCGTCATACCAGGTATGGTCGGCAA
The DNA here is from genome assembly GCA_017471885.1 of Clostridia bacterium. Classification (GTDB taxonomy): domain Bacteria; phylum Bacillota; class Clostridia; order Christensenellales; family Aristaeellaceae; genus UBA11524. Next base: position 2,150 of record JAFURI010000116.1, on the reverse strand, counting down.
TCTCCACCGTGGCGAAGCCGCCGGTGACGATGTAGGAGGCGTGCAGCTCACGGATGTAGATCTGCTGGCCGTCCTCGCCGGGAATCAGGATGGTATGCGCGGCAAGGTCGTCCTTCATGGAGGCGGTGACGGTAGGACGGTTGTCCTCCTTCTTCTCGGCCTGACGGGCCTTGAAGTACTCGTAGCCGAAGAAGATGCACAGTCCCACCACCGCGACCATCACAATGGAGGTCAGCGCGCGCACAATGCGCCTCAGTCCCCGGGAACGGGAGGGCAGCTTGCCGGTCAGCTGGGTGGTCTGGGGCAGCTGCCATGTGCCGTGCCCCTCGGTCTCCTCCCACAGGGGATCATAGGAGCGGGTGTCCTGCCAGTCCGTGTTGACAATCCGGCGGGACGCGCCCGTTTCGGGGGTGATATCCTCGCCGCCGCGCTTGATGCGCACCGTGGAGCGGGGATCATCCTCCACGTTCCAGAAGGTATCCGTGGTGGTATGAGTGCGCACCGTCATGGAGGAAGGCGCGCTGCCGCGTTCGGCGCTTTCACGGCGCAGCCTGCGCTGATGCTGGATGCCTTCGCGCTTGCGCTGCTTCAGGTCGGACATTTCCCGGGCCAGCTGATCACGGGCGTCCGGGGCCTGGCTCAGGTCGCCGTCCTCATCCACGCTGATGTACTCCTTGGCCTTGCCTTCGTGCAGGGTTGTCTTCCACTGGGGCAGGGAAGCGTCGGCCTGCGCGAGGGAATAGCCGCACTTGAGGCAGCGCGGCAGGGATGCGCGGTTCCATTGACCGCAGTTGGGACATTTCATGCGTATCCTCCGGATGCAGTATTACGGATAGGAGAAGATCAGTCGTCCAGCACGAGGAAGCTGTTCTGGAGGAAGTCGTCCATATGGGCGCGGCTGCTGATCCAGTCGATCTCCTGCACGGACATGCCGGCATAGTTGATGGGGGATGCGTCGCCGTCCTGGGGGATGCGCAGCTCCTCAATGGTGCAGCCGCGCAGCTCATAGGCGTACTCCATGGCCTGCACCATTTCGTCCAGGTTCATGTTGGTGAGGGTGGTGTTGGCCATCACGTTGTCTACCAGGGCGAGAGCTTCGTCATAGGTGATCTCGCGGCACTGGTCGGCGAGGGTAGACAGCACCGTGCGCACGCGCTGGGTGCGCATGAAGTCGCCGCCGCCGCCCGCCTTGCGGATGCGCATGTAGATAACCGCCGCATGACCGCCGAAAAGATAGGTGCCGGCCTTGCCCATGGAGGGAGTGGTGGCATCGCGGGCGATGCGGTAGCGGTTGAGGTAGTCAGCCTCGGCATTGGTCACGGTAATCTCCACGCCGCCCAGATAATCGATGATGGTCTGAATCTGGTTGAAGTCGAAGAGAATGTACTTCTCGACCTTGACACCCAGATGCTGGCTGATTACCCTGCACAGGGCTTCAGGGCCGTAGTTCTTGGCGATATAGTTGATGCGGCCGATCTTGCCGTCGGGACGCTCCACCAACGCGTCGCGGATGATGGAGGTCAGCATGATGCGGTGCGCACGGGTGTCCACCGTCACCAGCACAATGCCGTCCGTATTGCCCAGATTGTGGGCCTTACCGTACCACTGATCCACGCACAGCAGCAGGTAGTGATGCTGCCCGTCAATGGGTTCGGGCAGCTCCTCGTAGGGGATGGTCTCGATGGGCTGGGGCATGTCTGCCAGCGCGGGGACGCAGCCCGACAGCATCAGCATGGAAAGCACGAGGCACAGAATTCGTTTCATCATGGTTTGCTACTCCTTTGTACAGGTTTTCGCACGCTCATACAACGGGCGTCGGCCTGTTTTTCATTCAGGGTATACGAACACAAATATCATTATACCATCCCTGCGCTGAATTGGAAAGGGGCGCGGTGCGATTTTATTGTGAAGACTGCCGGGGTGCAGGGGCGCTGCCCCTGTACCCCGGTCGGGGACGCTGCCCCTGCACCCCGGTCGGGGACGCTGTCCCCGACGCCCCTGCTTAAGGGTCTTCGACCCTTAAGAATCCCGTTTCCGGCTGCGACGCCGCCGGCCTGTGCCGGTACAGGCCGCTCCCCTGCAGGGGTCACGGCGGAGTCTTCGACACTTTTCTTTACGGCTGCTCCACGACGCGGGCGTGCGGCAGGTAT
>JAFURI010000115.1 GCA_017471885.1 Clostridia bacterium | reverse complement strand
TCCGCCTTGGCAAGCTCGATTACGCCTTCCTTGCGCAGCACGCCGGAGGGGGCGACGAAGCCCAGCGTGTCGCCGAATTTCAGCCTTTTTCCGTACAGCATAGCGCCCTCCTCTTACAGCACCCAGTGGAAGAACTTCAGCACGTCCATGTAATCATCCGCATCGAAGGCGACGGTCTTCTCGTCCAGCTGGACGCAGCCGGGGTAGAAGCTGCCGGAGGTGGCGCGGTGATGCTCGCGGAAGTTGATCTCCACGTGGAAATGCTCCGGCAGGGGGAACATGCAGTCCTTGCCGTCCTTCAGCACGGCTCTGGCTACGGTCTCGCGGATGCGCTGCACTGCCAGATCCGGATGAATGGACAGGGAGCCGTTGCCCACGCCCTCGCTGACGGCAACGGTCTCGATATTGGGGTTCACGCTCTGAATCCATTCGCACAGCCCCTTGTCGCCGCACACGCAGTATACCGGCACGCCTTCGTAGGCGGCGGTGAGGCAGTTCATCATCAGCTCGGAGGCCTTCTCGCCGTTGATTAGCACATGGTTGTTCTGGCGGTTCATGGTGTGGGAAAGGGGATTGCAGTTGGTGCCGGCAGCGGAATGATAGCCGGTAAACACCACGCCGGAGAAGCTCTTGTCCAGGCCGAACATCATGGAGTAGGGGTGACGCGCCCAGCCGCGGAAGATGCGGGCCTGCTGGGGCAGCATGGCGGGGTTGATATTGCGGGCGGAGTCGTGAGCGTCCTTCACCAGCACGTCGTCATAGCCCGCGTTTAGCGCGCCCTCACAGGCGGCGGCGACCTCGCGGCTCATCTGATGGGCAAAGTGCGGATAAAGGGTCTTGCCCTGCTCGGTTTCATCCCAGTGAGCCACGCCGGTGGTGCCCTCCAGATCAGCGGAAATAAACAGCTTCTTCATCACGGTATCCTCCTTTATTCCTGTCCGTCCATCACCAGCGCCACGTGCATTGCCGCGCCGATGACCAGACAATCCTCATCCAGCATGAAGTCCTTGCTGTGCAGCGGGGGAGCAGGCATCCAATCCGGCTTCACGCAGCCCACATGGAAGAACGCGCCCGGCGCGCAGTCGCTGAAGAAGGAGAAATCCTCGCCGCCCATGCTGGGGGCTTCCTTCTCAACTACGCGCTCGACGCAGGGAAGGTTGGCGGCGATTCGCCTGACGCGGGCGGCTTCGGCGGCGTCGTTCACCAGCGCTGCATAGCCGGAGGTTACGCTGACCTCCGCCGCGCAGCCCATGGCCTGCGCCACACCCTCCGTTACCTCGCGGATGCGCTGCTTCATCATGGCGCGCAGCTGGGCGTTGGCGGTGCGCAGGGTGCCGCGAATGGTTACCTCGTCGCAGATGATGTTCTGAGCAGTGCCGCCGGAGATCATGCCCAGGGTCAGCACTGCGCTCTGCAGGGGGGAGACGTTGCGGGATACCAGCGTCTGCAGCGCGGTGATCACCTGCGCAGCGCAGACAATGGCGTCCGTGCCTGCATCAGGGTACGCGCCGTGACCCGCCTTGCCCCGGATGACGAGCCTGACGCTGTCGGTGGAGGCGTTCAGGGTGCCGGTGCGGGTTTCCACCACGCCCACGGGATGGGTGGGCATCACATGCAGGCCGTAGACGCGATCCACATGAGAATTCTCCATCGCCCCTGCCTTTACCATGGGTTCGGCGCCGCCGTCGGTTTCCTCGGCAGGCTGGAAGAGCAGCTTCACCTTGCCGTGGAGCCGGTCCTTCATGCCATTGAGCACCCGGGCCGCGCCCAGCAGGATGGCGGTATGCGCGTCATGCCCGCAGGCATGCATCATGCCCTCATGCTCGGAGCGGAAGGGACAGCCCTCCGGCTCCTGAAGGGGCAGCGCGTCCATATCGGCGCGAAGGCCGACGGTATCGCCGGGCAGCGCGCCCTCAATCAGCCCGATGACCCACGTGCGCTCGGTGGTATAGGGAATACCGATCTCATCCAGCGCATCCATGACGGCCTTTTGTGTCTTAAATTCAGCAAAGCCCCGCTCGGGAATCCGGTGGAGCTTCCTGCGCATGGCAATGATCCAGTCCTTTTCCTGTTCAACCAGCGCCAGCAGTTCCTGCATGTTCATGGTACGCCTCCTGTCAGTCCAGCGTTTCAATGATATCGACAGCCTGACCGTTCTCCAGATAGACTCTGGGTACGCGCCGTCCGGTGCGGGCCAGGGATTCATTGCGGTTCAGGCTGGCTGCTGCGGCGTATTCATCCACGCCGATGCTGCCGCCCAGCAGAATGACCTCGTCGTCCTCCTGCGCGTCCGGGATATCCGTTACGTCCACCATCATCTGATCCATGCACACCAGCCCCACCACCGGCGCGCGCTGGCCGTGGATCTCCACAGAGCCGGTATTGCACAGCCGGGGATAACCGTCGATGTAGCCTGCGGAGAGGGTGGCGACGATGCTGTTGCGGGCGAGGGGGTGGGTTTCGTCGTAGCCGAGGCATTCCCCTGCGCTGACCCGATGCAGCTGGGCGATGCGGGTCTTGACGGTCAGGGTCAGCTGACTTTCCTCCGGATGGGCATAGCCCCGGGGATACACGCCATAGAGCCATGCGCCGGTGCGGACTGCATCCAGATGATCCTCCGGATAGCGCACCATGCCGATGCTGTCCAGCGCGTGTACCATGGGGATCGTGATTCCTCTCTCTGCCAGCTGATCCCGGCAGGAGGTCAGCAGATCCAGCTGCGCCCGGTCGGATTCCCTGCTGCGCAGCGCCAGATGGGTGAACAGGCCCTCAAGGCGGACGTGTCCGCTCCGGGCTATGCACTGCACCGCATCCACGGCCTCCTCCGGCTCCAGACCCAGACGGTTCAGACCGGTTTCCAGCTTCACATGGACGCGGGCCGTCTGCCTGGCCTGCTGCGCGGCATGGATCACTCTTCTGGCATAGTCTTCGGAGAACACCGTCAGCAGCATGCCGGCGCGGATGGCGGGAATCAGCTGACTTTCACCGCACAGGCCGAGGATCAGTGCCTCGCTGTCCGGTACGGCGCGGCGCAGCTGGGCAGCCTCGTTGTAGGAGGCCACGGCAAAGAACCGCTGCCCCTCCTGGCGGAGCCTCCGGGCCACCTTCGGCAGGCCAAGACCATAGGCGTCCGCCTTCAGCACACAGATCAGCTGCGTTTCGGGCTTCAGGTGGGAGAGCGCGTTACGGTAGTTCTGCACAAGGCGGGTCAGGTCAACCTCCGCCCAGCAGCGGGATACGGCCTCGGAATAGGAAATCGTCATAAAGCTTCGCCTCTTCTGTCGATGCAAAAGGATCGCCCGGCAGTCTTTTCCCTGCGCGGACGATCCTTTCGTGCGTTATCCTTTTGTTCAGTAACCAGATCACGCCTTCAGGATCTCGCGGTACTGATTCAGTTCCTTTTCGTTGCCCCAGACCATATGGCCTTCCTCGATCTCCACCCATTTGGGCTGATCCACGGAGTAGTCGTGCTGGGCGGGATCGTACACCAGCAGCTTCTTGTTCTTCTCCCGGGCCGGATCAGGCAGGGGGATGGCAGAGAGCAGTGCTCGGGTGTAGGGGTGCAGGGGATGCTCAAAGAGCTTCTCGGTATCGGCCAGCTCCACCAGCACGCCCTTGTGGATCACGGCGATGCGGTCGCAGATGAAGCGCATCACGCTCAGATCATGGGAGATGAACAGATAGGTGAGGCCGCGCTCCTTCTGCAATTCGCTCAGCAGGTTCAGCACCTGTGCGCGGATGGACACGTCCAGCGCGGAGATGGGCTCGTCGGCGATGATGAATTCGGGCTGCATGATCAGCGCGCGGGCCACGCCGATGCGCTGACGCTGGCCGCCGGAGAACTCATGGGGGAAGCGGCTGGCGAACTCAGGCAGCAGGCCAACCTCGGCCAGCGCCTTTTCCACCTTCTGCTTGCGCTCGGCTTCAGGCAGCTTGTCGCCGCTGTACAGGCCCTCGGATACAATGTAGTCCACCTTGGCGCGCTCGTTCAGGGAAGCCATGGGATCCTGAAAGATCATCTGGATCTGGCGGGTCACCCTGCGGTCAAGCTCCCTGGAGATCTTGCCGTTGATTTTTTCACCCTTGAAGATCACCTCGCCTGCGGCGGTGGGGTTGATGCGGATGATCGCGCGGCCGATGGTGGTCTTACCGGAGCCGGATTCGCCCACCAGACCGAAGGTCTCGCCCTTGTACACGTCAAAACTGACGTTGTTGACCGCCTTGAAGCGGTTCCTGCGCTTACCGAAGCACACGTCCAGGTTACGGACGGACAGAAGGATTTCCTTGTCGTTAGTCATAACCCTTCACTCCTTCCGTAGCAAGCTTCAACACGGCCTCGGGGGGATCAATCTTGGGCGCGCGGGGATCCAGCAGCCAGGTGCGGGCCTTGTGCGTGGGGCTCACCTCAAAGTAAGGGGGCCGCTTCTCGAAGTCGATCTTCAGCGCCTTGGGATTGCGGGGGGCAAAGGCGTCGCCCTTCACCTCGTAGAACAGATTGGGCGGCGTGCCGTGGATGGAATACAGCGGCTCTCCCTTTACGCCCATCTGGGGCAGACTGGACAGCAGTGCCCAGGTATAGGGATGCTTGGGTTGGTAGAATACTTCCTCGCACATGCCGATTTCCACAATATCGCCGGCGTACATCACCGCGATGCGGTCTGCCACGTTGGCTACCACGCCCAGATCGTGGGTGATATAAACGGTGGTCAGCTGATACTTCTCCTTCAGGTCGGTGATCAGCTTGAGGATCTGGGCCTGAATGGTCACATCCAGCGCGGTGGTGGGCTCGTCGCAGATGAGGATCTCAGGGTTGCAGGCCACAGCGATGGCGATGACCACGCGCTGGCGCATGCCGCCGGAAAACTCATGGGGATACTGCTTCGCGCGGCGCTCAGGATCGCTGATGCCCACGTCGGTGAGGATGGACAGCATCTTCTGCCGCGCCTGCTCACCGTGCATGTTCTGGTGCAGCTCGATGGCTTCCATGATCTGCGCACCGATGGTTTTCAGGGGGTTCAGGCTGGTCATGGGATCCTGCAGCACCATGGCGATCTTGCGTCCGCGCACCTTCAGCCACTGCTTCTCGGTATTGTACTGCACAAGGTCGTCGCCCCCGTAGAGGATCTGACCGTTGTCCACCCAGCCGTTGGCGTCCAGCAGGCCCATGAAGGTCTTCACAAACACCGATTTGCCCGAGCCGCTCTCGCCCACGATGGCAAGGCTCTCGCCCTTGTACAGGTCAAGGGAAACGCCGCGGATGGCGTGCAGCTGACGGCCGCGCAGATTGAACTTCACGTCCAGATCGCGCACCGAAAGAATGGGTTCTCTTTCCATGTCCGTTCAGCCTCCCTTACACATGATTCTTGGGGTCTGCGGCGTCCGCGAAGGCGTTGCCGATGATGTAGAAGGAAATCGTCACGATGGACAGCACGATGGCGGGGAAAATCAGCTGATACCGCAGGGCTGCAGAGGTGATCAGCTGACGGCCCTCGTTGATCAGGTTGCCCAGAGAGGGAATATCCACCGGCAGGCCCAGACCGATGTAGGTGATGAACACCTCGCTGCCGATAGCGCCGGGGATGGCCAGCGCCATGCGCAGGGTGATCACGGACACCAGATAGGGCAGCAGGTTCTTCATGATGATGCGCCAGGTGCCGGTGCCCAGGCAGCGGGAGGCCAGGTTGTAATCGCGGTCGCGGATGATCACGATCTGGTTGCGGATGAAGCGGGCCATACCCAGCCAGCGGGTCAGACACATGGAGAAGATCAGCGTCTGCAGGCTGGGCTTGAGGATATAGGAGATCAGGATCAGGATGATGGTGTTGGGAATGTTGTCAATGACGTTGTACACTTCCGTCAGCAGCCGGTCCAGCTTGCGGACGTAGCCCCACAGCACGCCAACCAGAATACCCAGCAGCGCCTCAAAGAACGCCACCGTGAAGCCGATGAACAGGCTGGTGCGGGTGCCGCTCCATACGCGGGCCCACAGATCCTGGCCGATGTTGTTGGTGCCGAACCAGAACGCATGGGTGGAGGGCAGCACGCGCAGCTCTGCATCCTGTGCGAAGGAAGCGGTACCGTCGCCGTTCATGGTCAGCTTGCTGCCTTCCACATACAGGGCGGCGCCGTTGTTGGTGTAGTCCACATCGCTCATGTACAGATCCAGATTGAAGTTGGAGCGGCTCTCGTAGGGCACGGCGGTGGGATCTTCGGGCAGCTTCAGCTTGGTCTGGAAGTTGTTCTTGACGTAGCCGGTCATGTTCTTGTATTCAATTTTGCACCAGTTCTCGCCGTATTCCACCACGGTGAACTTCTGGCGGGACTTGATGGTGGACAGCTTGTTGTCCACAGCATACCAGCCTTCCGCGTCCTTGACGGGCTCCGCGTTGACCATCGCGCCCTGGGGAGCGGTGATCAACACGGTGGAGAAGCTGGGCGAAACGTGGGACAGCGCCTTGCCGGTCTGGGGATGGGTGTTGATGAGATTGGCGGGGTACTGACCGGGCAGATGGGGCTGCAGGAAGGTGAAAAGCACCAGCAGCACCAGCACAACCAGCAGGCATACAGCCAGCTTGTTCTTGAAAAACACCTGCAGGGTGGAGCGCCAGTAAGAATAGTTGGAATAACCGGCCTTTTCAGCGGCGGACTGATCATAATCCGCCAGCACAAACAGTTCGTCTTCGTTGATGGCGGCGGCGCTGTCCAGCTGCTGCTCCAGCTGTGCGGAGACGCTCTTCTCCAGCTTCTGGCTCATGGTATCCTTGATGCCGGGCATCAGCGCGCACCTTCTTTCTTCACAAAGCTGATACGGGGGTCGATCATGCCCATGAGCAGATCGCCCAGCAGCAGGCCGATAATGCCGATGCAGCTGTAGATGATGACGATAGCCTGAACCATGGGGTTGTCCTGACGGCCGATAACGTCTACCAGCAGGCCGCCCATGCCGGGGATGGAATACAGCGACTCAATGTAGATGGAACCGCTGATGGTGTACAGAAGGGAGGTGGGGATGTATTGGATCATGGGCACGAAGGCGTTTCGGAAAACGTGCTGCATCATGATCTTTTTGTCGCTGACGCCCTTGGCGCGGGCCAGGCGGACGTAATCCTTGTTCATTTCGTCCACCATGTAGCGCCTGAGCCACATGGCATAGGAAGCGGTGGAGCCCAGCGACATGGAGAATACGGGCAGAATCCAGGTGACGAGGTTCTTCTCGTCAAAGAGCATGGGGATGGTCAGCGCGCTGGTGCCGTACATCTGGATAAAAATGTAGTACACAGCTGCGGGAACGGCGTTGATGAACACGATGTACACCGTGCCGATCTTGTCCCAGAACTTGCCTTTGCTGCGGGCCATGGCTGCACCCAGCGGGATGCCCATAATCAGCGAAAGGGCCATGGACAATACGCCCAGCTTGATGGAGATGGGCGCCTTCTTGGCAATGAGATCAGCGATGGGAGCGCCGGTTGCATAACGGGAGGATGTACCCAGATCGCCGTGAAGGAGGTCGACAAAGAAATTCCACAGCTGAACGGGGATGGGGTCAGTAAGACCCAGCTGGGAAAGCTTGGCCTGGATCTGAGCTTGATCCAGCTTGTCGAAATTGTCAAAATACCCTTCGATGGGCATCTGTCTCAAAAGCACAAAAACAATGGTGATGATAATCATCAGTGTAAGCACCGATGAAATGAGGCGCTTAAAGGAATACTTCAGCATATGTTTTCACTACCTTCTTCAGCTACGGCGCAACCGCGAATAGACTTGCTTGAGAGCCGCAGCTCCCGGAACAACATGGGAAAATGAGGGGCTTATAACGTACCGATGGCCCGGGCGGCGCAATTGCGCCACCCGGGCACGAAGAAACCTGTATTTGGTTCAGCAGATGAGATTACTCGGCGTCTTCAGCCAGCGCAGCACGGGCGTCCAGCCAGGCGTCATAAGCATCGAAGTATTCATCGGTGTTCATGGGCTTCTCCAGCAGATGCTGGCCCTTGTAGCGCTCGTTGGAGATGCCGAAGGGAGCATACTGGGACTCGAAGGGATTCAGCAGGGAGGCAGTATAGCCGCCATTGTCATAGCCGTAGGGCAGCAGCATGGCGTTGTTGATCAGGAAGGCCTCGGCGGTGGCATAGGCTTCGAAACGGGCCTGCATGTCATCGGTGATGGCGCGGGCAGCATCCACCAGCTTGTAGTACTCGGGAGTGCCGTTTTCATCCAGGTACTCGGTAGCGTACTGAGGCCAGTTGTAGGTGCCCTCATAGAAGGGATCGGTGTAGGTGTTGGGATCGGCGTAGTCGGGACCCCAGTTGACCTTCATCATGCTGTAGACGCCGGCGCGGCGGGTCTTGGGACCGGACTCGGAGCTGGCGGTAACGATGATGTCGATAAAGTCGGTGCCCAGCAGGTTTTCCATCTGCTGCTCAACCACAACGCACTCGTCGGCCCAGCTGCTGCTGCTGGCGAGGTAGGGCACAACAACCTTCACGGGGAAGGTCACGGTATCCTTCAGCTCGGCCATGGCCTTTTCCTTGTACTGCAGAGCCAGATCGGGGTTGAAGGTATCCAGACCCAGAGCGGTGATCTCAGCCAGAGCGCCCATCTCGGTATAGTCGACGCCGTTCAGGGAGACGAACTCGGGAGGCGTGATGGTGTTGAAGATAAGGGTTTCGGGATTGTCGGGGTCCATGACGTACTTGGCGTTCAGACGATCCAGACCATGATAGAGGGCCTTGCGGAAGTTCACGTTGTTGACGGCGACCTTCCAGTTTTCGGGCTCATACTCAGCGTCGAACTTGGGATCGAAGTTGAAGGCCCAGAAGTAGGTGTAGAAGCCGCTCTGACGAACGGGATGGATCAGGTCGGCAGTCTCGGGATCCAGCAGCCAGGCAGAGGATGTTTCGGAAGTGATGGTGGCAGAATCCACTTCGCCGCGGCGGTACAGCTCGGGAGAGATGGTGCCGGCTTCCTTGTTGTAGGTCTGCTCGATGGAGGTGATGAACACGTTGTCCGCGTCCCAGTTGCTCTCATTCTTGGTGTAAATGCGCTTCTGCTGGGGTTCGAAAGTGGACAGGATGTAAGCGCCGTTGTACAGGATGTTCTCGTTGCTGGTGGCGACGCCGAAATCAGCGCCCTTCTCAGCCAGGAAATCGCCGTTCACAGGCATGAAGCACACATAGGTCAGCATGGACAGGAAGTAGGGCACGGGCTCCACCAGGGTGTACTGCAGGGTGTAGTCATTCACAGCCTTCACGCCCACGGTCTCGAAGTCCATCACAGGATAGGGCTCCTTGCCGTCTTCAGGGGTGCTGGTGCCCTGGTAGTAGGCCTTGGCGCCGGCGATGACGCTGTAGAAGATGTTGGCGGTGGAGGAGGCGTTCTCCGCATTCAGGATGTACTTGGCAGCGGAGACAAAGTCATGGGCGGTGACGTTGGCGTAGAAGGAACCGTCTGCCTTCACCCAGGTAGCATCCTGACGGAGCGTGAAGGTGTAGGTCAGGGACTCAGCATCATACACCCAGCTTTCGGCCAGGGAGGGCTTAATTTGGCCGTACTTGTCATACTCCACCAGCGTATCGATGACGTTGGCAGCCACAGCGAACTCGCTGGTGGTAGCGGTGGTCAGATAGTTCAGAGAACTGATTTCGCTGGAATACAGGGTGCGATAGGCAGCGTCCTCTGCGGAAGCGGGCATGACCAGCGTGGTCAGGACCATAGCCAGGCAGAGCATCATAGCCAGCATTCTCTTCATAGTGGTAACCTCCATAATTTATTGCCATCGGCTATTCACCGATATGCCGTATGATATCATACAATTCCTGAAATTGCAATTAAAGAACAGGGAAAATGCAAGTTTATCATTAAAACCAGCCCGAATTATCCAAAGCGGCGGATGGATTCACAGTGATTTTGCTGATTCTCCCCGCTGAAACATGCATTTTTGCCTTTTACAGATCCTGATACTCCACCAGGCGGGCATCGCCGTCCAGCTGACGCATGGTGAAAGGCAGCTCTGCGCCGATGCGCTCCATTTCGCCGCTCTGGTTATCGTAGGGATCCACTCGCAGCGCGTGCTTCTCAGGAGAGAGCGCGGCCTGGAACTGACGGTTGGCGGCCATGCGCATGGGGTCCAGGTTGCCGAAGTAGAACAGATGCCGTTCCTTTGCGCCGAAGCGGTAAGCGCTGCCGCCGTAGCTGCAGTCGGCAAAGAGCCAGCCCCAGCCCTTCAGATAGAACTGCGCCCAGTCGTGACTGCCGGTATAGGAAGGCTCCACGGCCAGACCGCTCTGCCAGCGGGCGGGGATGCCTGCGATGCGGCACAGGTTGATGAACAGCAGCGCCTGCAGTCCGCAGTCGCCCCGCAGGTTCACTGCGCAGTATTCGCCCAGATCGTCGATCTGGAAATAGTCGCGCATAAAGCTGTAATCCACCTTCGTGGTCACGAACTCATAGAAGCGCCATGCCTTGAGCGCATCGGTGGATTCGCCGCGGCCAAGCTCGTCGGCCAGGGCGCGCAGATAAGGCGTGAAGCGGATGAATGCGCCGCTCTGCGCCAGATCCTCCTCGCAGGGCGGAAGCGCGTCGGGGTACAGGGGCGCGGAGGGAGCGGGCGCGTTAAGGGGATCGGCATAGCGGATGCAGCTGACGTAGCTGTAGCGCAGGCGGAACTCCGTCCATTCGGTGAGGCTGCGCCGCCACCATGCGGTGCGGGCAGGCGCGTCCTCAGGGTTAATTCCGTCCGGATCACCCTCCAGCAGCCGGATATCGCTTTGCTGGGCAGAGGGCGCAGGGAAGGGCAGATGAGCCAGATACTCGCCGGGGACGAAATCCTCCCTGTCCACATACAGGCTGGTTTCCAGCGTAATGCGGCGGCGCAGCAGGCCTTTTTCCCTGATCTCCCGGATCATGGGATCCAGCCATTTATTTTCAGGGCTGACTTCTCTGCCGGCCATGCGCACCAGCTCGGGGTGCCGGGTAATGCTGCGGTGGGCGCGGACGAAGTAACGCTTTTCGCCGTCGATATAGATGAAGTCGAGACGGCCCTCCAGCTCCCAATGGTCAAAGTCCTCCTCCGTGGCGGCGGGGACGATCTCCTGCAGCTTTTCAAGAGCCTGTTTCCTGGTCCAGGGATACTGGGTAGGCAGGCGGCGGATACGCTCCTTCTCGCAGATCAGCCGGCGGCGGAGCATCGGGGGCAGCTCGCCCTGAAGCCGCATGTCGATGGCGCGGATTGCACCGTCAAGGTCACCGCCCCACTTGCGCTTGAGGATGTCCTCCGGCAGGGGCATGGACAGGGAGTTGACACAGCTTTCAATATCCATTGCCGCATTCTCCTTTCAATAAGAAAAGAATGGAACGATTATAGCACAGATCGCTCCATTCGCAAAGGGGAGAATCCTGTAATTTCGACAAAATAACGGAAATGAAAACAGGGAGAATGCAGCTTTTCCGTCATTCAGGCGTTGCGGGGGTCGGTGGAGCGCTTCTTTTTGGCCTCCGGATCGATGAATTCAATCTCCAGACGCTGGAAATCCACCGAATCCATGAAGGCGTCGGGCAGGAAACGGGTCTGACCGAATTCGTCCCATTCGCGCTGATTCTTATCCAGCCACAGAGGGCGGGAGATATCCAGCTTCTGGCATGCTTCAGACAGGGCGTCCACGGGATCATCCCGCAGGCAGGGCTCCGTCAGCTGACGGTCAATACGGTTGTGGCGGATGGTGCGCACCCAGAGCGCTGTAGCCATGGCGGTTACCTCCTGTTGTGACGATAGGGGGATGATACCACGGATCGGCTTCGGATGCAAGCATCCCTGCGGAAAATGCTTGTCCTGAGCCTCCGTGGGTGATATGATGGAGAGGGGGTGAGCCGGAATGAAGAACGAGAGCCGGACGCTGTTTATTCCTCTGTACGGCAAGGCGCTGATGAGCCGCGAGGGTTTCCTGCATGATCCGGATGCAGAGCGGATTACGGATTCCTGCGGCTTTGACTTCAGCCGCGTGGACACGTCCCGCAAGCTGGCGATTTACATGAGCATGCGGGCCATGTTGTTTGACGGGTATGCAGAGGCCTTCGCCCGGGCGCATCCGGACGGGGTGATCCTCCAGCTGGGCGCAGGGCTGGACAGCCGCATCCGCCGCGTAAAGGCGGACAATCTGTGGTATGATCTGGATCTGCCGGAGGTTATTGCGCTGCGCAGGGAATACTTCCCGGAAGATGAACGGTATCAGCTGCTTGCCGCGCCCGCGCTGCCTGCCGGGTGGCTTGAGCAGCTTCCGCGGGCGAAGCATGCGCTTGTATTGGCGGAAGGGCTGAGCATGTACCTTTCCGGGGAGGATATGCGCTCGCTGATGAGCGCGCTGCAGGCGCATTTCGGACAGACGCTGTTCATCTTTGACGCGTACAGCTCTCTGGCGGCCCGGCTGTCGCCGTTGAAGAATCCGGTTAACGCCGTGAAGGCGCGGATCTCCTTCGCCATGGACGATCCGCAGACGCTGATCCAGGGCAGAACCGGGATGCGCTGCGTACTGGACAGCGATATTATCACCCCCGAGGCGGTGGAACGGCTGAAGGGGATTGACCGCCTGCGGTTCCGCTTCATGGGCAGGGCGGGCAAAAATCTCTACCGGATATATGGCTATATGCTGGAATGAAAAAACAACCGCCGTTCAGCCGGCGGTTGTTTTATCGGAGATTCATGATCGCCGCATTGACCCTTTCGCGCAGCGTCAGCAGGTACTCTGCGCTGCGGGGATATTCGCTGAAGGTGATGGGCGAGGGCAGGTTTTCTTCCATCAGGCGGATGACTTCATCGTACCCGGCGAGGCTCTCCAGCAGCTGGAAGGCCCGCAGATCCTGCATGGCCTGCGATATGACCGCCATGCGGATGGATTCCTCCGGCCGGCCGTCCGTACCGGGATAGACGAGGAAGGGATCGCCGGCGGGGAAGGCTCCGTCTGCATCGGTGACCTGATAGGGGTCGATGGGATAGCGGGAAAGCTGGCTGTTGTAGAAATTATAGCCCCACTGCAGGAAGCCCTCGCACCGGAACTTGAACAGCTGCACGCCCAGCATCCTGCTGCGGGAGGAGGGCATGGCGATGAACTGGTTGCACACCCTGTCGGTCTGGGCGCAGCAGTAATAAGCCCACAGCCGGGAAACACCCGCGTCCAGGAAGGGTTCAATGTGATCCGTGGCCACAATGGGATGCTCCACCACGCCCTGATGGTAGAACTCAAGGCTGCTTAAAGCATCGCGGACGGTACAGCCCTCCAGCAGCGGCTTCACCTGCGCCCTGGCGGCCAGATAGGCCTCCAGCTGCTGCGGGCCGGGCTCGTCGGAAATATGCCAGATGACGTGCTCCTCCACGCCCTCCTCACGGAGCACCTGACGGACGGCGGGAATGTATGCCTTGAGGAAGTCCCGGTATTCCGGGCTCAGGGCAGGGGTGTCCCAGCCGAAAATCTGCTTTTCTTCGCCGTTTACCGCTGCGATAATCTTCGGCGCGGCGGCGCAGCCCCACTGGGTATAGAGGTGAGCCATCTCCAGATGATCAAGGCCGCAGCGCAGGCACATGTGGATCCACCGGCGCAGCTTGTCCATACCGAAGCGGTAGCGGCCTCCCTCCACGTACACGTCCACCAGCTGCACGGTGATGCGCTCGCCGCCGACCTCCGTATCCAGGGGCGGCGTGTGGATGGGCGTCAGCGTGGAGTTGATTCCGCGATTCGCTGCCTTGCGCAGGAAATTCTCCATGATGCGCCAGTGCTCCTCGCTGAAGGCTTCCACATGATAATGGCTGCACAGGCAGTCGGCGTGGAACCAGCGGGTGTGGATCAGCTTCTGGGGCGGAAGCAGCCCCGGCAGCAGGCGGATCGTCTGCGTCAGACGTCCCAGCGGTTCCCCGGACAGGGATTCGAAGCGCAGCGTCACGGGATAGTCGCCGGGCAGGGTATCGGGTGTGGGCTGAATATCCACCCACAGGGCCTGCCACGCATCAGAGGCGGTCAGCGGCGAGCCGTCCGTCTCCCGGAGAAGATCCGGGTAAACGCCGCTCTTGCGGGTCAGATAGTCGTCGTCTCCCCTGTCGGGGTAGATGGCAAGGCCAGCGGGCACGTTCAGCACCCTGCGGGCAGTCACGCAGGCGGCGACAGGGGAATCCACCGTCACCTGAAAGGGTGAGGGGTAATCGCCCTTCCACGCGGCCTGAAAGGCGATGACCTCGTTCATGAAGCCGCTGAGAGGCCGGGCAAGGGGCGCAGGATCGCGGCCTGGCATGGTTTTTTCCAGACAGGACAGCAGGCGAAGCTGAAGGGACATGGCAAAGGACTCCTTTTTCTTCAGGCTGCAGGTATTATATCACAGCTCTCCTGCCCTCTCAAGAGGCAGGAAAACAGCCTGCTGTGCGCGAATGATAAAAGCATCACCTTCGGGTACTGAAAGGAGAATATCATGCCTGTACGATATAATGAAGAAACCCGTACGTTCCACCTGACGGACGGAAGCCGCTTCAGCATGGTGCTGCGCGCGGCGGAGGATCCCGCCGGCGGGCTGACGCTGTATCAGGATTACTGGGGCGCGCCTGTGGCGGACGGCGCGCTGGCTTACCTGAACCATACCGGAAGCCGGGAGCTTGCGTCCTTTGATCAGGCTCTGCAGCTGCCCCTGTTTGCCTATCCCACCAGCGGCCGGGGCGATTACCGTCCCGCCGCGCTGCGCGCCGTGGGCGCCGACGGCACGGACTGCGCCATCCTGCACTATACCGGGTATGAGATTGTCCCCGGCAAGCCCGCGCTCAAGGGGCTGCCCGCCGCCTATGTGGAGGACGAAAAGGAAGCTGAAACGCTGATCATCCGCATGCAGGACGACAAGACCATGCTTCAGGTGGAGCTGCTCTATACCGTGATGACGGATCTGCACGTGCTGACCCAGAGCGTGCGCCTGATTAACGGCGGCGACAGCCTGATCACCCTGCACGATCCCGCCAGCTGCTGCGTCAGCCTGCGGGGCGAGTACGACATGCTGCACCTGCACGGCGCGTGGGCCAAGGAGCGCAGCGTGGAGCGGGCGGCTCCCATGCACGGCGTCAGGGAGATTGTCAGCTGCCGCGGCGCCAGCGGTCATCAGCACAATCCCTTCGTCGCCATGACGGAGAAGGATACCACCGAATTCCACGGCAACTGCTGGGGCCTGTGCCTGGTGTATTCCGGCAGCCACCGCATGCTGGCGGAGCAGAATGATTACGGCTACACCCGCATCATGGGCGGTGTGAGCCAGTGCGCCTGGCGGCTTGAGCCCGGCGAAGAATTCCAGACTCCGGAGATGCTGATGGTGTATTCCGGCGAAGGCCTGAACGGCATGTCTGACACCTTCCACCGGCTGATCCGTACCCGCGTGTGCCGCGGTGTGTGGCGCGACAAGGTACGTCCTGTGCTGGTGAACAACTGGGAGGGTACCTATTTCAACTTTGATACCGAGAAGCTGCTGGGCATTGCCCGCAAGGGCGCGGAGATCGGCGCGGAGCTGTTTGTGCTGGACGACGGCTGGTTCGGCAAGCGCAACAACGACGACTGCTCTCTGGGCGACTGGGTGGTCAACGAGGAGAAGCTCCCCGGCGGTCTGAAACTGCTGGCGGACAAGGTCAACGAAATGGGCCTGATGTTCGGACTGTGGTTCGAGCCGGAAATGGTTTCTCCGGATTCCGACCTGTACCGGGCGCATCCGGACTGGTGCCTGCATGTGGCCGATCGTCCCCGCAGCCAGCGCCGCCGTCAGCTGATTCTGGATATGTCCCGCCGGGACGTGCAGGATTACGTCATCAATGCGGTGAGCAGCGTGCTGTCCTCCGCCAATATCGGCTATGTGAAGTGGGATATGAACCGCAACTTTGCCGAGGCCGGCAGCGCGCTGCTGCCTCCCGAGCAGCAGGGCGAGGTGCATCACCGCTACATGCTGGGTCTGTACCGGGTGCTGGAGGAGATCACCTCTAGCTTCCCCGAGGTGCTGTTTGAGAGCTGCTCCGGCGGCGGCGGCCGCTTCGACGCGGGCATCCTGCATTACATGCCCCAGACCTGGACCAGCGACGATACCGACGCGGTGGAGCGTCTGTTCATCCAGTACGGCACCTCCATGGCTTATCCCGTGGCCAGCATGGGCGCGCATGTATCCGCCGTGCCCAATCATCAGGTGGGCCGCATAACCAGCCTTGAAATGCGCGGTCATGTGGCCATGAGCGGCAACTTCGGCTACGAGCTGGATCTGACCCGTCTGCCGGAGGAAGAAATCAGCCTGATGAAGGAGCAGGTGGCCTTCGTGAAGAAGATCCGCACCCTGACCCAGAAGGGGCGCTTCACCCGTCTGGCTTCGCCCTTCGAGGGCCGCTTCGCCGCATGGCAGTTCTCCGATGAGACGCAGGACGAGCTGCTGGTGGGCGTCTTCCAGCGCTACGCCACGGCCAACGCCGCAGATACCTTCATTCGCCTGAGGGACGTGGACGAAACCAGCTGGTATCAGGATGATCAGGGCCGCCGCTGGCACGGCAGCGCCCTGCGCCACGTGGGCCTTGAGGCCAACTTTGAACGTATGCCCGACGCGGCCAGCCTCGTCTTCCATCTGAAGAAAGAAAAGTTGTAAAAAAGGGCAAATAAATTTCCGGAAAGTACAAAAGAAAGAAGGAGATCCGTTTCGTACGTCGAATTCATAAAGTACAAAGACCTCCTGAAGGAAAATCACAGGATGGTCGGCGAAGCGAGGGAAAGGGCGTGATGCCAGTGGCACAGCAGTATTTGCGGAGGTTGCCGGACTGAACGCGTGATGGCTGCTTCCGCGAGGGTACCCACTACGCGAAAGGAGCACGTGCTTATATGAAGCTTTCGATCTATGCGAAGAATATGGTCGTTACCCCCCATGTCACCCGCCGAATTGAGAAGAAGACCGACAAGATGAGTCGCTATCTGCTGCCGGAAACGGAGATGCAGATCCGCATGCGCAGGGAGAAGAACAACCTGCGCGTGGTGGAAATCACCGTTCCCATGGGCAACAATGTGATCCTGCGCGCTGAGGCCGCCGAGCCCGATAACCTCTTTATGGCGATTGATCAGGCTCTGGCCAAGATCGAGCGGCAGATTCACCGTCACCGCACCAAGCTGGGCAAGCGCATCAAGGAAGACGCCTTCGCTGCGCCCGAGCCCGAATACATCGAGGAAGATGTTGTTGACGAGGCGGCGCCGAAGATTGTCCGCCGCAAGACCTTCCCCGTACGCCCCATGTCGGTGGACGATGCGATCATCCAGATGGAAATGCTGGGACATGATTTCTTCGCCTTTGTGAATATCGAAACCGAGAGGACCAATGTGCTGTACCGGCGCAAGGACGGCGATCTGGGATTGCTGGAGCCGGAGGTCTAAAGGCATATTGGCGCTTGGAGACAGGCGCGTGCATAAAGAGTTCGTATCCGCCGGGATGAGCAATCATCCCGGTTTTTGCATGCGGAAAATGTACTGGACAATCAGCGTGTGAAAGGGTATCATGATACAAGAAAGCACTGGGAGGGATTCCTGATGAGACTGACTGTACTGGGCATGAACGGCCCCTTTCCCGCAGCCGGCGGCGCAACCTCCGGGTATCTTGCGGAGGCGGGCGGCAAATGCATCCAGCTGGATATGGGCAGCGGCGTGCTGGGCGCGCTGACCTCGTACATGGCCCCGGAAACGCTGGACGCGCTGGTGCTCAGCCACTGGCATTATGACCATGCCTGCGACGTGCTGCCGCTGCTTTACCGGCTGGAGGCGACGGGAACGGAAATGCATATCTATGCTCCTGCGGATGAATCGTCTCTGATCCGTCAGGCGGTGAAGAGCTGCAGAATGGCCGTGCTGCACGATATTGCTCCGGGAGATGAGATCGATCTGGGCGGCGTGACAATCAAGGTGTTTGCCGCCCGGCATCCTGTGCCTGCGGTGATGCTGCGCCTGACCGACGGCGCGCGCACCCTGTGCTATACCGGCGACACCAATACGGTGGAGGGCCTGACGGACTTCGCCAGCGATGCAGATCTCCTGCTGGCGGACGGACTTTTCCCGCAGGAAATGTGGGCGGAGGGCAAGCCGCATCTGGCGGCGGCGCAGGCTGCGCAGCTGGCTGCGGATGCAGGGGCAAAGCAGCTGGTCATTACGCATCTGAATCCCTCCATTGATCCCGCGGGCCTGCTGAGGGAGGCTCGCAGCATTCGCAAGGATGCCGTGCTGGCGGAGAAATTCAGGCGCTTTGAGGTATGACGTCCCGCACAGAAAGGCTGCTGGCGTGGTTTGTGCCGCTGAGCGCGCCGGCGATTGCGCTGGGCATCCTGCTGGGCAGGGCCTCGGAGCAAAGCCTTCCGGGATGGATCGCCCTGGGGTGTGCGTTGGCAGCGGCGCTTCTCCTGCGGGACAGGGAGCGGCTGGCAGCAGCTGTGGCGGCGGTATGCGCCATTGGCTTTGTGCTGGGGCAGGGGGCTTATCATCCTGCGCTTCCCGCGGAAGGGTACTATCGCGTCTGCGGCATTGTGGCGGGTGAAATCCGTCAGGGTGATTTCGGGCAGGTAAAGACGGAACTGCGATATGTGACGCTGGACGGCAAACCTGCCGGCAATGCGTATTGGAGCTTCTATCTGGAGGATGAAGAGCCGCTGCCCTCCGGCCTTGAGCCGGGCGTGCAGGTGTCCGTGACTGCTAAGCTGTATCATCCGGAAGGCGCGGATAATCCGCAGGGGTATGACTTCCGGGAATACCTGCTGCAGCAGGGCGTGACCATCGGCGTATACGGCAGGGAAGAAATGCAGCTGTCTGCTGCGCCCTTCCGTCCGGATACGCTGGCGGCATGGCTGCGGCATCGCCTGAGTGAAGGCCTGACTGCAGCCATGGGCGCGGAGGCAGGAGGCTATGCTTCCGCCATGCTGCTGGGCGTGAAGGAGCTGGTGCCCTCGGAGGACCGCACGGCCTTTTCCCGTCTTGGGATTGCGCATGTGCTGAGTATTTCCGGCTTTCATGTGGGCGTGCTGGCGGCGCTGACGGACTGGATCCTGCGCAGGCTGAAGCGGTCTGTGCTGTGCCGGGCGCTGGTAACGTCCGTCCTGCTGGGCGGTTACTGCCTGCTGACCGGCGCCATGTCGCCCGTGGTGCGGGCGACGGTGATCTGCATATTGCATCAGTACGGCATGCTCCGGCACAGGCAGCGCAGCGATCTGCATCTGCTGAGCGCATCCTTTGTGCTGATTCTCATTTTCCAGCCCTGCCAGCTGACCAGCGCCAGCTTTCAGCTGACCTACGGCGCGATGCTGGGGCTGATGCTGATCACCCCGACGCTGCAAAGCCTGTGGGAGCCGGATAACCGGCGGCTGAACCGTCTCTGGCAGACGCTGACAGCCACGGCCGGCGCGCAGATCGGCGTGCTTGCGCCGCAGCTGTACTGGTTCGGCGAAACGCCCGTGCTGGCGCTTGTGCTGAACATGGCGGTCTTCCTGCTCACCGGCGGGCTGATGACGCTGTACTGGCTTACCCTTGCGCTGCTGCCCTTTCCGCTGCTGGCGCAGGCCGCAGGTGCGGTTTCGGCATGGCTGACCTCGCTGATGCTGGGGGCAGTGCGCTGGCTGGGGCAGTGGGAATATATTGTATTGTGGACAAAGCATGCCGGTCTGATGACGGCCGCGGGCTGGCTGCTGATCATGGTCGCGCTGTCCTGGCTGAACGTGCTGCCTTCGCGACGACGGCTGGCGGCAGGCCTTGCGGGTGCAGCGCTGCTGACCGTATCCCTGATCCCGCTGCCGAATCCGCATACGGAGTACATTCAGTTCAGCGTGGGCGACGCGGATGCAGCGCTGCTGCGGGACAGGGATACCGTGGTTGCGGTGGATCTGGGCGAGGACGGGTATGATATCGCACAGTATCTGCATCAGCGGCGGCTGGGCGTGGATATGCTGATCCTGACGCATCTGCACAGCGATCATGCGGGCGGTTTGGCCGCGCTGCTGGAGGATGATATTCCCGTCCGGCGGTGTTTTCTGCCGGAGGGAGCGGAGCTGTCCCTGATAGAGCCGGACGTGACGGAGCTGCTGAAGCAGCTGGAAAGCCGGGGCACGCGGCTGATCATCCTGTCCCGGGGCGACGTTATTCCTCTGCCTTCGGGTGAAATCACCGTGCTATGGCCGGAAAAGGGCCGTGTAAGACCGGGACAGGACGCCAATCATTATTCGCTGGCGATGAGGGTGCGGCTGCATGAAACTAGCATGCTCCTGACCGGCGATCTGAGCGGAGCGTACGAGGGGTATGCCGCTGTGCCTGCGGATATCCTGAAGGCGGCGCATCACGGCTCTTCGTCCAGCACCCTGCCGGAATTTGTGCGGCAGGTTTCGCCGCAGGCGGTGCTTCTGTCGGCGGACGACGATGAGAGGGCGGCGGCTCTGGCTGCGCGCGTACCGGACGCTGCGCTGTACGATACGGGCAGGGACGGAGCAATCACCATCCGCTTTACGGAAGAGGGATGGACAGTAACAACCTTCAAGTGAGAGGATTAGCATGGATCGAAAGCAATTGATGCAGGAGCTCAGGGACGGTAAGCTGCAGGGCGCGTACCTGTTCGAGGGCGTGGAGGAGAACATCAAGGCTGCCACGCTGAACGCCGTGCGCAAGGCGCTGCTGCCGGAGGGGCTGGAGGAGCTGAACGAGAGCCTGCTGGATAATCCGCCCACGGATGCGCTGATCGCCGCAGCGGAAACCATGCCCTTTATGGCGGACAAACGGCTGGTAACGGTGAGGGAGCATCCCGCGCTGACCGGCCGCGCCGAGGCGGACGAGCGGCTGTGCGAGTATATTCCACAATCGCCGGACTGCAGCGTGATCATCTTCCTGTGCCGGGGCAAGGCGGACGCGCGCAAGAAGCTGTACAAGGCTATCCAGAAGAAGGGCGGCGTGGTGAGCTTCAATCCGCTGTCGGATGCGGAACTGACGGACTGGATCCGCCGCACCTTCCAGAAGCTGGGCAAGGAATGCTCCGCCGCAACGGCGTCACTGCTGTCCTTCACAGTAGGCACGGATACCGCGCTCCTTCGCACGGAGATCGAGAAGCTGGCGGCGCTGGCTGGCGACCGGGCGCAGGTGACGGACGAGCACGTCCGCGCGGTGGCCACCCGCAGCGTGGAATGCACCGTGTTTGAAATGGTGGATGCGGTGGTGGCGGGGCAGGAAGGACGTGCCTTCGGCCTTCTGCGGGATATGCTGATTACCGGCTCGGACCGCATCGGCATTCTGGCGATGCTGCTGCGTCAGTACAGACTGCTGCAGCATGTGAAGATCATGCAGTACGAGAAGCGCAGTCCCCAGCAGATCAAGCAGGGGCTGGGCATTGCGCCCTTCGCAGCGGAGCGGTGCATCCGGCAGGCCCAGGGTTATTCCGGCGGTGAGGTGCGTCAGGCGGTGGAAATCTGCCTGAACACCGAGTACCGCATCAAGAGCGGTCAATTGAATCAGGAGGGCGCGCTGGAAGGCGCCATGCTGCAGCTGTTTGCGCTGCGAAGAAGCAGAAAATAAAAAAGCGGATGTTTTTGCATCCGCTTTTTTTGCACCCTGCAGCTTACTTCTTGAAGAAGTTCAGCACGCCGCCCAGCTTGTCGGCCACGTCGTCCAGCTTGAGCTTGGCCTTCACGCCCTCGATCACGGCGTTCAGCTGGTCGTTGGGCAGATCAATGCCGATCAGCTTTTCCAGCACGGCGGTGGGATCCTTGTCGAACCTGGCGGCAAGGTCCTTGTCGTTCTTCAGCTTATCCAGCACGTCGGAAATCAGTTTCTGCAGATCCATCGGCAGTCATCCTTTCTGAATCAAAGTGCTTTCAGTATACGCGCGAGGCGGCGGATTGGCAAGGCGGCGGTGGAAATTTCATTCAACCGTCACATTTGCCTCTTCCCAATTCCGCTGCTGTGCGGTACAATGGAAAAAAACGTTCACGGAGGGAAAGAATATGGCGTCAAAGGTAGGCAAGCTGATCAAGGAAGCCCGTACCGCGGCGGATCTGACGCAGGAGCAGCTGGCCCGCAAGGTCGGCGGGCTGACCGCAGGCGATATCAGCAAGGCGGAGCGCGGGGAAAAGGAGCTGACTCAGGCGCAGCTCAAGAAGATTGCCAAGGCCACCGGCGTAACCCAGAAGTCGCTGCTGGATGCGGCAAAGGGAACTTCTTCCACGAAGAAGACCACGGCCAGGAAGACGACAGCCAAGAAGACTGCGACGGAAAAGAAGCCCAAGACCCCCAGCAACGCCGGCATCACCATGCGGGTAACTTCCACCGAGAAGAAGCTGATTGAGTACTACCGTCTGGCGGACAGCGATACGAAGAAGGCTGCCACCAAGGTGCTCAAGGGCGAGAGCAACGATTTTGTCACCACGCTGCTGGGCGGCAAGGATGCGGACGACGTGGCGGATATGCTGGGCGACGCCATCGGTACGCTTTTTGGCGGGAAGTGAGCAAACGATGAAGTATCCGTGGATCGACGAGTATCTGAAGTCGAAGCCGGGCGTAAGCCGAAATGACGAGAACTGGAACTGGCAGCGGTACATGATCGGCGGCAAGATGTTCGCGGCGGTGTGTCTGGACGGGAACGACGAGCCTTACTACATCACCATGAAGCTGGAGCCTGCCGAGGGCGAAGCGCTGCGCAGGCAGTACGAGGGCGACGTGATTCCGGGCTACTACTGCAACAAGGTGCACTGGAACTCGGTGAAACCGGACGGTGCGGTTCCCAGGGAACTGCTGCGGCACATGCTGGACGAAAGCTACCGGCTGATCCTGCAATCTTTCAGCAAAAAGAAGCAGGCGGAGATTCTCTCCGGGCAGGGATAAAAAACAAGGCGTGCATTTGCACGCCTTGTTTTTTATGAATCCGGCAGCTTAGCCCCTGCGCTTGAGGGGATCCAGATGCCAGATGTTCTCGTTGTACTCGCGGATGGTGCGGTCGGAGGAGAACACGCCGGACATGGCGGTGTTGATCACAGCCATGCGGTTCCACTTGTCGCGGTCGGCATAGTCCTCGTTCAGACGACGCTGAGCCATGGAGTAGGAGCCGAAGTCCTTCAGCACGAAGTAGGGATCAGCCATGTTGCCGTAGTCGCCCAGCAGCAGGCTGTGGTACAGATCCTGCAGCACGCCGGGAGCCTCGGGCATCAGGGTGCCGTCGATCATCTGGGAGAGGGCCAGGCGGATTTCCTGGTTGGTCTCGTAGATGGTCATGGGGTTGTAGTTGCGCTCGCGGTACATATCCAGCACGGTATCGCTGCGCATGCCGAAGATGTAGATGTTGTCCATGCCCACCTGCTGGCTGATTTCCACATTGGCGCCGTCCATGGTGCCGATGGTCACAGCGCCGTTCATCATGTACTTCATGTTGCCGGTGCCGCTGGCCTCCTTGGAGGCGGTGGACAGCTGCTCGGAGACTTCGGCGGCGGGGATCAGCACCTCGGCGCTGGACACGTCGTAGTTCTCCAGGAACAGCACCTGCAGGTACTTGCTGGCGCGGGGATGCTTGGCGATCAGGCGGCTGAGGGCGTTGATGTAGCGGATGATCAGCTTGGCGCGGTTGTAGCCGGGAGCAGCCTTGGAGCCGAAGATGAAGCAGCGGGGCTGCATCTCGAAGGTGGGATCGTTCACCAGACGGTTGTAGAGCACCTGCACATGCAGAGCGTTCAGCATCTGGCGCTTGTACTCATGCAGACGCTTGGACTGAGCGTCGAAGATGAAGGTAGGGTCGATCACAGCGCCCTGACGGTCCTTCACGAACCTGGCGAAGCGCTCCTTGTTGTGCTGCTTGATCCGGGCGAACTCCTCGCGGAAAGCGGCGTCGTCGGCGTAGGGCTTCAGGTTCTCAAGGAGTTTGGTGTCCTTGATCCACTCGGTGCCGATGGTGTCGCAGATGAGACGGGTCAGCTCGGGGTTGCAGTTCATCAGCCAGCGGCGATGGGTGATGCCGTTGGTGATGGCGGAGAACTTCTCGGGCATGACCAGATTGAAATCATGGAAGGTCTCGGCCTTCAGGATTTCGCCGTGCAGCTGGCTCACGCCGTTGGTGGAGAAGGTCTGGGCCACGCACAGGTTGGCCATGTGGATCTGGCCGTAGGCGATGATGGCCATCTTGCCGATGCGCTCAGCCTGACCGGGGAAGTGATTCCACAGACGGGCGCACAGACGGCGGTTCATTTCCACCAGAATCTGATACACGCGGGGCAGCAGGGTCTTCACCATTTCCTCGGGCCACTTTTCCAGAGCCTCGGCCATGATGGTATGGTTGGTGTAGGCCACGGTACGGGTGACGATGGCGTTGGCCTCGTCCCAGCCCAGACCTTCCTCGTCCATCAGCAGGCGCATCAGCTCGGGGATGGCCAGGCCGGGATGGGTATCGTTGATGTGGATGACCACCTGCTCGGGCAGCTTGTTCCAGTCAGGATGC
>JAFURI010000114.1 GCA_017471885.1 Clostridia bacterium | reverse complement strand
CCCCTTTTCGACGCTGCCGCGATACCTGCCGCACGCCCGCGTCGCGGCGCAGCCGTAAAGAAAAGAGTCGAAGACTCCGCCGTGACCCCTGCAAGGGGAGCGGCCTGTATCGGCACAGCCCGGCGGCTTTGCCGCCGGAAACGGGATTCTTAAGGGTCGAAGACCCTTAAGCGGGAGTCCAGAGGGCAGAGCCCTCTGGCAGCGCCTCCTGCCACAACATCGGGAACAGAGAAAAGCTATGATTATTGAAGAACTGAAGCTCCATGATTTCCGCAATTACGGCGAACTGACGCTGCACCCTCATCCGGGTGTGAACCTCCTCTTCGGCCAGAACGGCTCCGGTAAAACAAATCTGCTGGAAGCCGTTCATTATTGTGCGCTGGGACGGAGTCACCGCACCAGTCAGGATAAGGAGGTCGTGCGCAAGGGCGCGATGATGTCCGCAGTGGGCGTGCTTGTGCGCAAGCAGAGCGGACGCTGCGACGTAGCCGTCAAGCTGACTCCCGGAGAAAACCGCAAAAAGCAGGTTTTCCTTGATCGCAAGCGCGCTCCCCGCCTGTCCGATATGATGGGCCGGCTGCAATGCGTCATCTTTTCCCCGGAGGATCTGATGCTGGTCAAGGAAGGCCCGGCCATCCGCAGAAGATATCTGGATATGCTGCTCAGCCAGCTCTCTACCGGTTACTTCGTGGCGCTGCAGCAGTACTCCAAGGCGCTGGAGCAGCGCAATGCGCTTCTCCGTGAGGCCAAGAAGGGCAGGAACGTGGAAAGCGTGATGCTGGAAGCCTTTGAGGACGCAATGGCCGCTCCGTGCCAGACCATCATCCCCATGCGCAGAAAGATCCTGGCGCAGGTGGCCGCTATTGCAGGGGAGAAGTATGCTTCCATCAGCGGCAGACCCGGCGAGGTGTTCGGTATGAGCTATGAATGCTGCATGCAGGAGAATGGCGATATCGCCGCCGCCATGAAGCAGCAGTGGATGAAATCCCGTCGGGACGATATGTTCCGCGGAAGTACCAGCTTCGGCATTCATCGGGAGGATATCGCGCTGACGCTTTCCGGACGGGAGATGAAGCTGTTCGCCTCGCAGGGGCAGATCCGCACTGCTGCGCTGTCCATGAAGCTGGCGCAGCTGGAAGTCTACCGCAGAGTGACCGGAGAAACGCCTGTGCTCCTGCTGGATGACGTGATGAGCGAATTGGACATGACCAGACGCACCCGGCTGCTTCAGGAGATCAGCGGCGTGCAGACCTTCGTCACCTGTACCGACGAGAGCGATCTGGACGGCTGTCATGACCGGCGCAGCTACCGAGTCAGTACCCTGCCGGACGGCATGGCCTCCATCACGGAGACCAGCAGCGGTACGCCGGTGGCGGCAAAACGAATCATAGAAGATCCGGATTTTACATGAAAGAGGGCAATCAGCCCTCTTTTTTTGCGCCTCCGTCAGCTGCGTTTTTATACCCCGCGGATGAGATTCCGGTCGTCCGAAGGCGCTTTCAACGAGTTTCAGCGTCATGAAAAGGATCAATACCTTGATATGTCTCGATTTCTTATATAAAATTAAATATAAAAATATAATTATCAGAAGATAGGGTATGTTTCACGTGAAACACTTTGCCATGAGCGTTGATCTGTGATACAATGACTGCATCAAGGAGGAATGAAGCATGGCGACAAAGTGGACGAAAGAGCAGAAGCAGGCCATCGAAGCGAGGAACCATACTATCCTCGTCAGTGCGGCGGCAGGCTCCGGCAAAACGGCTGTGCTGGTGGAACGCATCGTCACGCTGCTGAAGGAAGGCTATCGGCTGAACCGGATGCTGATTGTGACCTTCACCCGTGCGGCGGCGGCAGAAATGCGTCAGAGGCTCAATGATCGCCTGATGCTGGAAGCTGTGTCCGATCCGGAAATGATGGGCCGTGCGCTGGACGATCTGGAGAGCGCGGAAATCAGCACCATTCATTCCTTCTGTCAGAAGGTGCTGAAGAATAATTTTCAGGCTGTGGGTATTGATCCGCTGAGCCGCATTGCGGAGGAAAAGCAGACGGACGTACTTTTTCAGCAGGCCTTCCGCGACGCTATGAACGAAAAGCTGGAGGATGCGGAGGATCAGGATTTTCAGGCCTTTGCAGAGGCGTTTCCGCAAAAGGATACGCAGGATATGGCGCAGAGGCTGTACAAGTTTCTGACGTCCATGCATAACCCGTTTGAGTGGCTTGAAAAGAAAATTGACGCGGTGAACGTCACGCCATGGTCGGCGCATCCGTGGTATCAACTGGATCAGGCCATGATGCTGTTGGACGGCATTGCGCTGAAGCTGAATATCCAGCAGCAGATGTTCGCCGAGCCGGATTCCGTCAGCAATCTGCTGGTGACTTGGGATCAGGACTGGCGCTGCTACGAAGCGCTGAAGGCTGCCGCGGAGAAGGATACGAACGTCCTTTGCGGTGCAGTACAGACCTGTGCGCTGGTGAAGGCGGCAATCTGCAGGGGGTTGAGCGACGAACAGAAGGCATGGCAGAAACGCTACAAGGCCC
Organism: Clostridia bacterium; assembly: GCA_017471885.1. Classification (GTDB taxonomy): domain Bacteria; phylum Bacillota; class Clostridia; order Christensenellales; family Aristaeellaceae; genus UBA11524. Next base: position 15,682 of record JAFURI010000114.1, on the reverse strand, counting down.
TGCGGGATGAAATTAAGGAAAACATTAATCAGATGAACAGTCTGCTCAATGCAGACGAAGAAAAGCTGCAGCATGAGTTCGGTCAGATTCAGCGTCAGCTGCGGGGAATGAATAGCCTGATCCGCCTGCTCCATGAGAAGTACGGCGAATATAAGCGGCAGGTCAGCTATCTGGACTTCAGCGATCTGGAGCAGATGACCATGTCCGTGCTGGATCAGCCGGAATTCAGGGAGGCCATGCAGGCGGAGTATGATCATATCTTCGTGGATGAATGTCAGGACGTGTCCGCCATTCAGGACGCTATCCTGCAAAGCATCCACGGCGAGAAAAACTGCATGTTCATGGTAGGCGACGTGAAGCAGAGCATCTATCGCTTCCGCAACGCAGAGCCGGGGTTGTTTCTGAACAGAATGCTTACCTACTCCGATGATGAAAACGCCCGGGAGCGGCGTATTCTACTGCAGAAGAATTTCCGAAGCCGCACCAATGTGCTGGAGGGCACGAATATTGTTTTCCGTCAGCTGATGAAAAAGGAAGTGACGGAGCTGGATTACACTCCCTCAGAGGAGCTGATTCCGGGCCGCGAAACGAAGGATGATCCTCCGGTGGAGCTGCATCTGATCCCGGGAAAGGTCAGCAAGCAGACGGAGATCGTCATGGAGGCGCAGGTGATCGCGAAGCGCATCAGAGGTCTCTTGACGGAGCAGTTTGACGATAAAGGGACGATCAGGCCGTACCAGTACAGGGATATGGTGATTTTGCTGCCGAAGGTGGCGGGTGAAGGCTCTGCGCTGGCGCAGCTGCTGGAGGAGCAGGGCGTGCCCGTGTACTTTGACGGCGCGGAGAACTACTTCAATCTGGCGGAAGTGCAGGCCATGACGGCGCTGCTGCAGGTGCTGGATAATTCCAGGCAGGACGTACAGCTGATGGCTGTGCTGCGAGCTTCGCCCTTCTTTTTTACCGACAGTGAGCTGGCGGAGGTGCGCCTGTGCCGGACGGGCCGTGATATTCCCTTCCATGAGGCTTTTGAAGCATGCTGCGCAGGCGAAACAGAGCTGTCGGAAAAATGCCGTGTTTCACGTGAAACACTATCCGGCTGGCGTTTCATGGCGGATACCATGCATCTGCCGGATTTTCTGTGGCGATTGGTACGTGAGACAGGATTTTATGCCTCCTGCGGCGCGCTGCCGGAGGGCGAGCTGAGGCAGGCCAATCTGCGGATGCTCTGCCAGCGTGCGGCGGAATACGAGAGCAGCGGCGGATTTACCCTGTCCGGCTTCCTGCAGCAGATGGAGCAGCAGCGGCAGAGCGGCGATGATCGTTCTGCCAAGACGCTGGGCGAGAATGAAAACCTTGTGCGGATCATGACCATCCATAAGAGTAAGGGACTGGAGTTTCCCGCGGTATTTTGTGCCAGGCTCAGCAACAAGCTGCATCTGGCTTCGCGGTCGGATCTGCTGATGCACAGCGAACTGGGCGTATGCCTGCCCTATGTAAACCGGAGCATGAACATCCGCCGGGAAACCATGGCGGATCAGGCGTTTGAATATCAGAAAAAGTTGAATGAAAAGGCTGAGCGTGCGAGGCTTCTGTACGTGGCCATGACCCGTGCCAGAGAAAAGCTGATGCTGGTGGGACATGTGCCGGAGAATCTGTCCAGCATCGTATGGCAGGAGGGCGGCAGCGCCTACGGATTGTGGGATGCGGACAGCATGATGGACTGGATTATGCAGGTGATCACCACGCTGAAAAAAGCACCGCTGGAGGATATCATCCGCGATGCGCCCGCGCCGTGGAGCATCCGCGTGTGGGATCAGCTGGAAACGGAGAAGGAGGAAGCGGAGCGTCAGCAGCAGGATCTGCAGGAATGGCTGGGCAGAATCATCGCAGAAAGCAGCGGGGACAGGCTGGATCAGGTTTGGAAGGGGTTGTATGAAAAGCAGGTGCGTCAGCCGCTGAAGACCTCTGTCACCAGTCTTGCAAAGCGTGATGTGCTGGGCGATCCCTTGCCGCTGACTGATGCGGACGAGGATGAGGAAAGCAAGCGGAGGTCGGAGACGATCGTCATGCCTCTTCGTATGAGCGAGCTGCCGAGCAAACCGGCCTTTATGGAGGAAAAGAAGCTGACGGGCGCAGAGCGCGGCACGCTGATTCATCATGCGCTGTCGCTGCTGGAGCTGGAGAGGCTGAAAAATGCACCGGATCTGGAGCAGGAGATACGAAATCAGATTGAAGAGATGACCCAGCGGGGATGCTTCACCATTGAGGAAGCATTCCTGCTGGACGTAGAGCGCATGGGTTGGTTCCTGCGCAGCCATCTGGGCAGACGGATGATGAACAGCAGCATCGTGCGGCAGGAATGGAGCTTCAACTATCTGATGGACGAAGAGGGTACGTTGCTGCAGGGCGTCATTGACTGCGCCTTTGAGGAGGACGGCCGCTGGATTCTGGTGGATTACAAGACCGACCGGATTATAGATGAAGAGGCCTTTGTGCTGCGCTACGCCATGCAGCTGAACTGGTATGCCCGCGCGCTGGAGACGGTTACGGGCAAGCCTGTGGCAGAGATGTGGCTCTACGCATTGAGCCGGGGCAAGGCTTATCCGGTGGAAAGAAAGTAACAGGAGATGTTTCACGTGGAACAACGGCGAATGGATTACCATCTGCACACGCTGCATTCCATGGACGGCAGACAATCCATGGAGGAGCTGTGCAGCGATATGGTCAGGCGCGGGGTACAGGAAATATGCCTGACGGAGCATATTGAGCCCGGTCATCCCCGGCAGGAGCTGGATATACCGCCCATCTGGGACGTGTGGTTCCATGAGCTTGAAGCCATGCGCAGCAGGTTTCCGCAGCTGACAATCCGTGCAGGCGTGGAAATCGGCGATAATCCGCTGCTTCGGGAGACCATCAAGCGGGGACTGGATGATCAGCCCTACGATTTCCGGCTTCTGAGCTTGCATCTGGTCAACGGCGTGGACTGCTACGATATTGAGCAATATTTCGGCGGAAAGACCCGGGCGCAGGCGTACCGGGAATATGCGGAGGCAAAGGCTGAATCCATCCTGAACTGGACAGAGTTCGACAGCGTGGCTCACATCGGCTACGCAGCCAAATATTCGGCCTACACGGGGGATGATCAGCCGCTGAGGTATGAGGATGCGCCGGACGCTTTTGATGCGATCCTCAGGCATATCATCCATCTGGACAAGTGTCTGGAGATCAATACCTCCGGCTACACGAAGATGACCGACGCGCTGCCTCATACCAGTATTGTGAAGCGGTATATCGAGCTGGGCGGCGAGTGCTTTACCTTTGGCTCCGACAGTCATGATACAGACCGCAATTACATGGACGTAGAGCGCGCCAAAGAGCATGTGCGCTCCCTGGGCGGGAAATATCAGGCGGCTTTCTGCCGGAGAAAGAAAATTCTCTACAGGATTTGACGAAAAGGGAAGAATCGTGTATAATAGCAAAATCACGGATGAAAGTCCGTGTTGAAGATAGAGAAGCAACGTCACACCCGCTGCCGCAGGCCGGCCATGCCCCTGCCGCAGTGCAGGTTGACTTGGCTTCTCTATTCTCATTATGGAGGAAAAAATGCGCAAGACAGTCATCATCTCTCTGGACGCCATGTACGAAAAGGATATGGAGGCCGTGAAGGAGGATTCCTTCCTTGGGCGGTGGATGAAGGAAGCGGCGGTCTGCACGAAGGTAAAGACCGTGTTCCCGGCGCTGACCTATCCGGCCCATACCACGCTTGTAACGGGATGCGATCCCGATCAGCACGGCGTGGGGCAGAATCAGCCCTTTCAGCCTGACAAGCAGCCGGATATGCGCGCGTGGTACTGGCAGGCCTCCGAGGTGCACCGGGAGAGCCTGTTTGACGCGGTGAAGAAGCAGGGCGGGCGGTGCGCGTCCATCCTGTGGCCGGTAACGGGCAAGCATCCCTCACTGAAGTGGGGTTTCCCGGAGGTAGTGGCCCTGCCCGGGGAAAATCAGGTGCTGAAGATGCTGGAGTACGGTACTCCGCTGTGGGTGCTGCTGATGGAGCTGAAGCACGGGCGTAAGCGCGTCAGTTCAAAGGAGCCGCATCTGTCGGATTATGCCGTGGTGCTGGCGGAGGATCTGATCCGTATCCGTCAGCCGGAGCTGCTGGCGGTGCATCTGGTGGATCTGGATGACATGAGGCATCATCATGGCCTGAACAGCCGCGAGGCTTATGAGGCGATGGAGAGGAATCAGCGGCGCGTGGAGAAAATCTGGCAGGCCATGCAGGATACCCCCGGCATGGAGGATGCGCTGCTGGTGGTGCTGAGCGATCATGGTCAGGCGGACGTGAGCCGTACGGTGCATCTGGGAGACGTGCTGAAGGCCGCCGGTCTTGAGGGCTGCGTGCAGGTGCAGTCCAACGGCATGAGCGCATACCTCTTCGGAGCGGATCCTGAGAAGGCCGCACAGGCGGAAAGCTGGCTGAGGGAAAACGGAGCGTCTTGCGGCGTATCCCATGTGTACAGCCGTGGGGAACTGGACAAGCTTGGCTGTATTCCGGAGCCTGCCTTTGCGGTGGAAGCTGCGCCGGAGGTGGTATTCTCCGATGGACTGCCTCAGGCCAAGCGGGAGAAGGCCACCCATGGCTTCGGGCCGGGTCATCCGGCGGAAAACTGCCTGCTGATGATCCGGGGACGGGGAATCAGCCCCGCAAGGATGGATTCCATGCCCATGCGGGACGTGGCGCCCACGCTTGCAGGCCTGATGGGCGTAAGCCTGCCTGACGCGCAGGGTGTGGATCATAGCGCAGAAATTGTGGAATAATGGCATAAAAGTGGGGTCAAATAACTGTAAATCCCGTCAAAATGGACGAAAAATGGTTTTAACGTGTGGAAACAGACCTAAAAATTTGACAAAAAGGGTTTTTCGTGGCATAATGACCAGGATGAGCTGCTGATTTTCATCGCCTGAAACCCGGGCGATTTTAGATAGATGAGCCGGGCATGCTGACCGGCTTCCTCCGCTGCGTGTGCAGCGTATCATTGAAGCGCACTGTGCGTGCCTTGATGGAGGTGCTCATTCCTTTGTCACAGTTTGTGAACGTAACGTATTACCATCACAGCGGCTTCTCCGCGTCCATTGAGGACATCCTGCTGGTGTTCGACTACTGGCAGGGTGAAAATCAGGAGCTGCCGGAGGAGAAGCGCATCACACCGGAATTTTTGCAGAAATTCCGTGAGATCTACGTCTTCATCAGCCATGAGCATCAGGATCATATGGATCCGGCGGTGTTTGAGTGGCGCAAGATCGTGCCGGTGACCTATGTGGTCTCCATGGATATGCCCGTGGGTACCCGCGGCAAGCGCGTATCCCCCGGCGACGTGGTGAAGCTCTCTGACCGGGTAACCGTGAAGGGCTTTGAATCCACGGATCTTGGCGTTTCCTTCCTTGTGGAGGCCTGCGGCGTGAAGCTCTTCCATGCCGGTGATCTGAATTTCTGGCACTGGCGGGAGGAATCCACCGTCAAGGAGATCGAGGAGGCGGAGGAAGCCTTCCGCCACGCGGTGGATCCCATTACGAAGGAAGAGATTGATCTGGCTTTCTTCCCGGTGGATCCCCGGCAGGGCCGCCTGTTTGATGCGGGAGCCAATTACTTCATCCTGTCTGTGAAGCCCCGTCTGATGATCCCCATGCACTACTGGGGCAGGGCGGAGATTGCGGTGGAGTTTGCCCGCCGCAGCCGCTGCCGGCAGACGGAGATCATCGCCATGACCTGCCCGGGCGAGCAGTTCCGGCTGGAAATGGATGATCAGGGCTATATGACGGTACACCTGCTGTCCGCTGTGGAGCCCAAACCCCTGACCCGGGCCGGATCCGAGCTGCCGATTGCGGATAAGCGGGGCAGTGTGGATCTGGACAGCTACGACGGTAACGATCCCTTCAGCGAGACGGATCTGCCTGTCAGACTGGACGACTGATTCTGCGCCGGATGACCTGAAGGTTGTCCGGCGGTCTTTTTTTGTGCCGGGGTGCATCATACCTTGACAATGGGGGAAGGATGGCGTATTATCAAAGATGGAGATTCTCCTAAAAGAAAGGACAGATTACAATGACCGTCAATAAGACTATGGCTATCGGCGAAGTGCTGCGCATGGATATCGGCACCGCCCGTATCATGATGGAGTTCGGCATGCATTGCCTGGGCTGCCCCCATGCTGTCGCTGAGTCCCTGGAGGCTGCCTGCGCTGTTCATGGCTCCAACGTGGAGGAGCTGGTGGAGCGCCTGAACAAGTATTTCGCCGAGAAGGCCTGAGGTAATCCGCAGACGGCTCCTTCCATAATCCGGGAGGGAGCCGTTTTTTTTCACAGAGATACAGAAACGGAGGATTGCATGATGAAGCATTACGGCTTGTCGATGATGCCTGAAAAGACCCGGCGCTGGCAGATGACGGAGATCCGGCTGAACGGCCCCTGCGAGGGAAATCCTTATACGGAGCAGCATGCTGAGGCTGAAATCATCAGCTGCGGCGAGCATGTGCATGTGCAGGGCTTCTATGACGGAGAGGGCGTTTACCTTATCCGCTTCATGCCGATTTATGAAGGGGAATATCAGGTAAAGGTGTCTGCCAGCTTTATGGAGCCTGTGTCCGGCAAAATTCAGGTGCTGGAGCCGGAGGAGGGCAATCACGGCCCGGTGCGGGTGTGCAACAATGCGCATTTCGCCTATGAGGACGGCACGCCCTATTATTCCATCGGCACTACCTGCTATGTATGGCTGTGGCAGACGGATGAGCTGATTGCCCAGACGCTGGAAACGTTGAAAAACAGCGCCTTCAACAAGATCCGCTTCTGCGTCTTTCCGAAGCATTACAACTATAACCTGAAGGAGCCTCGTTCCTATCCTTATGAGGGTACGCCGGTGGATTCTTCCGGTCTTACGCCGGAAAACTTCAATCAGATGAATCAGAAGTCCGAGGGCAACGACTGGGATTTCACCCGTTTCAACCCCGTGCATTTCCGTCATCTGGACTGGTGCATTGAGCAGCTGCAGGAGCTTGGCATTGAGGCGGATATGATTCTGTTCCACCCCTATGACAGGTGGGGTTTCTCCTGCATGGGCAGGGAAAACGACGAGCGGTATCTCCGTTACATGATGGCCCGCTACGCCGCCTACCGCAACGTGTGGTGGTCTCTGGCCAACGAGTATGATATCCTCAAGGACAAGACCATTGCCGACTGGGAATACATTGCGCAGACCATTGTGGAGTGCGACCCGTACCGGCATCCGCGCTCGATCCATAATTGCTGGGCCATGTACGATCATAACCGGCCATGGATCACCCACTGCAGCATGCAGCGGCAGGAAACCTACCGCACGGCGGAGCTGACCACCGACTGGCGCAGACAGTATCGTAAGCCTGTGGTGCTGGACGAGATCTGTTACGAAGGCAATATCCAGTTCGGCTGGGGCAATATCAGCGGTCAAGAGATGGTGCGCCGCTTCTGGGAGGCGGCTGTCCGCGGCGGATATCCCGGTCATGGCGAAACATATCTGGGGCATAACGACGTGCTGTGGTGGTCCCACGGCGGCGTGCTGCACAGCGAAAGCCATAAGCGCTTCCGGTTCCTGCTGGACGTGATGAAGGAAACCCCCGGTATCGGCCTGCGCACCAGTCCTGAATGCAGGTGGGACGAGGTGTACGGCATCCCCGAGGACAGGCAGCTGGAGGGTACCTACTTCCTGTATTATTACAGCTTCATGTGTCCCTCCTTCAGAACGTTCCGTCTGGACGAGAACAGCCGCTATCAGGTCACGGTGCTGGATACGTGGGAGATGACCCGGGAGGATCGGGGAGTTTTCAGCGGTACGTTCAATGTGGAGCTGCCCGGTAAGCCTTACATGGCGATTCAGATCAAAAAGGTCTGATTGTGGATAAAAATCGCGGGTAAAACCGTGCCGCTAAAAAAGTGAAAAACCCGCAAACCCTTGCAGTATAAGGGTTTGCGGCATTTCTGCCCGGTGCGGAAGTATCACCAGCCCCTGTGGAAAAACCTGTGGATGGTGTGGATAATAAGTTTGTTTTATCCCCAGTGAAAAGAAAAATATCCACAAACTGTGGATAACTTCCGCCAATTCTGTGGATAATCTGTGAAAAGGCAAGGAGAAAAAGCAATGATTGTGAGAAATGAAAGGCAGGCCCTGTGCGTGGCTGTGGAAATGGAACGCCGTGCAATCCGCGTGTACGAGCGGGCTCTGATGCTGACCGCGGATGAAGAGGTGCTCAGGGGCGTCAGGGAAATTCTGCAGGACGAGCAGGAGCATCTGCGCTGCTTTTCTTCCATGAAGTGCTGCTGTCAGGCGGAGCCCGAAGAGGAACGCATGCTGATTCAGGCCATGGGCGCGGAGGTGCTCTTCCCCGGCGGTGTGATGGAGCTGGAGCGTGCCAGGGGCCTGAGCACGCTGAAGGGGCTGTATGAGTTCGCCGCAGACAGCGAGTTTGACGCCATGCAGAAGTATGCTGAATTTGCACAGCGCTGCGAGGCGAAGAACGTGAAGGAAGCGTTTATGTCCATTGCGCGGGAGGAAGCAAGTCATTATGCCGAGCTGAGGCGCAGGCTGGCGGAAATTGACTGACAAAAAAACGAGAGAGAAGATTGATCTTCTCTCTCGTTTTTCATTGACTCAATCAGGTGACGCTGAAGGTGTTGGAGGTCACGAACATGCCGTCGTAGTACAGACTCCAGGTATAGACGCCGGAGGGAACGCAGCCGTAGTAGTTGGTCAGCACGTTGAAGTACCAGTCGAAGGAGAAGAAATTCCAGTAGGTGTAGGAGCGCTTGTGGGGCAGCTCCATGGTGTCCAGGGTATCAATGATGGTCTCGCCGTTGGGTCCCGTAATGGTGATGAGGGCGCTGTACTGGCGGGCCTTGGCCAGCATGGGGTAGGTCAGTTTGATGTATGCGCCGTAGGACAGGGAGTCCTTATGGCTGGCAATGTGGGAGGAGGAGAAGGATGAAACCTTGGTATAGTCGTTGCCGGAGCGGGTCTTCAGGGTGATGGAGACGTCCGTGCCGAACTCATTGAAGTACTGGGGAGAGGCATTGTAGCGGTAGGTGCAGTAGTTGTTGTCCTTGTCGAACACAACGATCCAGTTGGCCCTGCCGGGGATGAACCTGGACAAGGTGGCCGACTTGGCGTTGATGGACTGCACGGAGGTCCACAGGCCGGTGGTGGCGTTGTAGTCGCTCATGAAGTCGTTGCTCAGGGCGGACATGTAGCTGACGGTGTAGGGGCCGTTGTTGCTGGGATCATTCCAGGTGACCCGCAGGGTTCCGCCAGAGCTGGTGACGCCTGTGATGGCGAAGGACGATGCGGGGACGGTGGACTGATGGGAGCTGGAGGAAGAATCCGGCTGCTTTGATCCGCACTTGGGGCAGAAGGCGTAGCTGCTGTCAATATTGCTTCCGCAGCTGACGCAGAAAGCCGCCAGCGCGGTGGAAGAAATACACATCAGCAGGAGTACGGCAAGCAGGGTACGGAAAACACGCCTGTACGTCATATGGAACCACTCTCCTTTTACAGTATTGTACTATGATAAAAGGCAGAAGTCAAATAAAGAAAGAGGCAGCCGTTGCCGGCCGCCTCAAAAAGCAGTTGCTTACTTGTGGAAAACGGAGAAGGTGCAGCTAAACTTCATCTTCTGGGGAATCTGGTACTCGGGAGCCAGCTGCGGGCCGCAGCTGCCGGAGCCGATGCCGCTGTTGTAGCCGTCCACGCACAGCACGGTGCTGCCGCACTTGTCCAGCTCAAAGCTATGCTTCTTTTCCGTCAGCTCCTCCTGAGTGTAGGGGGATGCGTTGAAGCTGAAGCTCGGGCCGGTGACCTGCAGGGCGGTGTAATCGTCATAGACCTGCACACAGCTGCAGTCGTAGTGGCTGCCGTTCTCCTGGGGCTTCAGGTAGTCCTCATGCTGATTCTCCACCGTGGAGGCATACAGGTTGCGGAAGGAGCTGCGGCGCTTGTCGATATAGCTTTCATAGGGGCCGAAGCCGAAGTAGCTCAGCTGATTCATGCCCTTGGGCAGGAACAGGCGCAGACCGAAGCGGGGCAGGAAGGGATCCTGCGGACGGCGGACGGCGGTGGTCTTCATTTCGATTTCGCCGTTGTTCTTCACCATCCACTTTACCTTGCCGCGAACCACGGGGGGCAGATAGGGCGTGGCGATGGAATAATCCGTCTCCAGCAGCCAGCCGCCGGGTTTCTTGGTCAGGGTGGTGGTGTAGCCGCGGCTGCTCAGCTGATCATAGCGGGCTTCCTGCCATTCACGCTGGATCTTGCGGTCGTTGTCGGTGGGAGCGCGCCACAGGTTCCATGCCATGGGCTTCTCAATCAGGGCCACATTGCCATGCACCATAGCGTCAAAGGCAGCGGTGGTCTTGTTGTACACATAGCGGAAGTCACGGCCGGTAAGGATCAGGCAGCGGGCGGTTTCTTCCACGGTGACGGCTGCGCGGACGGGCGCCATGGCGGGAGCCTTGTACTCCTGACGGCCGGCCTCATCCTCGCCCACCAGATGACCTGCGGGCACCAGCTCGTCGCCCTTGAGCAGATATTCGCAGAAGTGCACTGCATAGGGGCCGGTGAGGCCTTCGGGCAGGGGCAGGCGGATTTCAGCCTTGGCGTGGGGCGGGATATCCAGCATCTCGGCAGGAATCTCGGCGGTGTACACGTCCTGACCGTTCTGGCGCACGGAATAGGTGATGCGCACAGCGTCCTTCAGGCTGGTGAAGTCCAGCGTATTCCACAGGATGAACTGACCCTCGGCCAGATCGTAGCCCACCAGACGGGCGGGACGCAGCACGTTCTTGTACTCGATCAGGCCGGTATGGGGCGTACGGTCGGGATAAACCAGACCGTCCATGCAGAAGTTGCCGTCATGGAGCTTCTCGCCGAAGTCGCCGCCGTAGAAGAACTTCCTGCGGTTGTCAGCAGTCGTGCCCATGTAGATGGAATGATCGCACCACTCCCAGATGAAGCCGCCGCAGTGGCCTTCATGGCGGTGGAAGCACTGGAAGTAATCCTCCAGATCGCCGGGGCCGTTGCCCATGGCGTGGCAGTATTCGCACATGATGTAGGGCTTGTTGATATCGCCCTTGGCGAAGTATTCGTCGTTCTCGGCGATGGTGGTGTACATGCGGCTGTACAGATCCAGATCTTCCTTGTTGATCTCCTCACCCTCGGGCGGGAAGGACGCGCGCTCGTAATGGGTCAGGCGGGAAGGATCGTACTGCTTGGTCCACTTCAGCGCGGCGTTGAAGTTGCAGCCGTGGCCGGCTTCGTTGCCCATGGACCAGATGACCACGCTGGGGCGGTTCTTGTCGCGGATGACGTCCATCTGGGCGCGGTCCACAAACACCTCCATGTAGGTGGGATCGCTGGCCAGCGCGTTGTAGGATTCCAGATGGGTGGGCAGGCCGATCTTGCACACGCCGTGGCACTCCATGTCCGCCTCGTCAATGACGTAGAAGCCGTATTTGTCGCACAGCTTCAGGAATTCGGGGGCGTTGGGATAGTGGCTGGTGCGAATGGCGTTGACGTTGTGGTTCTTCATCACGGTCAGGTCGCGGAGCATCTCCTTCATGCCCACAGCCGCGCCCACATAGGGATCGCTGTCGTGGCGGTTCACGCCCTTGAACTTGATGGCCTGGCCGTTGAGCTTCACCACGCCGTTTTCAATATAGATCCTGCGCAGACCCACCTTTTCCATGATCCACTCGCCGCCGCAGTTCAGGATCAGGGTGTACAGGTAGGGATCCTCGCTGCTCCACAGGCGGATAGCATCCATGTGGAAGTCAATGGCTGCACCGTCGGTTTTACCGGAGGCGATTTCCTTGCCTTCAGCATCCAGCAGCTGCCAGACGACGGGGGCGCCGCCTTCCTTTTCCAGCTCCACGTTGATATCGGCGGCGGTGAAGGTATCGTTCAGGTTGGTGTGGATGAAGTAATCCGTCAGGTGGGAGGCGCTGCGCCTGAGCAGATACACGTCGCGGAAAATGCCGGACATGCGCAGCTTGTCCTGATCCTCAAAATAGGTGCCGTCGCACCACTTGAGCACCAGCACGGTGATGGTATTTTCGCCGTCGTGTACCTTGTCGGTCACGTCGAAGGCGGAGGTGGAGTGGGACACCTGGCTGTAGCCCACGAACTCGCCGTTGACCCACACATACATGCAGGAATCCACGCCCTCAAAGTGCAGCGTGGCGCGCTCGCCCTCCTCCGCCTTCCACTGGAAGGTGCGGGTATACAGGCCGCAGGGATTCTCCACAGGCACATAGGGCGGATCATAAGGAATGGGGAAGCGCACGTTGGTGTACTGGTGATTGTCATAGCCGTGGCACTGCCATACGGAGGGCACGGGGATCATATCCGGCGTGGCCTCGGGGGCGAAGACGTCTTCGGGCAGGTCAAGGAAGCTGTCGTAGTAGCCGAAATGCCATTCGCCTGTGAGCATGACCACACGCTGGGACTGCTTCCGGTCGTCCTGAAGCATGGCGGCCTTGTCGGCATAGGGAATGAAATACGCGCGGTTGGGCAGCATATTCACATGCAGGTGGCTGATGTCCTCATGATAAAGGGGAAACTTCATGGGGGTGACCTCCTTGCGGTATTTATGTTGGATTGTCAATGCCTATGGGTTGCTAACGATACTATATCACGAAAACACCTGCTCCGCAAGTCGGGAAAATCGGAATTCACATTGACATGATCAATATATACCCTATATAATGGGCATAACCGGATCACATCAACCCAGAGAGGAAAAAGTATATATGAAAATAAAGACGCGCCGCCTGCCCTATGAGCAAGTGATGGTACTTTCCCGTCCCGCGCATCAGAATCCGCTGAAGCCCCACATGCTTTTCCGGACGCTGATCCGTCTGCTTTCCGTTCCCACGCTGATGAATACGCGCTTTTCCTTCACCTCCGAGGGCATGGAGAAGGTGGGAGAACAGCCCTGCCTGATCCTGATGAACCACTCCGCCTTCATGGATCTGAAGATCGCCTACCGCATCTTCTATCCCCGGCCCTTCTGCATCGTGGGTACCACGGACAGTCTGGTGGGAATGAAGTGGCTCATGCGGCTGATCGGCACAATCCCCACGCAGAAGTTCGTCAGCGATCTGACGCTGATCCGTGATATGCGCTACGCCCTGCATGAGCTCAAGGCCAGCGTGCTGATGTTCCCGGAGGCAGGGTATTCGCTGGACGGACGCACTACCGTGCTGCCGCGGCATTTGGGCGTGATCCTCAAGCGGCTGGGGGTACCGGTGGTGATGGTGAACACCTGGGGCGCTTTTGCCCGTGATCCGCTGTACAACGGACTGCAGATCCGCAAGGTGAAGGTGCAGGCGCAGGTGAAGTGCCTGCTCACGCCGGAGGAGATTCAGGAAAAGTCCATGGACGAGCTGGACGCGATTATTGACGAGGCGTTCACCTTTGATCAGTTCGCGTGGCAGCGTGATCAGAAGGTGCGCATCAGCGAAAAATTCCGTGCGGACGGACTTCACCGCGTGCTGTACAAGTGCGCCGCCTGCTCTGCAGAGGGAGAGATGGAGGGCAAGGGGATTCATCTGACCTGCCATCACTGCGGCAAAAAGTATGAGCTGACCGAGTATGGTCAGCTGCAGGCGCTGGAGGGAAAAACCGAGTTCAGCCATATCCCCGACTGGTACGACTGGCAGAAGGAGCAGGTGCGCCGCGAGGTGGAAAGCGGCACCTATCTGCTGGATACGGACGTGGATATCGCCATGCTGGTGGATCATAATGCGCTGTACATTGTGGGCGAGGGCAGGCTGAAGCACGACAGCAGCGGATTCCTCCTCACCGGCTGCGACGGCAAGCTGCGCTATGAGCAGTCTCCGCTGGCCAGCCACAGCCTGAACGTGGATTACTACTGGTACCAGATTGGCGACGTGATCGGCATCGGCAGCAAGGACGCGCTGTACTACTGCTTCCCGAAAAAGCGCAGCGTGGTCACCAAGGCGAGGATCGCGGCGGAGATCATGTACCAGATGGAGAAGAATAAGCAATAAAAAAGAGTGTGCCTTACGGCACACTCTTTTTTATGTGGAAACAGTTATTTTGCCGGTGCAATCGGCACGCCGTTGACAAAGCCATCGGAGTGGCCATCCAGCGTGACTAAACCGGAAGATACCCAGAAGACCTCGCCGTTGCGGTTGACTTTGAACCAGTCCTTGCCGGTGGAGCCCATCTGACTGTCCAGAATAAGAAGCACATCACCGTTTTTTATCTTGGTCACTTCAGAATATTCTGTACCTGGACCGCTGCGGCCACTGCCTCCCTTTTGGAGCCATACGTCGCAATATCGGCCCACAGTATAAAAGGAAGGAATGGGTGTACTAACGTAATTGTAGGATTGAATTGCAGTAGGCAATGGAGAAGGAGTAGGTGTAGAAAAAGAACTAGTGGCAGGGTAATATTGATGACCGGGTTGCTCTGTCATACGCGTTAGGAAGAATTCGTTAATATACAAACCTGCTCCTGAATGATTAAAACTGAAAAAATCATCAATTTCATTTCCTACAGAGCCGATATATGCATGGAGGTAAGAAACATCAATGTCTGCTGAATGATGATTTGGAAAACCAAGAGAATAAGTAAAGCTCTTTTTTACGATGCCTTCAGATTGATAATTAACAATCCTATTTGTGTGGACATTTTCTATGTTAAGAAGGCAGTATTCCAAAGTGATATATCGTTCTTCAGAAATGTTATAGTGATTGAATTGATCAATGTCTATGATGTTCAGATAAAAATAGCGAGAATCGTCTTTATAAACCCATTCACCAAGGAGATCATGAGTTGTATAGAGATAGTCTTTATCTATCTCACATTTATTCCACCCGTTCCAAGGGGTAAAGGAGAAAATGATATCAGCCTCATAATGGTCAATTTCATAGAAAGATTCTGAGCTAATGAGGCAATGATAGATAACTTGATTAAGATATTCATTACGAGAAATGATTTGATTGACGGAAAAACCATTTTCCTGTAAAGAGGAATGTAAGGTATTTTCAGTAATGATGGAAGAATTTTGTGCAGTATAACTGCTGTCATTTATTGTGCAAATATCCAGCTTCCAGCCATCATTATAAAGTGTGTAACGTAGAAAATAGGAGGCTTCATAAAGAAAATCAGAATTAGAGGATTTGACAGAAAACCATATATAATCACTCTTATCTTCAATATTTGTTTGGCGTTTTATTATACTGTATTTATCCAGAGAAAGATTGTAGTCATTATAGTAATGATCTGATTCTCGAATGTCTGCAAGGATTGATTCTGCGCTTTTTGCTGATGGACTGCATCCGGATAGAAGAAGAGAAAAAAGAATGAGGATACACAGAAGAAGTTTTTTCATAGAAACAATCCTTTCGTAAAAAACTGAACTATTTAGTGTATATTGAAGCAATCGGCACGCCGTTGACAAAGCCGTTGGAGTTGCCGTCCAGCGTGACCACGCCGGAGGATACCCAGAAGACCTCGCCGTTGCGGTTGACCTTGAACCAGTCCTTGCCGGTATTGCCCATGGTGCTTTCAAGGATGAGCAGCTGATCGTTCTTGCGGATCTTGCCCACCTCGGTATACTGGGTGCCGGGGCCGCTG
>JAFURI010000113.1 GCA_017471885.1 Clostridia bacterium | reverse complement strand
GCACCTTTGACGTATCCATCATCGAGATCGGCGACGGCGTGATCGAGGTGCTGGCCACCTCCGGCGACAACCATCTGGGCGGCGATGATTTCGATCAGCGGGTGACGGATTATCTGGCGGGCGAGTTCCGCCGCGCAAACGGCATGGATCTGACAAAGGACGCAGCCGCCATGCTGCGCGTGAGGGAGGCTGCCGAGCAGGCCAAGAAAGAGCTGTCCGGCATGGAGAGCGCCAACATCAACCTGCCCTACATCGCCATGAAGGGCTCCGAGCCTCTGCATATGGACGTAACCCTGACCCGCGCCAAATTCAACGAGCTGACCCGCGATCTGGTCAACCGCACCGAAGGCCCCGTCCGCAGCGCGCTGAACGACGCGGGCATCGCGCCTTCCGAGCTGGGAAGGGTGCTGCTGGTGGGCGGCTCCACCCGCATCCCCGCCGTGCAGGAGAAGGTGCAGCAGCTGACCGGCAAGATTCCCAGCAAGTCCATCAACCCCGACGAGTGTGTGGCGCAGGGCGCAGCCATCCAGGGCGATACCCTGAGCGAAAACACCAGCCTGAGCCAGTCCAAGGGCATCCTCCTGCTGGACGTGACGCCCCTGTCCCTGTCCATTGAGACGGTGGGCGGCGTGGCCACTCGCCTGGTGGAGCGCAACTCCACCCTGCCCATCCATTACAGCCAGGTTTTCTCCACCGCCGCGGCCTTCCAGTCCAGCGTGGAAATCCACGTGCTGCAGGGTGAAAGGCCTATGGCGCGGGACAACAAGACCATTGGCAAGTTCAAGCTCAAGGGCATCAAGCGCGCGCCTGCCGGCGTGCCGAAGATCGAGGTCACCTTCGACATCGACACCAACGGCATTCTGACCGTTTCTGCAAGGGACCAGGATACGGGCATGGCCCAGTCCATCACCATCACCGCCAACGAGAAGATGTCCGAGGCGGAGATCCAGCAGGCTATCCGCGACGCGGAGACCTACGCCTCCCAGGACGGCGTACGCAGGGACGTGATGGATACCGTGCAGGAGGCACGGCGGCTGATGGCGGAAACCGACGCTGCGCTGAGCAAGTGCGGCAAGCAGATTGACAGGGAGGAGAAAAAGCGCGTCAAGAATGATCTGGCGGCGCTGAATCGTTTCCTGATGAAGAATAAGCAGGACAAGATGTCCGAGGGCGATCTGATGAATCTTCGCGCCGCGATGGATACCCTGCGCATGAGCAGCGAGCATGTGCGCGCCATGGCGGGAAATCAGTGATGCATATAGCAGGGACGGCTCTGTATTTTACGGAGCCGTCCTTTTCAGTTGAACTTGATTTGATGTATCTGCCGTATAATAGCGTATAATCAGAAAACGGAGGATACGGTCATGATCCGGATTGTTGCTGACAGCACCTGCGATCTTTCGCCGGAACTGAAGGATAAATACGGCGTTGCGATACTGCCGCTGTTCATCCGTCTGGGGGATGAGGAATACCGGGACGGGGAGAATATCACCCCTGACGAAATCTACCGCTGGGCGGATGCGCATCATCAGACGCCGAAGACTGCCGCCTGCGACATGGAAACGGCAAAGAAGCTGTTCCGGGAGATCGCACAGGCCGGCGACGAGGCGGTTTGCTTCGCCATATCGGGCCACATGTCCACCACGGTCAACGCCATGCGTCTGGCTGCGGAGGAGGCCGGCGCGCAGGATCGGGTGCTGGTGGTGGATACGCAGAATCTGTCCACCGGCGGCGGTCTGCTGGTGCTGGCGGCGGCGGATATGGCGCGGCAGGGCTGCAGCCTTCCGGAGATCGCAGAGGCGGTGGAGGAGCTGCGCGGACGGGTTCGCGCCAGCTTTGTGGTGGATACGCTGACCTACCTGCACCGGGGCGGACGCTGCAGCGGCGTGGCTGCGCTGATGGGCGGCGCGCTGCGGCTGCACCCGAAGATTGTGGTGCAGGAGGGCAGAATGCAGCCTGAAAAGAAGTACCGCGGCCGAATGTCCCATGTGGTGATGAACTATGTACGGGACATGGAGGAGAGCCTCCGCAGGGCTGATTCTGCGCGGGTGTTCATCACCCATTCAGGGTGCGATCAGGCGCTGCTGGACGAGGTGAAGGCATATCTGACAGGGCTGGGCCGCTTCCGGGAGATTCTCATCACCCGGGCTGGCGGCGTGATCTCCAGCCACTGCGGCCCCGGCACGCTGGGCGTTTTGTATGTCAGCGGAGAATAAAAAAGGAACGCGCAATGCGTTCCTTTTTGGTATGTCCTCAGTCCAGACGGCTGCGGATAATCTCCGCCCAGCGGCGGGCGATCTGCTCCTGTCCCTCGATGGAGGGGTGCACCAGATCCTGCGAGAGGAAGGCGGGATTCTCCAGCAGCTCAAGGCCGTCGGTGAAGATCAGCCGCTCCCCAGCGTATTTGCGCACAATGTCGCGGTACAGCCGGCCGCGGGCCTGATCATCCCCGTTGTAGTGGAAGATGCTGGTGGCGAAGACCGGTCGGGGATCCTCCGCGAGAATGGCGGTAAACTGGTCGATCTGCCGCTCAAAGGCGTCCGGTTCAAAGGAGTGCAGCATGTTGATGCCCAGCTCCACCGTGCACAGATCCCAACTCTTGTCCGCTGTGATGTAGTCCGCCATGGCCTTTTCGGCGTGGGCGGTGCCGGCGCAGCCCTTGTTGAGGTAATCCGTCCCCAGCAGCTGAGCCATGCGGAAGGCGTAGGTGTGGGGCGTATCCAGCGCAAGACTGCCGTGGGTGATGGAGGAGCCGTAGTTCAGGATGGTACGTGCGGGCGTATCGCCGGGATGAGGCGGCTCCACCTCGCCCTCGCAGCCCAGATATACGCACTTGCCGTAGGGCAGCAGCACGCGCACCACGTCCATCGAGTAGGGGAGCTGCTGCTCGCGCGTGATGCTCTCCAGAAGCGCCTTGTTTTTCGGCGCGGGTATGTGGATCCGGGTGGTCTGGGTGCCGATCATCCGCGCGGAGTTTTCCCATCCGCCCTGAAAGCTGCCGTAGTAGATATGGGCCACCTGCGCCTCGGCGATGGGCAGGCTGCGCAGCAGGAGCGTCACGCCTTCACCCTTCATGCGGAAGCGCAGCTCCACGCCGGAATTGAAGCCGCAGGCGTTGTCCCGGAGGCCGGGATTCACCTCTTCAAGCAGG
>JAFURI010000112.1 GCA_017471885.1 Clostridia bacterium | reverse complement strand
ACCCAAGCAAATACGTGGAACATGCGGTAGTAGCTCAGTTGGTAGAGCGCCACCTTGCCAAGGTGGAGGTCGCGGGTCCGAGCCCCGTCTACCGCTCCACATGCGGGTGTAGCTCAATGGCAGAGCTCCAGCCTTCCAAGCTGGCTACGCGGGTCCGATTCCCGTCACCCGCTCCAGAGAAGGTAATTGCCAAGAAAAGCGTCGTCCGAGAGGGCGGCGCTTTTTGCTTGCCAAAACAAGAGAAATACTTGCATCCCCGGCGTTTGTGTGCTACATTGTTTCCGTTCTTGCTTTTTATCAACAAGGAGTGACGATCTATGCCGAATTTCTCCCTGACCGATCAGGTTTTTGAGCAAGCCGCCGCTGCGTTTCCTACGCCCTTCCACCTGTACGACGAGGCCGGTCTGCGCCGGAATGCCCGGGACCTGAACAGGGCCTTCTCCTGGTGCAAGGATTTTCAGGAGTACTTCGCCGTGAAGGCGCTGCCCAATCCTGCCATCCTGCGGATTCTGAAGGAAGAGGGCTGCGGCGTGGACTGCTCCTCCTGGACGGAGCTGATGCTGGCCGAGGCCTGCGGCTTCAGCGGTCGTGACGTGATGTTCTCCGCCAACGCCATGCCGCCCGAGGAGTTTGATTATGCCTCCCGGCTGGGCGCGTACATCAATCTGGACGACATTACCCATATTGACGTGCTGGAGAAGCACGGCGGCGTGCCGGAAACCGTCTGCTGCCGCTACAATCCCGGCGGCGATTTCAAGATCGGCACCGCCATCATGGGCAATCCCGGCGAGGCCAAGTACGGCTTTACCTACGCCCAGCTGCAGCAGGGCCTGAAGCGCCTCAAGGCGCTGGGCGCGAAGAAGTTCGGCCTGCATGCCTTCCTTTCCAGCAATAACACCGACAACGGCTATTATCCTGCGCTGGCGAAGATTCTCTTCACCGCCGGCAGGGATCTGGCGGCGGAGACCGGGCTGGAGCTGGCCTTCATCAACCTCTCCGGCGGCGTGGGTATTCCCTACCTGCCTGATGCGGAGAAGACCGACATCATGGCGGTGGGCGAGGGCGTGCGCCAGGCCTACGAGGCGGTGTTCCCCCAGGGCGGCGTCGCCATCAAGACGGAGCTGGGCCGCTGGATGACAGGCCCCATCGGCTGGCTGGTGACCCATGCCGTGCACAGCAAGGACACCTATCGCCATTACATCGGTCTGGACGCCTGCGCGGCCAATCTGATGCGTCCCGCCATGTACGGCGCATATCACCACATCCATGTGTGCGGCAAGCGGGACTGGCCCTGTGATCGCGTCTATGACGTGACGGGCAATCTGTGCGAGAACAACGACAAGTTTGCTATCCAGCGTGCGCTGCCCCGCATCGACATGGGCGATCTGGTGATCATCCATGACTCCGGCGCTCACGGCCATGCCATGGGCTACAACTACAACGGTCGTCTGCGTTCTGCGGAGGTGCTGCGTCAGGAGGACGGCTCCTTCCGGCTGATCCGCCGCGCGGAGACGCCCCAGGACTATCTGGCTACGCTGGATATTGATCCCGCCGCCTGTGCGCTGGGTCTGAAGAAATAAGCTTTAGCCGCCTGATTTGCATCGGGCGGCTTTTCCTGATGGGAGGGTATGAAAAATGAAGTGGTTGATTGCATCCGATATTCACGGCTCGGCGTTCTGGTGCCGCCGTCTGCTGGAGGCCTTTGCAGCGGAGCGTGCTGACCGGCTGATTCTGCTGGGGGATATTCTCTATCACGGCCCGCGCAACGATCTTCCGGAGGGCTATGCGCCCAGGGAGGTTATCGCCATGCTGAATCCGCTGAAGGCGCTAATCCTGTGTGTACGGGGCAACTGCGAGGCGGAGGTGGATCAGATGGTGCTGGACTTTCCGGTGATGGCGGATTATGCCGTGCTACCGGCGGGGGAGCGGCTGGTTTACTTCACGCACGGGCATGTGTACAACGCGGCGAATCTGCCGCCGCTTTGCGCGGGAGACGTGCTGGTGCACGGCCACACGCATGTGCCGGTGTGCGAATGCGTGGAGGGCGTGCATGTGCTGAATCCGGGCAGCGTGTCCATCCCCAAGGCGGGGAGCCGGCATGGGTATATGACGCTGGAGAACGGCGTGTTCTGCTGGAAGGCGCTGGATGAGGGCGACGCCTCCCGGCTGCTGCCGCAGTTTGACGCATCCGGAAGAAAAAAAGCGGACTGAAATGAAAATATCGTGTAACGTTTTTGCGTCAAGCAGCGACTAACAGGTGTAAGGACTATGGAGCAATGGTGAGTAAGGGCGAAAGGAGGAGGCGGATGAACGATTTCGAGCAGGCATGCCGTGAGGAGTATCAGAGTGTCAAACGGTTTCTGCTGCGGCTTACCGGGGACGAGCAGCTCAGCGAGGAGCTGACGCAGGAGACGTTCTATCAGGCCATGCGCGCGTGGGAAAGCTTCGGGGGCCGGTGCAGCGTATCCACATGGCTGTGCGGCATCGCCAAGCGGCTGTACTTCACATGGTGCAGGCAGCCCAAGGCCCTTCCTGTGGAGAAGCAGCCCGAGAGCCGCGTTGATTTTACCGACGAGCTGCTGGATCGCGAGCGGCGGCTGCGGGCTCACGCGCTGCTGCACCGCCTTCAGGAGCCCTACAAGGAGGTCGTGACGCTGCGAACCTTCGGTGACCTGAGCCATGAGGAGATCGGCAGTCTGTTCGGCAAGACCGCCTCATGGGCGCGGGTGACCTACTATCGTGGGCGGCAGATGCTTGTCCATATGATGAAGGAGGAGATGCACGATGAAGCATAACTGCAATATCGTCAGGGATCTGATGCCCATGTGCATGGACAATACCGCCAGCGAGGATTCCCGGCGGATGGTAGGCGAGCATGTGCTGGAATGCAAGCCCTGCATGGAGATGTATCAGGAAATGCGGGAGGAGGTGCTGCGCGAGGCTCCCGCGCCGCGGGAAGCCCAGCCCTTCAGCCGCACGGTGCGCCGCCTGCGGATGAAAAGACGGAAGCGGCGGATCATTACGGGAGTCATCGGCGCGCTGCTGGGCGTGCTGCTGTTCCTGCTGGCGTGCAGCATCTTTATGCATCTGACCAATGATTACGCCGTCATGGCGGAGGATAAGGACTATGACTTCACCTTGCAGCGGCGCAGCACCGGTCAGATAGTTGCGACCATGGTGAATCACAGCGGCCGCCGCATGGATGCGCGCTGGCGCTACGACCAGAGCACGGGCGTTCTGCAGCTTTATGCCGTACAGCCCACATGGGCGCTGAAGACGGATCAGGAGGAAACGCCCTACCTGTACATAGATCTATTCTGGGACGACGCAGGCCATCGGCTGATGATCCGCCGGCAGGAGACCAACGGTGTGTTCACCAGTCATAAGGTGAAGCAGGTTTATCAGGGCGGAAAGTTCAAGGGCAACGGCTACATATATCAGGTTCTTTACGATCAGGGGTGGGATATTCCCGTCATGGCCGACAGTGCGGACGTGGGCTATGTGATGCCCGATGCGCAGCAGAATGGGCTGCTGTACTTCAGCGTGATCAGGGACTCCGTGCAGCCGCAGGCTTTCATGACGGTCACGCCCATGCCCACGTGGACGCCGCAGCCTTGAGGTGGGGGCGTGGGCGCTGTCTCTGCATTCTGGTCGGGGACTCTGTCCCCGACACCCCTGCTTAAGGGTCTTCGACCCTTAAGAATCCCGTTTCCGGCGGCGGAGCCGCCGGGGCGTTCTGCTGCATGGTCGGAAAAGCGCACAGGCATAGCCTGTGCGCTTTTTTGCTGGGGTTACGGCGGAGTCTTCGACTCTTTTCTTTACGGCTGCGCCGCGACGCGGGCGTGCGGCAGGTATCGCGGCAGCGTCGAAAAGGGGCGAAGCCCCCGGAAGCATTGCTTCCGGGGGCTTTGTTTTACTTGACAGGTACCAGGCGGATT
>JAFURI010000111.1 GCA_017471885.1 Clostridia bacterium | reverse complement strand
TGGGACAGCTGTGATGACCGATGCGAAAAACCTCTACGATGTGATCATCATCGGCGGCGGGCCTGCGGGGCTCACCGCCGCCATCTATCTGGCCCGGGCACGCTACCGGGTGCTGGTGCTGGAGAAGGAGCAGTTCGGCGGGCAGATCACCATCACCCACGAGGTGGTGAATTACCCCGGCATCGGCAAAACCAGCGGCAAGGCGCTGACGCAGACCATGCAGAAACAGGCGGAGGCCTTCGGCGCGGAATTTCTGCTGACGGAGGCCACGGGGCTCGACCTTGATGGGGATATCAAGACCGTCCGCACCCAGCGGGGCGATTTCCGCTGCTTTGGCGTGCTGCTGGCCACCGGCGCGCATCCGCGGACGGTGGGCTTCCAGGGCGAAGAGGAGTACAAGGGCCGGGGCGTGGCTTACTGCGCCACCTGCGACGGCGAGTTCTTCACCGGCAAGGAGGTCTTCGTGGTGGGCGGCGGCTTTGCGGCGGCGGAGGAAGGCGTGTTCCTGACCAAGTTTGCCCGGCATGTGACCATCCTGATGCGCTCGGAGGACTTCACCTGCGCTGAATCCGTGGCAGAGCCCGCCCGCAGGCATGAGAAGATCACAGTCATGCCCTGCACTGTGCTGGAGGAGGTCGCCGGGGAGAACGGTCTGAGCTACGCGCGCTGGCGGAATACGCAGACCGATCAAATCACGGAATACCGCAGCGAGAACGGCGAGACCTTCGGCGTATTCGTCTTCGCCGGGTACGAACCGGCCACGGCGCTGGTGGAGGGGCTTGTCGAGCTGAATGAGCAGGGCTATATCCTCACCGACGGATCGCTGAAAACCAGCATTGACGGCGTGTACGCGGCGGGCGACGTGTGCATCAAGCCGCTGCGCCAGGTGGTAACCGCCACGGGCGACGGCGCGCTGGCTGCCACAGAGCTGGAAAAGTACGCCGCAGCCCTGCAGCGCAAAACGGGCATGCTGCCCAAGGCGCCGGAGGCCAGGCACATCGACGTATCCGCTCAGACGCCCCCGACAGACGCTGCGGCGGGCGACGATGCTTTGTTCACGGCTGAAATGAGGCAGCAGCTCCACACCGTATTCAGCCGGATGGAGCGTCCGCTGCACCTGGTGCTCCACCTGGACAGTCGCCCGATCTCTGCGGAGCTGGAGGGTTTCATCACGGCGCTCGCCGGCATGACGGACAAGCTGACGGTGCAAATAGCCGAGCGGAATGCATCCTCAGACACCGCGCCCTGCGTGCAGGTATGCCTCGCGGATGGCACGCCCACGGGACTGGCCTTCCATGGTGTGCCCGGCGGGCATGAGTTCACCTCCTTTGTGCTGGGGCTGTACAACGCTGCGGGGCCGGGGCAGGCGGTGGATGATGAGGCGCAGCAGGCCATTGCGGCCATTGATTCTCCCGTGCACATGAAGATTCTCGTGTCCCTCTCCTGCACCATGTGCCCTGATCTGGTGATCGCCGCCCAGCATATTGCCGCGCGCAATGCCCATGTGACCGCCGAGGTGTACGATCTCGCCCATTTTGAGCGGCTGAAGGAGCAATACCGCGTGATGAGCGTACCATGCCTGGTGGTGAATGACGATCGGGTCTCCTTTGGCAAAAAGAACATTCAGCAGCTTCTTGCTTTCCTCAGGGAATAAGCAAACAGTGCGTCCGTCCTGCGTTGTTTCGCGGCAGCGGCGCACTGTTTTGCGTATGGGGACGGTGTGTGATTTGTCGCTTTGTTCGTGAGTGGTTGACAGGCCTTCGGTCAAGTGCTATACTGATTCTTGCAGGGGAGCTTGTGTGGACAGGCTGAGAGGAAGGATGCACCTTCGACCCTTACACCTGATGCGGGTAATGCCGCCGTAGGAAGATGCGCAAATGTGCTTCATGCGGAGTATCGCCATCGGGTGGTACTCCGATTTTTATATTGCAGGGGAGCTTGTGCTGACAGGCTGAGAGGAAGGATGCACCTTCGACCCTTATACCTGATGCGGATAATGCCGCCGAAGGGAGCTGCTCGTATGCGAAAGCGTTCCCTTCATCGGGAGCGCTTATTTTGTTGGAGGAAAGTATGCTTGGAGAAATGATCAGGCAGAACCGGCTGAAAAGGCCGCTGGTGCATTGCATCACCAATTACGTCTCGGCCAACGACTGCGCCAATCTGCTGCTGGGCTGCGGCGCATCGGCCATCATGGCGGACGATCCGGATGAGGCGGCAGAAGTCACTGCCATGTGCGACGGCCTGGTGCTGAATATGGGTACGCCCAATCCCCGCAAGCTGAAGGCGCTGCTGATTGCCGGGCGGGAAGCCAACCTTTTGGGGCATCCCGCGGTGCTTGATCCCGTGGGGGTGGGCAGCTCCAACCTGCGAAAAGCGGCGGCACGGCTGCTGCTAAAGCAGGTGCGGTTCGCTGCGATTCGCGGCAATGCCACGGAGATTGCCACACTGGTACGCGGCACGGCGGCCCATCGCGGCGTGGATGCAGACGGCCCGGACGCCGCCACGGAAAACAACGCCCGCCAGCTTGCCCGGGAGACCGGCGCGGTGGTCATCGTGACCGGCGACACGGACATTGTGACAGATGGCAGCACGATCCACCGGGTACACAACGGCCACCCTATGATGCGCACAGTCACCGGTGCAGGATGCCAGTTGTCTGCACTGATTGGTGCGTATATCACAGCCAATCCTGATCATCCGCTGGAAGCCGCTTTGGCTGCCGTCTGCGCCATGGGGCTGTGCGGTGAGATCGCTCACCGTCGCCTTGCGCCGCCAGACGGCAACGCCAGCTACCGCAATTACATTCTCGACGCTATTTATCACCTGACCCCGGAAGCATTAGAGGAAGGAGCCCATTATGAAACTGACTGTTGATATGCTGCGCCTGTATGCTGTGACCGACCGCGCCTGGCTGCGTGGACGCACCCTGCATGAGCAGGTGGAGGAAGCCCTCATCGGCGGCACAACGCTGGTTCAGCTGCGGGAAAAGGAGCTGGACGAAGCCGCCTTCCTGCGGGAAGCCATTGACCTGACGAAGCTCTGCCATCGCTATGGCGTGCCGCTGCTGATCAACGACAATGTGGAGATCGCCCGCCGCAGCGGCGCAGATGGCGTTCATGTGGGACAGGATGACATGGAAGCGGCAGCTGTACGCAGCCTCCTCGGCTCTGACATGATCGTGGGTGTGACCGCCAAGACGGTGGAGCAGGCCCAGCGCGCACAGGCGGCGGGCGCTGATTATCTGGGCAGCGGCGCAGTGTTCGGTTCGGCCACCAAGCGCAACGCCAAACCCATGAGCAAGGAGACACTGCACGCGATCTGTCAGTCGGTGGAAATCCCCGTGGTAGCCATCGGCGGCATCCACCGGAGCAACATTCTTGAACTGGCTGGAACAGATATTGCAGGCGCAGCCGTTGTATCCGGCATTTTCGCGGCGGAGGACATCATGGCGGAGTGCCGCGAACTGCGCCATCTTGTGGACAGGATTGTCCACAGCAAGCGACTCATCATGCTTTGATGCATTTGAGAATCATTCCGAAGGGAGGCAGGCATGCCGTCAGCGGGGGAGCGCCCGGTGACGTGAAAACAGCGATGGGAAGCCGTGTTCCGGCGTGAGAGGAGACCAGCAAGTCTCGACCGACCAGCAGACGCATTTGTCATGCTGTTTTCACTCTGAAAAGTGCAAAGGAGGAATCTCAAATGAATCGCAATCGTACCCTGCGGCTGACGCTGGCCGCTATACTTGTAGCTGTTGCCGTTGTCGGCAGCATGTTCTCCTTCCCAGTTTTTGGCAGCACGTGCTCGCCAGTGCCGCACAGGGTCAACGTGGTTTGCGGCGTGCTGCTGGGGCCTTGGAATGGCTTGGGCGCAGGCGTCCTGGCAGCGCTGATCCGCAACCTGATGGGTC
>JAFURI010000110.1 GCA_017471885.1 Clostridia bacterium | reverse complement strand
GCGGAAGGCATGGGGTTCACGCTCTCCGTCGCAGAGGGAGTCGTCTCCACCGCCGCAGAGGGGATGGGCTCGGTGCCTACGACAGCAGACGCAGAGGGAGTCGGGTCTGCGCTCTCGCTGGCAGAAGGCGTGGGTTCCAAGCTCTCGCTGGCAGAGGGAGTGGGTTCCAAGCTCTCGCTGGCAGAAGGAGTCGGCTCAACGCTCTCGCTGGCAGTGGGCGTGGGTTCCGTGCTCTCGCTGGCAGTAGGCGTGGGTTCCGTGCTCTCGCTGGCGGTAGGCGTCGGCTCCGCACTCTTGCTCACGGTAGGCGTGGGTTCCGTGCTCTCGCTGGCGGTAGGCGTGGGCTCCACACTCTTGCTCACGGTGGGCGTGGGTTCCACACTCTTGCTCACGGTAGGCGTGGGCTCCACACTCTTGCTCACGGTGGGCGTGGGTTCCGTGCTCTTGCTCACTGTGGGAGTCGGCTCCGCGCTCTCGCTGGCGGTAGGCGTAGGTTCAGCCGTCACAGGCGCCGGAGTGTTGACCGGGGCCGTGGGCGTCGGCTGTACCACACCGCCGGACAGATCCGTATCAGAGGCTGTGCCTTCAGCCACGGCTGTACGGAAGAGCCGCAGTGCAGGGCTGGCAGCAGTCAGCGAAACCGTGACCAGCATCATGCACAGCACCACAGACATGCCGACGCGCATCCAGTTTTTCAGGATGCGGCTGGTGCACCTCCGGGCTTCGTTCTTTCTCATAATCACATTTCTCCTTCCGATCTACGGATGAGAGCTTCAGATACCTTGTTACGGGGTCGTGACAGGATCGCTGGGCATCTCGCCCTGGGCGGTTCCGCTGATATCGGTCTGTGTGGCTGCCTGCTGTTCATAATATGCGACCAGCTGCCACAGCACGTCCTGCGCGGCTTCGATCAGCGTCTGCTCGCTGCCGGAGGAAAGCACCATCACCATGTCGTCCACTGCGCTGTCGTAGTTGAGGGTCTGCACATGACACACGCCGCGGTTGTAGTAGCAGTACTGAACGAGGAAGTTCTCGTCAATGGATTTGGTGAAAGCCTCGACGGCTTCGTCGTAACGGCCCAGCGACAGGAGCGTTACGCCGCGGTAGTAATTGTTGCCGACGAGGGCGGGATTGGCCGCCGCCGACTTATCCAGCGCAGCCAGTGCATCCTCGAAGCGCTCCAGCTGCAAAAGCGCCGCGCCGTACTTCTGATAGAAAGCGTCCGGGGCAGTCAGCGCACCATTCAGCTCCGCAACCCGGTCACCCGCCGCAGCCACAGCCTCGTGATCGTTCAGCTCAAAGCTGCAGGCGACAATCTGTTCCTGACAGACGATCTCATCATACCCTGCGGCAATGGCTGCGCGGTAGCCCTCCACGGCTTCGGCGTACTTGCCCAGCTGCATCTGCGATGCGGCCCGCAGGAAGTTCGCAATGCCCAGGAAGCTGTTCTCCGCATCCGCCTTGTGAGCCTCGATGTACTCGCCGAAGCCCTTGGCGGATTCCTCGTACCGTCCGTCCAGGAAGACGCAGCGCTCGGCGTTGAGCAGATGGCTGTCATCCTCTGGCTGGAGCTGGTAAAGCTTGCGGTAGGCTTCCTCCGCGCCGGCGTAATCCGCAATGGTCTCGGTCAGCTGCGCCAGCGTCAGCAGCGCGTTGGCCTCGGTGGGATTCAGCTTCAGGTAGCTTTGCAGATCAGCCGCTGCGGCCGTGTAGTTCTTTTCCTCCATGGCCAGCTGGGCGCGGATCAGCAGCGCGTCGGCTGATTCGGGATTGAAGCGCAGCGCCTGATCCAGCGCCGTGCGGGCTTCGTCGATTTTGCCGGTTACCACCAGCACCGATGCGCTCCTGAGCCACAATTCGCCCAGCAGAGCCTGATCGGATTCTTCGCTGCACAGCCCTCTGGCGGCCTCAAGATACTCCAGCGCCTTGTCATAATTGCGCCGTCCGATCTCGATATTGGCAAGATCGCTGTAATCCTGCACCGTCTCCGGCTCGCCCACGCTGTCGCTGAGCGCGCCGTAGATCTGGTTCAGCTTGTCATTCTCAGCCAGCGCGGTGATAGCCTGAAACGCCACCGGCGACAGCGCCTGCACCACGATCATCAGCGCAAGCACGACAGCCATAATCCGCAGCGACCTGTGCCACTTGCCCTTTCGTTTTCCTTGTTCACTCATCACGATTCGCTCCCTTCTCTCCCGCACATTCACCATACGGGACAGGTAATTTCCGCTATGCCTTCGAGACTGTGTTTTTTCGTTCCGACGGAATGCCATTTTGAACAACAATCCGCGGACGTTTTTCCCTTTCTGGTCAGCATAATCATACCATAATGAACCGGTGGGTTGAAAAATGGGCGGAACTATCCAGTGAAATTATACCATATTGTCTCATCATTGTCCATCTATACGGGCAAATTTTATCCATTTGTCACAAATACTTCTGCGTAAAAAAGCCCGCCGCCCCTCCTGAGGGACGGCGAGCAATTTTCTATATGATAATTATGTTACCAGTTTCTTGTCCAATCCTGGGTTGCGCCCTGACCGTAGCCGGCAGGGTACTCGTCCTTGTCTCGGAGCACAAAACCCAGATCAGCGTTGTAGTTGCTGCGGTCGCTGGTCACGGTAACCGGGATGGAGGTCGCGTAGTCGCCATCCTCCTCGTTCAGCACAGAGGTCACGCCGGCAAAATCCGTACGCAGACGGGTGGGCTTCACTTCAGCAGGAGCGGTTACACGCAGAGTATAGGTGGCGGGATAAACCTCGGTGAAACGGTAGTAGCCGTACTGATCCGTTACCGTGGAGGCAGCCACCGTATCGCCGCGCATCAGCTCCACGGTCACGCCGGGGACGCCGCTCTCACCGGAATCCTGCAGGCCATTGCCGTTCAGATCCAGCCATGCCATGTCGCCCAGCTTGCCGGGAAGCACCGCGCCAATATGCATTTCCAGCTGATCCTCGCCCATCTTTACCTCAATGGGGTCGGAGCTGCCGCTGCGGCCGCTGCAGCTGGTCATGATGCTCACCTGCGCGCCGGAGGTAATACGCTCGTCGTCAGGCTCCACAGCCACCTGGCCCTCGGGCAGCACGACGCTCACGCCGTAGACGCCGGGAAGCAGCCTGCCGAAAGCGTACCTGCCGTCGGCTCCGGTGGTAACGGTACTGAGGGCTGCGCCGGTTTCATCCGTCAGGGTGACCTGCGCGCCGGACAGCTCCGACACGCTGCCGCCCAGATCCACCCATACGCCGCCGCCCAGATTGGTATAGCGCACAATGCCCAGCGTCAGGCCGGAGGTGGTTTCGCCGGAGGCCGTCTGCACGTCGCGCATGACCAGCATGCCGCCGTCCTCAGTGAAGGTGCTGCTGCCGGTGACGGGCGCGATGGTGTCGCTGTCCAGTTGATAACGCACGGTGTACAAGCCGGGAATCAGACCGGAGGTGGCAAAGCTGCCGTCCTCGCCGGTGGTGATCACCGCAAAGGTGCCGCCAGTCTGCTGATCGATAATCTCGATCTTCTCGCCCGCAGGCGTGGCCTCGTCCTCATCCATCGTGCCGTCGTTGTTCTCGTCCAGCCACATCACGCCTTCCAGAGAGGCGGGCTTTACGCCGCCCAGCAGCTGCTGGCTCCAGACAGCGCCCATGGGCACGTTCAGCGTCACGCTCTGGGATGCATGACCCGCATCCACAGGCAGGGTGGCGGTATCCACGCGGGACATGACCAGTCCGTCGGGATAGCTGACCGTCAGGGTATAGGTATCGGGATGCAGATCCGCCAGCAGGAAGCTGCCGTCCCCGCCGGTGGTGACGGACAGGGGCTGCAGATCGCTGCGGGAGGGGGTCAGGGTCAGGGTCACGCCGGCAAGCATGGTTTCGCTGCCATCCACCGTACCGGAGGCGTTCACGTCAGTAAAGGCGACGCCATCCGCCTGAGCCAGAATCAGCGCGCCGCACATGGGAGCATTCACCGTGCTGCCCACAGTGAAGTCAAACCACTGGCCCTCGCCCATGCGGTTTTCGCCGGAGATGGTGTTGCCGCCGCTCTTCAGCTGGGCAAACACGCCGCGTTCGGGCAGCTCGTAGCGCAGATAGTAGCGGCCGGGCATCACTGCGTCAAAGCAGAACTTGCCGCTGCTTCCGATGGTCGCGGAGAAGCACTCGCCCTCAGCGCTCATCAGGCGGACCACAGCGCCGGTCAGGCCTGCCTCGCCGTTGTCCTTCACGCCGTTGTCATTGGCGTCGGCAAAGACCTCGCCCTGTACCGTGCCGGGACGGATCATACCCACGTCCATGCCGGAGAGAGAGGAGCCCAGCGTTACGCTGAAGGGCTCGGAGCGGCCGGTACCGTCGCCGGTATTGACCACAATGTTCCCGTCGCCCAGCTTGGTGAAGGCATAGCCCTTCTTGGCGTTCAGGCTGATGGTGTAGCT
This sequence comes from Clostridia bacterium, assembly GCA_017471885.1. Lineage (GTDB taxonomy): Bacteria > Bacillota > Clostridia > Christensenellales > Aristaeellaceae > UBA11524. The sequence continues at coordinate 9,853 of JAFURI010000110.1, read as the reverse complement.
GCCGGGATTCACGCCCTCAAAGACGTACACACCCCGGGCGTTGGTACGGTCGGAGGCCACCTTGGCGCCGGATTCATCCAGCAGGGTGACCGTCAGGCCAGAGACGGCGCTCTCGCCGTCCTCACGGGCCGCAGAGAAGTTATCGTCCAGATAGCACACGCCGGTGACGCTGGAAGGCCAAACGCCGCCCACCACCATCCGGTAGGTAAGGCCGGTACCGATCTCAATATGGTTGACGTAGTTCTCACGGCGGCCTTCGCGGGCCAGGAACTGGTTGCCGGAGGGATCAGCCGACACCAGCGTGAAGGCGCCGCCCTCGGGCAGCAGCGCGCGCAGACGATAGGTATTGGCGCGCAGACAGTCGAAGATGATCAGTCCGTCCTCGCCGGAAACCTTCTGAGCCACGGAGCCGTCGTTGCTCTGCTTGAGCACCTCGGCGGTCACGCCGGCCAGAGGCTGCTCGCCTTCGTCAAACAGACCGTTGTAGTTTGCATCCAGGAAGCACTGCACCTGCAGCACGGATTCCTTCACCAGACCGACGTTCTGCTCGTCCAGCGTTTCACCGCTGTCCAGCTCCACCAGCTTGGTATCCTTGCGGGAGCCCTCTGCAGTGAAGATGGAGCGCTTGTTGCCGCCGCTCTTGGTATACTTGGTAAACATCAGGCCATCGGGCGTGGTGCCGCGGATATTGTATTCGCCGGGCTTGACGGAGTTAAAGGCATAGTTGCCGTCCTCGCCGGTGACAAGCTCGTACATGGTATCGCCGCCGCGCAGCACCAGCTCGATCCGGCAGCCCGCCTGACCGGGTTCGCTGCTCTGACGCTTGCCGTCGCCGTTTTCATCCAGCCACACATAGCCGGTGACCTTTGCCAGCTCCATGGCGCCGATACCGCAGTTGACGTCCGTACCCGGAGCCACGGTGAAGGGAGCGCTTACCTGCACGCGTTCGCCGCTCTCCTGCATCATGCTGGCAGACAGCTTGCCCATCTCGCCGAACGCGCCGAAGCCGTAGCCCTCCGGCATCTCCACCTTCAGCACGTACTCGCCGGGAGCCAGATCCTTGATCTTCGCAGCGCCCTTCTTATTGGTCACGGCAGAAGCCACGGGGGTGAGGGAGGGATCTCCCGCCGCCACGGCGCTGACGGTCACGTTCGCCAGCATCTTCTCATACTTGCCGCCCTTGCCGTTGTTGTTGCCGTCGATAAAGACTTCGATTTCCAGACTGCCGGGCTTGCCTGCAGTCATCGTCACGCCGGTCAGCTGCTGACCAGGAGCCAGCGTCACCGCCTGATCCGCCGCAGCCATGCCGCCTGCCGCATCCACATGCACGGTGTATACGCCGTCCAGCAGGGAGCTGAAGCTCCAGCTGCCGTCCTCGGCAGTCACGGTCTGACCCGCCACCGCGCCGGTTGCATCCTTCAGCGTCACGCCTGTGCCCGCGCCCACGTTCACCGCACGGCCGGACACGGATGCGTCAGCCGCACGCTCCACGGCGCTGAGCTGAGTCGCGGCAGAGACGTTGGTCTGCAGCGTTGCCTGCACGTCGCCCTCCTGCTGATTCAGCGTCCAGCCCTCGGCGGAATACTCGCCCTGCGGCAGCTGGATGGTAATCTCGTAATCGCCGCCGATCAGCTCCATGGTATACACGCCGCCGGATACCGCGGTCTGCACGGTATCGGCGCTGCCGGAAGCCGTCACCTGCGCGCCTTCTGCGCCGCTGACCGTACCGGTGACGGTGTACAGGGGCGCGAGGCCGATCGTGTAGGCGCCGTGGCTGCCCGCCGTCACGGTGGTCTGCCACTGGGCCATGCCGCGGTTGACCACGGCAAAGTCGTTCAGCTTCACCATGGCTGTGCCGTCAGGCAGCGTCACGGTGATGATATAATCCGCCGGGGCAAGCGCCTCCAGCACTGCGGGAGCGCCCGCAGTCAGCTGACCCTGCGCCACCAGCGTTTCACCCTGATGCAAGGCATAAGCCGCCTCGCCGTCCGCCTCCAGCGCCAGCGCGCCCACCTGAGGCGCGGGTTCGGGCGTAGCGGTGGGCTCCGCCGTAGGTTCAACCGTAGGTTCAGCCGTAGGTTCGACCGTAGGTTCGACGGTAGGCTCCGCCGTGGGTTCGACGGTAGGCTCCGCCGTAGGCTCGACAGCGGGTTCCGCCGTAGGTTCGACCGTAGGTTCGACAGCGGGTTCCGCCGTAGGTTCGGCCGTAGGTTCGGCCGTAGGTTCGACAGTAGGCTGCGCCGTGGGTTCGGGCGTGGCGACCACGTAATCCACTGTGACCGCGCTCACCTGATCCGCACTGCCGGTATACATGACAATCGTCAGCGGAATCGGTGCAAAATCGCCGCCCTGCAGCTGCAGGGTATACTCCCCTGCCGCGATGGCGCCGGGCACTGCGTACCAGCCGTTTTCATCGGTCGTGAAGCGCAGCGCCTCCTCGCCCCGGGCGTCGGTGAGTACAAACTCATATGCATCCATGGCCTGCACCGTAAACAGGCCCGCATTGGCATACACGCGCAGCGGAGCCAGGTTGATGTGGCCTTCCGTGACGGTCACGGTATAGCCGCTGGCATGAATCTGATACCCCTCGGGCATGGATTCCTGCACGGGCACGATGGTCACATTACCGGCGCCGTTCAGGCGGACAGAGCCGTTGCTCACGCCGTCCGTGGCAATCTCACCGATCTGCATGCCGCCCTGATACACCGTAAAGCGGCCCGAGAGCTGCGTGGTTTCCCACAGCCCGTCGGACTGGGCAGTCAGGCCGGCAAAGCTGACCTCCAGCACCGTATCAGCCGCCAGCGCCGCAGGGCATACGCCTACAAGCAGCATCAGGCACAGCAGCATGGCAGCAAGCCTTCTCATCGCATTCTTCATAACCTTGGCATCCTCCGAATCAACCGGGCTTCGCCCGTTCGTTCCACAAATGGCTTCATTCGACAAACAGCCACTCTATATGGTAAATCAACCGGGGCTGATTGTCAACCTTTCCTGCCCTCCGGCTGCAAGATTTACAACCTGAAAAGCAGAAAATCGCGGCATACGGATGCTTCCGTACGCCGCGAGCAATTACAGCAGCTGAACCTTCACGCCACGGTTCCTGAGATATTGGGCCAGCTCCTCCAGCATCTGCTGATCCAGCCCGTTCTTGAACACGGCGTTGAACTGCCCTGCTTTGGTACCCAGCAGCACATGATCCTCCGTCTCGCGGGCCCAGGCCAGCCTGTCGTAGGCAATGCAGCTCTGACCGCCGGTGTGCTCGTTGAGGATGTGCATGCCGTCCTCATGGAAAGAGGTCGTCAGGGTCACGGCGCCGTCCGGATAGGTTTCCTTCAGCCGGGCCACCGCCTTTTTGACCATGCCGTGCCGGTCCACCAGATAGCGTGCCGCGCCGGTAATCACGCAGATCACCATGCCGGTATAGAAAACCGGCTCGCCAGTGGACACAGCCAGCATCACGCAGATCGCCATCAGGCCCAGCGTCAGCAGCAGCAGAAACTTCTTGTATTCAAAGGGGATCATATAGCGGCTGTTCTTCCGGTAGAACCCGTCGTCGATCACGCCCGTGGTGCTGAACAGGCCCATCTCCTGTACCACGTCATTCATCAGCGGAATCCTCCCGGCCGTCAGCCTCGTCGCCGCTTTGAGGCGGGAGCTTGCGCACCAGTGCGGTTTCCACGCGGTGATCCTCCAGCTTTTCCACCTGCACGTGCAGACCGGCCACGTCCAGCTCGGGCGTGCTGCCGTCCTGAGGAATCGCGGTGAACTGACTGAAGATCAGGCCGCCCAGCGTATCGTAATCCTCTTCCAGAGGCAGCTCCATGTCCAGCGCCTCGGCCACGTCCTCCAGGAGGGCCGCGCCGGAAATACGCCAGGTTTCATCGTCCACGCGGACAATTTCCGCCTCGGCCTGAGGATCAAACTCGTCGTAGATGTTGCCGACGATTTCCTCCAGCAGATCCTCCATGGTCACCAGACCGCTCATGCCGCCGTATTCATCCACCACGATGGCCATGTGGATTTTCCGGGTCTGCATATCGCGGAACAGCGCGTCCGCCTGCACCGTTTCCGGCACGAAGTAGGCGTCGCGGATCAGCTCCCGCAGGGGCCGGGGATTTTCGGACTGCTGGTTGAGCAGGAACACGCGGGTATTGAGCGTGCCGATGATGTCGTCCATATCCTCGTCATAGACGGGGAAACGGCTCAGGCCGGTTTCGCGGATGGTCTGGATGATCTCGTCCTTCCCCGCGCCCACCCAGATGCTGGTGACGTCCATGCGGTGCGTCATCACGTCCTCGGCGGAACGGTTGTTGAACTCGAAGATGTTCTCGATCATCTCCTTTTCAGTTTCCTCAATCGCGCCGGTTTCACCGCCCATATCCACCATCATGCGGATTTCTTCCTCGGTGACCTCTTCCACCTCGGCGTCAGGGTCGATGCCCATCAGGCGCAGGATACCGTTGGTGCTCACGGACAGCAGCCACACCACCGGCTTGAACATCGAGGAGCACACCGTCAGCACCTTGTAGGACATGCGGGCGAACTTGTCAGGGTTCTGCATGGCGATGCGCTTGGGCACCAGTTCGCCCAGCACCAGCGTGAAGTAGGACAGCACAAGCGTGATGATGACCACGCACACGGTTTCCAGCGCAGCCAGCTCCATGGGCGCGCCCGCCGCCTTGATGGCCTCCGCCAGGGGCGCGGCGAAACGGTCGGCGGCAAACGCGCTGCCCAGAAAGCCTGCCAGCGTGATGCATACCTGAATGGTGGAAAGGAACTTGTTGGGCGACTCGGACAGCTTCAGCAGATGAGCGGCAACCTTGTCGCCCTCCTCCGCGTCATGACGAAGCTTGGCCTCGTTGAGGGACAGTACAGCCACTTCGGTGGCGGCAAACCAGCCGTTGACAAGAATCAGCGCCAGCTGGAGCAGTAGAGGGCCTCCCCATGGGTCGGCAGACACAAAGATCACTCCTTAATGATTTGGAACATGCAGGGGCGAGCCCCGCACAGCATTTCCGCCCGTGATTGCCGCAGGCAGGCCGGCGCGGGGCGGAACCGACGCACGGACCGTATTTTGCCATACTAAATTTTATTATAGCATATTCCCCTGCAAAAAGAAAGAGGGGAAACTGGGAATACTGCGGAAGAATATGCTGTTTTTACAGATTTTTCGGCAGAAAAAGGACGCTGCACACCAATGCAGCGCCCCTCCCGAATCCATTTCAGCTGCCTACGTAGAAGGTCTTGGTGACCACACGGGCATCATCCAGATACAGCGCGACCTCATAGTTGCCCCTGGGAATATCGCCGTACCAGGTGTCCAGCGTTTCAAAAAAGCCCGTCACCGGAATGAACTTCCACACCGTGCCGCCGTTGCGGCCCTTAGGCAGATCCAGCTCTCCCGCCCAGACCACCTCTGCCCAGCCGTTGGGCGCATAAACCACATACTTGAAGTGATAGCTTCTGGCGCGGGCCAGCTGCGCGTTGGTCAGCTTGATGTGCATGCCGTACTCGGTAAAAGGAAGATCCGTGGTGATCCTGTAGGAAGAGAAGTTCTTCACGTTGGAGACTTCTCCGTTGATGCGCGTACGGGGCTGCAGGCTGAAATTGCAGCCGATCTCATTATACACATAGGAAGACACTTCATGATTGCGCGTCGCCCGCTTGTCGTTGCTGTCCTTCACCGTCAGGACGTACTCCACGCCGGGGGCCAGCCACTCAAAGGTAAAGCTGTTGCCGCGCAGGCCGTCCTCATCTGTCCACCAGAATCCCGGATCGCCCTCCGCAAAGGCATAATGCACGCTGTAGGGCGCGGTGCCGCCGCTCCACTTGACCGTCACGCTGCCGTCGTAGTTGGTGGTGCAGGAGGTGATCTTCAGCGAGGAGCCGGTGCAGCTCAGCTTATGCGCACGCTGCGCGAAGGTGCTGGGCAGGATCTCGCCGCAGTCGGGACACCTGCTGTCCGCCAGCGCCGCCGTATGAAAACTCATAAACATACAAACCAGAAGGATGACCGCCACTATTCTCTTGTGCATATTCAACGCTCCCTGTTTCAGGTTTGCCTATATTTTACCAGCAACGGCTCTCCTTCGTCAAGACATTGGGCAAAAAAACAGCCGCCGGACAAACCCGGCGGCTGGCACTTTTTTGATGATGATTGCTTACTCGTTCATCAGCTTCAGCAGACTCTCGGGCAGCTTCTGCACCAGCTCCATCAGCTCCACCTGCATGGTCTGGGCCACCTGCACGCCATAGGCGTCCAGCTCCTCGTCGTTCATCACGGCAGGATGCACAGTCCCGGACTGCTTCAGCTCTGCACGGGCCTCGCAGGTTTCGGTCACGGTATTGATGGTCAGCAGCGGAATCTCGATGCCCATGACGCTCAGCTTGACGTCGCAGCCGGTCTGCTTTTCCGCGCCGTCAGCCGTGGTGCTGGCCCGGGTCTCGTAGTCGCCCACCAGACTCATGGTCACGCCGTCAGCCGTCAGACCCAGCGTCATGCTGCCCTTCGCGGAGGCTTCAGCCTCGCCGGGAGTCTGCTCGTCCTTCGCATCCACGAAGATTTCAATCGTCTCCTCGGCGGACTGCACCGTCAGCTTGAAATTTGCAGTCTCGGCGTTCTCCTTCTCGACGGCCACCAGCGTCATGTCCAGCTCGGTAACCTCGCCGTCGTCGTTGACAACAAGCTCCATGGAAGCGTCCATGTTGTTATCGTCAAACACAGCGTCGGCCTTGATGCTCATCACGTCGATCTCGCCGTCGCCCATGTGCATCTCACCCAGCAGCAGGCCGGCCTCGCCCGCATCCAGATAGCTGCCGCTGAAGGAGATCATCTTCACCACGCCTACCACAGCGTCCAGCGTCACAGTATGCGTCACGCCCTGATCCAGCGTCTTGCGGGTATAGCGCACAGGCACGCTCACCTGGGCGCCGTCCACTTCCATGGTCATCCGCATGTCCATAGCCACAATATTGCCCGCCGCGCTGACGTAGTACGTCACGGGCACGCCGCCCTGAAGCATGGCCATGGATTCCCGGATGCCGGACAGCATCTCCGTCAGGAAAGCCTCCGCAGTCATGCCGGAGCCTGCCAGTTCAGCATTCAGATAGCTCATGGCGGCTGCGTCCGCCATCAGCACGTCGGCCATCGTCTGATACATCAGCACGATATCGTCGACGGTGAGAGTCACGCTGACCTTGCTCACAGCCTGGTCAAAGTCCTCGTTCGTTTCGGCCACAGCGGTGGTCTCGGCCTTTTCCATCAGGCCCATGACCACGCTCTCCACCTTGGACCAGTCCACGTTCGCAAAGGCTTCCTCCGCGTCGGGATTCAGGCCGCCCTCGCTGTTGAACATAGCGTCAAGCTGCTGCTTGAACTCAGCCGCGTCGGAAGTGGTGAACACGTCGGCGCGCACCATCAGATCGGCAAACTTCTCCAGCAGAGGCCGCCACTCGCTGGACTTCACAGCCAGCACGGTGTCGCCCAGCAGATTGCTGGCCATATAGGTAGTCCTGTCCTCATCCAGCGCGAATTCGGCAGTCAGCACCTCGTCGCCCTGAAGGGTCATCGCAATACCGCCCTGGCCGGAATCCTTGCCGTTGTCGTACAGGGTCAGGCCCAGCGCATTGAGCAGATCCGTATACGCCGCATTGCCCTCCGCACCAAGGAACATGGTCAGGTTGCCGGGCACAAAGGATACGGTGGTGCGGGTGGGATGACCCGCCTCGTAAGCCGCGTCCATGATCTCCGCCGTGGTGGCGGCATAGCCGGCCATGGGCATAACCGCCAGCAGCAGGGCCAGCAGCAGAGCCGCAAACTTCTTCATCGTTGTGAACCTCCTTCATATCAAAGCTGTGGCGGCGACCCCGCCTGCCACGCCGATCGAACGCTGTCATTATACATCAACTCGGCAGTTTTGTCACCATTTTGCACTGAATTGATACATTTCCGCGTCCCATTACCGCATTTTTCCGTCCCAAAGCGCCCCTCATGCCCTCAGGAAAGATGAATTGAAGATGAACTTTCGCTTTTCCCCTTGCCATCGGGGCAAAACTCTGTTACAATGCGTTGAGCAAGCTGCTTTTACAAGCACATCATGAAAGGAGACCCGACCCCATGAACCTGATCTATAAGCTGATGGGCATCAGCACCGCCGTCGCCGAATCCGTCGCCGCCGATCCCGCCGCCACCGGCGAGATGGGCGCTGCCGCCACCGCTGTCAGCCTCATCGGCAGCCTGCTGCCCATGGTCCTGATCTTTGTTGTGTTCTACTTCATGCTGATCCGTCCCCAGCGCAAGAAGGACAAGCAGGTCAAGGAGATGCTGAACAACCTGAAGAAGGGCGACCGCATCTGCACCATCGGCGGTATCTACGGCACCATCATGAACATCAAGGACGACACCATCACCCTGCAGATGGGCAAGGCCGACACCACCATCGTGATCGCCCGCTGGGCCGTCCGTTCCGTGGAAGATATCACCATTGAGAACGACGCCGGCGATACCCTGAACTAAGCTTCATCGCAGCAAAAAAGTGGCCTTCCGGCCACTTTTTTTGTTTATCTTCAGCACATTGGATACGGTCTGCACGGCTGCGGATACAGCGGAAGCTGCGGACAGCATTGCTTTGCACCCGCGCTGCCGAAGCATTCCCAGTGCACGGCATAGCAACAGATTTCAGCGTCAAGCAACACGTCAAAGCAGCAGTCCTTCGAGCATACAGGCGCGCAGCACAAACGTACGCAGGGCTGCAGCATGATTTGCGCCTCCCGCCATATCCGCGGGCTGCAGTTCATGCGCAGGCATGCCTCCGCTTCGATCCGGCTTTGTGCCCAACTAATACGACCGCAGCTGTCCCGCACCTCGCATTGCAGCGGGATCTTTATCGTCAACTGCACGGAGCCTCCATCCGCCACAGGTTTGCAGCTCCACTGCGCTTTGCCCTCTGCCCATACAGACAGCAGAGCATAGGGCGGCTGGGCCCCGCAGGGCATGGCATCCAGCTGCAGCGTCCTTCTCAAACCGCGCAGCTCTGCCTTTCCTTTTCCCACTACCCGCGGCAGAAGATATCCGCCGCTCTGAGCCTCCATGCAGCATCCGCAGCGACATCTTTCCGGCGGACAGCATATTCCATGATCAGATTTCATCATGAGCCCTCCCCTCCCTCCAGCTTATGCCCGGGAAGAAAGCATGTGCAGTTCTTCAAAATAGTCTGCAAGGCAAGGCGACAAGGCTGCAAATGAGGGAGTTAACACAGACGTAAATGACCGAATTTGCGGCTGCGGGTTTTTTGAAGCTCTGAAGGCCCGTCATCACTGGATGACGGGCCTTGCTTTGTGCGGTTACACGCGGTCCTTGATTTCCGCAGACAGCTTCATCATGAACTCCTCCAGAGAGCAGGTAATGGTCTGGTCGGTAGCGCGGTCGCGGACGGAAACAGTGCCTTCCTGCACTTCCTTTTCGCCCAGAATCAGCATATAGGGCACGCGGTCAATCTGGCGGGCGGAGCGGATCTTGTAGCCGATCTTCTCATTGCGGTCGTCCAGTTCCACGCGGATCTTGGCGTCCTTGAGCTGCTGGTACACCTTGGTGGCATAGTCCATGCTCTTTTCGGACACGGGCAGCACCTTCACCTGCACAGGAGCCAGCCAGGTGGGGAACTTGCCGGCAAAGTGCTCGGTCAGGATGCCGATGAAGCGCTCGATGGAGCCGTAGCACACGCGGTGGATCATGATGGGGCGCTTCCTGGTACCGTCCTCCGCCACATACTCCAGCTGGAAGTTCAGGGGCATCTGGAAGTCCAGCTGAATGGTGCCGCACTGCCAGGTACGGCCCAGGCAGTCGCGCAGGTGG
>JAFURI010000109.1 GCA_017471885.1 Clostridia bacterium | reverse complement strand
GTCCTTCTGCACGCGCTCCACGATGACCTGCTTGGCCTCGTCCTGCGTCATGCCGGCGATACGCTCCAGCTCCTGCACCTGACGGCCGTGCATGGCCTCGGTTTCTTCCTGCAGCTTCTGGATTTCAGCCTGCTTCTTGTTCAGGTTGTTCTCGCGGGCCTCCATGTTGTCGGCCTTCTTGTCCAGGGTTTCCTCGCGCTGGATCAGGCGGCGCTCGGTGCGCTGAATTTCGTTGCGGCGCTCGCGCAGCTCACGGTCGTTTTCAGCCTTTTCACGGTCGTTTTCAGCCTTGGCCTTGAGAATTTCTTCCTTGGCTTCCAGCACCTTTTCCTTCTTGTACTCATCGGCCTTGCGTACGGCGTCATCATACAGATGCTTGGCGTACTCTTCGGTGCGGCCGATCTTCTTCTCAGCCACGTTCCTGCGGTAGGTGTAACCGACGAAACCGCCGATGGCGCCCGCAACAACTGCGGCCAGGATAATCCAAAGGATTGTAGGCATGGCATTCCCTCCCTTTCTCAGTTTTTTGAACGGTTGGTTAAGCATCGTTGGCTCGGCAAAAAACCGTGCGGACAAAGCCCGCACGGCTGTAACGCTGCATTTTCACATAAGATCCCCATCCGGATGTCTTCGCCCCACAGGGATATACCTATCCCGTACAAACCGCACAGGAATCCCGCCTGCAGACATAGCATACCCGCTGCACAGCATGAATCCTATGGGCAGACTGCCGCCTGGAATGACGACAATCCGTGCGAAAAATGACGCTGCAGGAAGCGATAACGCCGCCTCAGCGATGAACAAACAAGCAGGGAAGTTTTATCTGAAAACAGCGCGGAGGCATGCAACATGCTCCTCCGACAGCCGATCACTACATATTGTAAAGGCAACAGGGCAATCTGTCAAGGCGATTTGATGGAAAAGACGGAAAGAATTTGGCGAAAACCATATCCATGAAAGCCAAAGCCGACAGGTTCGGGCGGCAGGAGAAAGCGCCGGGAGGAGAGAAATGGTATCCGTAAGCATGGACGCACAGGAGGAAAAGACCGTGAAAACCATCTGCGTGGCGGGCAGCCTGAACGTGGATCTGACTATATCCCTTCCGCGGTTCCATCAGCCGGGGGAGACCATCACCGGCACGTCGTTCTGCACCTATACGGGCGGAAAGGGCGGCAATCAGGCGATTGCGGCGGCGAGACTGGGTGCGCAGGTCATGATGACCGCCTGCGTGGGGCGCGACAGCCACGGCGATATGTATCTTGAGACGCTGGCGCGGGAGGGCGTGGACACGTCCTGCGTGCGCCGGGCGGAGGAGGAAGCCACCGGTGTGGCGCTGATTGAGGTGGATGCGTCGGGCGAGAACCGCATTGCCATTGCTCCGGGGGCCAACGCCTGTGTGGACAGGGCGTGGATCGACCGCTGCGAGGAGGATATGGCCCGGTGCGGCTGCTGCCTCCTGCAGCTGGAGATTCCTATGGATACGGTGCTGCACACGGCGGAAAGGATGCATCGGCGCGGCGTCACGGTGATTCTGGATCCTGCGCCCGCCGTTCCGCTGCCGGATGAACTCTGCCGGTATGTGGATCTGCTCACGCCCAACGAGACCGAGCTGGCGCTCCTCACCGGCATGTCCGCCGGTACGGACGATCAGGTGCTGGAGGCGGCGCGTACGCTGCTGGCGCGGGGCGTAAAGGCGGTGGCGGCCAAGCTGGGCAGCCGCGGCTGTATGTATGTGGATCAGGAGCGGGTGATCCGTGCGGAGGGCTTCCGTGTGGATGCGGTGGATACCACTGCGGCGGGCGACAGCTTCAATGCGGGTCTTGCGGTGGGGCTGGCGCAGGGGCTTCCCATGGCAGAGGCGCTGCGGCTGGCCAATGCCGTGGGCGCACTGTCGACCACAGGATTTGGTGCGCAGGGAGCCATGCCTGCCATGGCGCAGGCGAAGGAACTGATGAGGAGGTAAGGCGGGATGGCGGACGATCTGGGCTTTCGGCAGATGCAGGATATCCAGCGGGAGCTGCAGGAGAAGTATAAGGACAAGTGGTCGCCGCTGTCGCCGGAGCTGGGCCGCAGCACGCTGCTGTGGATGATGATTGAGGCGGGCGAGGTGGCGGATATCATCAAGAAGGACGGCGACCGGGCGATTGCGGAGGATGCGGACGTGCGCAGGCACTTCATTGAGGAAATGTGCGACGTGATGATGTACTTCAACGATCTGATGATCTGCTACGGCGTTACGGTGGACGAGCTGAAGGACGTCTACCTGGCTAAGCACCGCAAAAACATGGAAAGATGGTAAAACAAACGAGGACGCTTCATCAGCTGATGAAGCGTCCTCGCTGCTTATATGCCGGCAAGACGGCGCACAACCTCCGAGGCGATGATCAGTCCCATGGCGGCGGGTACGAACACCGCGCTGGCGGGCAGGGCGCGGCGCGAGCCGGGGGGCGCCTCGCCTGTATCCGCGGCGACCACCACGGGCGGCTCGGTGGAGTAGACCACGGGCAGCTTTTTAACGCCGTGTTTGCGGCACTCGCTGCGGATGATCCGTGCCAGGCGGCACTCGCGGGTGTCGTAGATATCCGCCGTGCGCAGTTGGGTGGGATCCAGCTTGTTGCCCGCTCCCATGGCGCTGATGATGGGCACGTGCAGATAGTCGGCGCGGGTGATCAATTCCAGCTTGGCGGTAACGGTATCCACCGCGTCCACGATAAAATCGTATTGGGTCAGATCGATGCTGTCGGCATTCTCCGGCAGATAGAAGAGCTCATGGGCCGTGACGCAGGCCTGCGGATTGATATCCCGCAGCCGCCGGGCCATGACCTCCGCCTTGGACTGCCCCAGCGTGGAGTGCAGCGCGATGATCTGCCGGTTCAGGTTGGTTTCGCCCACCGTGTCGTTGTCGAATACGTCGATGCTGCCTACGCCGCTGCGCACCAGCGCCTCGGCGGCATAGCCGCCCACGCCGCCCACGCCGAACACGGCCACGCGGGCGCGGGAAAGACGATCCATGCCCTCCGCGCCGAACAGGGGAGCGGAACGTGCAAACTGATCCATCGTGCTTCTCCTCATGAAAACGCGCCGAAAGATATTCTCTTCCGGCGCGGGGTCGTTGGGTTTAGGATTATCAGGGGCCGGGATAGGCCACGGCGCTGTTGCTGTAGAGACGGCTCAGGGTGTCGGAGCCGGCCTTGCCGTCCACCACCAGACCGTTGTAGCGCTGGAAGTTCTTCACCGCGGTCACGGTGTCGGAATCATACAGGCCGCTCTTGGTCTTCAGGTAGCCCAGGTTGATCAGCGTCTGCTGCAGGGAGATGACGGCTTCGCCGCGGTCGCCCTTTTCCAGCGTTTCGTACTTGGTGTTGGCGGCCTGCGCGGGAATGGCCTTGGAGGAGTACAGCAGGGACAGGGTCTTGCTGCCGGCCTTGCCGTCCACCTTCAGGTCGTTGCGGATCTGGAAGGCGCGCACCGCGTCGCGGGTGGTGATGCCGTATACGCCGTCGATATCGCCGTCATAGTAGCCCAGCTCATACAGGGTATACTGCAGGTTGGTGACCGCGCTGCCCGTGTTGCCCTCCTGCAGGGCGGAGTAGGAGATATTGGCGTTGGTGCCGTAGAGCACGCGCTGGGTCTGGGGACCGGCTACGCCGTCCACGCGCAGATCGTTCATCTGCTGGAAGACCATGACCGCCTGCGTGGTGCCGGAGCCATAATCGCCGTCCACAGAGCCGGAGTAGTAGCCCAGATCCTTCAGCTTGCGCTGGAGCTTGCGCACTGCGTCGCTGTCGTCGCCCTCGCGCAGGGTGACGTAGCCGGTGGAGGATACCTCGCCGCTGTCGGCGGCGGTGCCGGCGGAGGAAAAACGCCTGGCGGAATCGGAATAGAGCTTGTTCAGGGTGGCGGTACCGGCCTTACCGTCGGCCTTCAGGCCGTTCTGGCTCTGGAAGGTCTTCACGGCCTGCATGGTGCCGTCGCCGTAGGAACCGTCGGTGGAGCCGGAGTAGTAGCCAAGATCCTTCAGACGCTTCTGCAGCGCGCGGACGGAGGCGCCCTCCATGCCGCTTTCCAGCGTCACGCCAATGGAGGATACCACCGTGGAGGTCTTGGCGGCCTTGGTGGAGTACATCTCCTCCAGCGTGGAGGGACCGGCCACACCGTCATCCCACAGACCCTCGCGGGCCTGGAAGGCCTTCACTGCGTACTCGGTGGCGCCGCCGAACTCGCCGTCAGCCTGACCGGCCAGCCAGCCCAGCTCGATCAGACGGTTCTGCAGCGTGCGCACGTTCTTGCCGCTGGAGCCCACCTCAAGATAGAGATCCTTGCTCAGGTTGGGGGTGGCGGTGGCGGAGGGACGGGCGGTCACACGGACGGTGGGCTTGGGGGTGGCGGTGGCCTGAGAGGCCTGATAGGTCCGCTTGGAGACGGCGGAATTGGAGTACAGCTTGTTCAGGGTGTTCTTGCCGGCCTTGCCGTCCACGCTCAGACCGTTGGCCTTCTGGAACTCCTTCACTGCGTTCTCCGTATTGGCGCCGAAGTCGCCGTCCACAGAGCCGGTGTAATAGCCCAGCTCCTTCAGGCGCTGCTGCATCTGGCGCACCAGCTGGCCGCTCATGCCGTTCTTCAGGCTGGCGGGCGTGGGCGTGGGCGTAGCGGGGCCGGGGGTATTGGTGGGCTTCATCGTCACCACGGCGATGGTGGCTCCTGCCGGAGGCGCGCTCACCAGGGGAGAGGTGGAGGCGGGGGTGTTTACTACGCCCCAGTCGTCCCAGTTGACCGTAGGCTCGGCGGCAGAGTTGGTCTGCTGCGCGGGTGCGCGGGTGGGCGTGGGGGTGGCGGTAGCCTGCGGTGCGATGGTGGCAAAGGGCAGGTTATTGTTGTTCAGCGTAATGTCCTGCGTGCCGTCGGAGATTTCATCCGGCGGGATGTAGCAGCCGGTCAGGGTCAGACCCAGCGCCACCACGCCGCAAAGCGCAAGCCACTTGACAATGCTGCGATGCTTCATACTTTCCTACGACCTTCCTTCCATATTTCAGAAACGGGTAACATACCCGCAACAATTCTGTAATGATATTGTACATGGTTTGTGCCTTTATGGCAAGCGAAAATTTTATCCTTCTGTGATAAAGTAAGGCGAAAACATTGATTTTTTCCTGTTTACAATGATAACAACGGGGGAGGGAAAGTGTTTCTTCCCGCCGGATGCAGGAAAATGACGGCGCGGGGGAGAATACTTACGGGACTTGTCCGTCCGAAAGACGGACAGAAGCTGAGGTGAAACCATATGTCTGAATGCAATCACGACTGCGCGTCCTGCTCGGCCAGCTGCGCCTCCCGCCAGAAGCCCCAGAGTCTGCTGGCGCCGCAGCATCCCGCCAGCCGGGTGAAGAAGGTAATCGGCGTGGTCAGCGGCAAGGGCGGCGTGGGCAAGAGCCTGGTTACCGGCATGCTGGCGGCTTCCATGCGTCAGAAGGGCTATGAAACCGCCGTGCTGGACGCTGATATCACCGGCCCGTCCATCCCCCGCATTTTCGGCGTAACGGAGAAGGCAGAGGGCTGCGAGGAGGGCATCATCCCCGTGGAGACCGCCACCGGCGTGAAGCTGATGAGCGTCAACCTGCTGCTGGAAAACGATACGGATCCTGTCATCTGGCGCGGCGCGCTGATCGCGGGCACGGTGAAGCAGTTCTGGTCCGACGTGATCTGGGGCGACGTGGACTTCATGTTTGTGGATATGCCTCCCGGAACGGGCGACGTGCCGCTGACGGTGTTCCAGTCCCTGCCTGTGGACGGCGTGATTATCGTGACCTCGCCGCAGGAGCTGGTGGGCATGATTGTGGAAAAGGCCGTGCGCATGGCAGAGATGATGCATGTGCCGGTGCTGGGTCTGGTGGAGAACATGTCCTACCTGACCTGTCCCGACTGCGACCGCAGGATCTATCCCTTCGGTGAAGGAAAGACGGAGCAGGCGGCGCAGCAGCATGGTCTTAAGCTGCTGGCGAGGATTCCCATCCAGCCGGACCTGGCCCGGGCCTGCGATCAGGGAAGGATCGAGGAGAAGGATTTCCCCTTCATGGCAGAAGCGGCGGACGCTGTGGAAGGCTGCCCCGTGCGCGAACACAAATAATCGGAACAAAAGAAGGCCGCCCGCAGTCTGGTGAAAAATCAGACTGCGGGCGGCTTTTGCTTATTCCTCCAGGGCGGAGGTAACGTTGCCTGCAATGCGCTTGATGATGCCGCACAGCAGCTCGTTCTCCTCGGGGCTGATCCCGTCCGTCATCCGGCTGACGATGCGGATCTGGGCCTGCTGGGCTTCCTCGAGAACGCCCGATGCGGCGTCGGTCAGGGTCAGGTGGATGCGGCGACGGTTCTTTTCATCCCTCGCCTGGGTGAGGAAGCCGCGCTCGGTGAGATGATCCACTGCCTTGGAGACGTGGGATTTGGTCATCATCTGCAGCTGAACAATTTCGGCGGCAGTGTCGCAGCCGGGATTGCCGTGCAGGAAGAGCATCACGTCCAGCTCCATGCGGGTGAGATCGTAGCGGGACATGATGGGAGCCATTTCATGGTCGTACAGACGCTTGAGCGCCAGACGGATGGTCAGAAGGGGATGCGTCAAGGCCGTTCGCCTCCTTGATTCAGAATGCGTTTGGGCTTGGTGGATATGATGGCCCGGAAAATGAACGCGCCAATGGCCAGCCCCAGCGCGATCATCATGATGGAAATCATGGCGGCAACGCCGGCCTGAAGGCCCGCTGCATTGCGGCCCTGGCCCAGCAGCTCCATGCAGCGGTACAGGCCCAGTCCGGGCACGAGGGGAATCAGGGACAGGGAGACGAACACGGTGGCGATCATCCGCATCCTGCGGGCGCACAGCTGCGCCGTGAGCGAGATGATCAGCGATGCGGCGAAATTGGCGAAGGGATCGCCCATGCCCAGCTGCATCACTCCCCAGTACAGGGAGTAGCTGAGGCCGCCCAGCACGGAGGAGATGATCCATGCCTTGCGGGGAGCCTGCAGGATGACGGCAAAGCCCAGCGTGCCCACAAAGCTGGAAATGAAGATGCGGATGAGATCGGTCAGCATGCTCACAGCGCCGCACCTCCCCGCACTATGCTCATAAGGCTTGCAGCCAGTAGCGCGCCGCCGGCCACCATAACGGCTGTAAGCGCCGCCGAAAAGCCGTGGCTGATGCCGGACACCATGTCGCCGCGCAGGGTATCCTGTACGGCAATGGTCATGGCGAGGCCGGGCAGCAGGGGCATCAGAGCGCCTGCAACGGTAGCGTCCACCACGCACAGGCCAGTCAGATAATTGAAAAGCATGGGGAGGAAGGCGCTGGTGACTGCGCCTGCCAGCACGGTCACCAAACCCTGCAGCCGCCTGCGCTGCATCAGCACGGTAAGGAGCTGCGCCGCCAGCGCGGAGAAGGCCGCCACGGCAAACTCGATGACTCCGCCGCCGAACATCACCGTGAAGCCGCCGGAGGATACCGTTGTGGCCAGCATGACCATGAGCTTGGAATTGGGCGGGGGCGCGTCGGCAATGGCCTGGAGCAGCGCGCAGGCCTCCTCAAAGGTGACCTCGCCCGCCTCCAGACGGCGGGACACGTCGTTGACCTCGTCCACGCGGGCCAGATTGGTGGAGGCCTTCCTGACGCGGATGACGGCAGTCTCGTAGGCGCCGTCGGAACGCCGGTAGGTCACGAACACGCCGCTGGGGACGGCGAAGCTTTCCACGCCCTCCAGTCCCAGCGCCTGTCCCATGCGGGTGATGGTTTCCTCCACGCGGTAGGTTTCGCCGCCGTTTTCCATGATCAGCCGTCCAGCCAGCTGGAGCGGGGCCATGTAGCAGCTTTCATCCCGGATGGTATGGGGCATGGATGCCCCTCCCTTCTCTCGTCGGTGCACAGGCGTTATTCGCCCAGAGTAAAGCGGACAAGGAAAATCCAGAGCGTGCGGCGGTAGCGGGGGTACAGTCCCGTATCCATATACAGCTCCCGGTAATTGCGGTACAGGGTCAGTCGGGTTTTCAGCCCGACCGTGGGGTGGCACAGGTAATCGAAAAACTGACGTACCACCGTACCTTCCATCCTGCGGTTGTAATCGTACACAGGCGTGGTCAGATAGCTGACGCTGCGGACGTGAGCCAGATAATCGGTTACAAAATGGAAGTCCTCGCCCCACTTCATGCCATGGGGAAAGCGGATGCCGTTTTCCCGGATGATATCGCCCCGGAACAGCTTGTTCCACAATACGCCGTAGTAAAAGCTGTTGGAGCGATGGCGGAATAGATCAAGGAAATCGTGCAGGGGCAGGTGCTTCCTGTCCGGAGCCATGGAGCGGCGGGTGCGCAGGGGGCCGGTTACCTCGACGTAGTCGGCAATCACCAGATCGCTGTCCGTCTCCTCCATGCTGGCAATCAGCGCGGCGGAGGAACCCTCGGCGGCCACGTCGTCCGCATCGGCAAAGCGGATATAGCGTCCACGGCAGATATCCAGCGCGGCATTGCGGGCGGCGGAAACGCCGGCGTTTTCCTGATGCACGGGGCGGATGCGGCCGTCCTCCCGGGCCATGCGCTCCAGCAGCGCCCATGTGCCGTCCCGGCTGCCGTCGTCCACCACAATGATTTCCATGTCGCCTGCATCCTGCTTCAGCAGGCTGGCAAGGCATCGCTCTATATATGCTTCCCCGTTGTATACGGGAACGATCACGCTGATCAGCGGCGCGGTCATACACTCAAACCCTTCATAGAAGCTTCTTTATCCTTTTTATAATAGCCATTTCGGACGGTGTTGTCAAGCCGGGACGCGCTATGCTATAATAGAAGAGATCTGATTGCAAGGGAGCGAAGGAAAATATGAAAGCAGTCCGTTTTCTGCTGCTGGGTATTCTGGGCGGCATGGGTCTGGTTTTTCTGCTGGTGACCGCGTTTCTGACGCTGGGCTTCATGTCCGCGGCAGAACTGACGCAGAACGAAGCTACGGCGCTTCCGGCGCTGCAGTGGAGCTTCGGCGGCGTGGGTGCGGCGCTTCTGATCACGGGCGTGTCGCTGTTTATCGGCCTGGGCCGGGGCGAAAAGAGACGCCGGGAGCTGTTCCAATACGGCAGCATCGTCAGCGGTGTGGTGGAGGACGTGAGCCGCAATTATTCCGTCCGTGTGAACGGTCAGAGTCCGTGGCGGGTGTTTGTGGCCTGTACCCATCCCGTGACAGGGGAAAAGGTGCTCGTCCGCAGCCACAATGTATTCTATCCGTCGGCAAAGGCGGGCGATACGGTTCGCGTGGCCTTTGATCCCCTGAACGAGAAACGCTTCGCCGTGGAGCTGACGGAGAGGAAGGTGCTGCAATGAGCATCACCGTGCTGGCGGTGGGCCGCATGAAGGAAAAGCCTTACCGCATGATGGCGGACGAGTATATGAAGCGCCTGAGCCGCTACGGGAAGTTTGAGGAGATCGAGCTGCCGGATCTGCCGGAGCCCTCCAATTCCTCTCCCGCCATTGAGCAGCAGATCAGGGAGAAGGAAGGGGAGAGTATCCTCAGCCGCATCCGTCCGGGCGCGCATGTGGTGGCCATGACCATCCCCGGAAAGCAGTGGGATTCTCCCGGACTGTCCCGGCATGTGGATGAGCTGCTCAGCCGGGGCGCATCGGACATTGTGTTTGTCATCGGCGGCTCGCTGGGCCTGTCCGACAAGGTGATCGCCCGGGCCGACGAGGAAATGTCCATGAGTAAAATGACCTTCCCCCATCAGCTGGCGCGGGTCATGCTCATGGAGCAGCTGTACCGGGCCATGAAAATCAGAGCAGGAGAGAGGTATCATAAATGAGCAACAGGAATCAGAAAAAAGCCCCTGCCAACAAGCTGCTTTCTACGATTATTGCGGTAGTCGTGGTGCTGCTGGCGGCCTTCGGCGTGATTGATCTCCCCCTTGGCGATACGCCCGCGCCTGCGGCGACAACCGTGCCGGTGCAGACAGCGTCCGTTTCCGCACAGGATGAGGATGAGCAATCCGGCCCGATCATCGAGCCCCAGGCTATTGCGGACTATATCTTCGAGCAGGGGCGGCTGCCGGACAACTTCATCACCAAGAAGGAAGCTCAAAAACGGGGCTGGGAAAGCTCCAGCAACTACGTCAGCGACGTTGCGCCGGGCTATTCCATCGGCGGCGATCGCTTCGGCAACTATGAGGGTCTGCTTCCGGACAAGGACGGGCGCAAGTGGTAAGAGGCGGACTGCTATTACACCTCCGGTAAGCGTAATGCACACAGGATTGTGTATTCCAGCGACGGTCTGGTGTACTACACTGACGACCATTACGAATCCTTCACGGAAATGAAGCCCTCCGGAAAGTAAACCTGCTGAGCGCAGATCTGATGATCTGCGCTTTTTGTTTGGGCCAAAATAAAAGGACGCTCCTGCACATTCTGTCAAAAACAGGGCCGGTTGACGTGAAAAAAACAAAACAGATGCAGGATTTCTCTTGTCAGCTTGCACTTCTCTGCGTATAATAAGACTCGTTCCCGATTAACTGCAATTCCGAAAGGAGATTCATATTATGGCCAACTATGCACAGCGGGTTCTGGACGATCTGAAGGTACGCTACGCCCATGAGCCGGAATTTATTCAGGCGGCGACGGAGATCCTCACCACCCTGAAGCCCGTTATCGACAAGAACGAAGCGAAGTACGAGGCTGCCGGTCTGCTGGAGCGGTTTGTGGAGCCGGAGCGCATCATCACCTTCCGCGTGCCGTGGGTGGACGATCAGGGCAAGGTGCAGGTCAACCGCGGCTACCGCGTGCAGTACAACAGCGCCATCGGACCCTACAAGGGCGGTCTGCGCCTGCATCCCTCCGTTAACCAGAGCATCCTGAAGTTCCTGGGCTTCGAGCAGATCCTCAAGAACAGCCTGACCGGCCTGCCCATCGGCGGAGGCAAGGGCGGCTCCGACTTTGATCCCAAGGGCAAGAGCGACAACGAAGTAATGCGCTTATGCCAGAGCTTAATGACCGAGCTGTACAAGTATGTGGGCGCGGAAGTGGACGTGCCCGCCGGAGATATCGGCGTGGGCGCCAGCGAGGTTG
>JAFURI010000014.1 GCA_017471885.1 Clostridia bacterium | reverse complement strand
GCCACCGGAAAACCTACATCGGCTCCATGCCCGGACGGATTATCACCGGGATGAAGCAGGCGGGAAGCATGAACCCGGTGTTCCTCTTTGACGAGATCGACAAGATGGCCAGCGATTTTCGGGGGGATCCCGCCAGCGCCATGCTGGAGGTGCTGGACGGCGAGCAGAACGACGCCTTCCGTGACCATTACATGGAGCTGCCCTTCGACCTGAGCAAGGTGATGTTCATCACCACCGCCAACTCGGTGGATACCATCCCCGGGCCGCTGCTGGACCGTATGGAGATCATCGAGGTGCCCTCCTACACCGAGGAGGAGAAGCTGCAGATTGCCAAGCGTCATCTGCTGAAAAAGCAGGTGGAGGAGCACGGCCTTGCACCGAAATCCGTGAAGATCACCGACCGGGTGATGCGGGAGCTGATTGAGGGCTATACCCGCGAGGCCGGCGTGCGCACGCTGGAGCGCACCGTGGCCAAGGTGGTGCGCAAGGCCGCCGTCACCATGCTGGATGAAGACGTGCAGGAGGTGTCCGTCACCTCTGCGGTGCTCAAAAAGTATCTGGGCGCGGTGCGCTATATGCGCGAAATGCCCGAAAAGCAGCCCCGCATCGGCGTGGTCAACGGCCTGGCCTACACCACCGTGGGCGGCGAGATGCTGGAGGTGGAGTGCGCCATCATGCCCGGCAAGGGCGGCCTGAAGCTGACCGGCCAATTGGGCGACGTGATGAAGGAATCCGCCGAGGCGGCCTTCACCTGGGTGCGCGCCCATACAAAGGAACTGGGCCTTGCGGATGACTTCTACAAGGATCAGGATATCCACATCCACGTACCCGAAGGCGCTGTGCCCAAGGACGGCCCCTCTGCCGGCGTCACCATGACCACGGCGCTGGTATCCGCCTTCACGGGCGTGGCGGTCAGGCAGGACGTGGCCATGACGGGTGAAATCACCCTGCGGGGCCGGGTGCTGCCCATCGGCGGACTGAAGGAGAAGACTCTCGCAGCCTTCCGCGCAGGCATCCGGACGCTGGTGATCCCCAGGGACAATGTGAAGGATCTGGAGGATATTCCGTCCCACGTGCTTTCCCAGTTCCGGGTGGTGGCTGCCGAAAAGATCGAAGACGTACTGACGACCGCCCTGGTCACCATGCCGGGCAAGGAGAATGCATAAGTGGAAATCAAAACTGCGGACTTCATCACATCCATGGCCAATTACGGCAACTTTGCAGGCAAGGGCCTGCCTCAGATTGCTGTGGCGGGTAAGAGTAACGTGGGCAAGAGCAGCCTGATCAACAAGCTGTGCCGCCGCAACAAGCTGGCCCGTACCTCCGCTACGCCCGGCAAGACCCGGCTGATCAACGTGTTTGAACTGAACAGGGAGTTTCATCTGATCGACCTGCCCGGCTACGGCTTCGCCAAGGTGGACAAGCAGGAGAAGGCCCGCTGGGGCAAGATGATGCAGGACTACTTTGAGCAGGCGGACGAGCTGCGTCATGTGCTGTGCCTGGTGGATATCCGTCACGATCCTACCGAGGACGACAAGCAGATGAACCTGTTCCTGCGCCAGATGGGCATTCCCTTCACGGTGATCGCTACCAAGGCGGACAAGATCAGCCGCGGTGCGCGCCAGAAGCAGCTGGCGCCCATCTGCCGCGCCCTGCTGGTGCAGCCCTGGGAGGTCATCTGCTGGTCCTCCGAGGACGGCACGGGCCGGGATCAGCTGCTGGCGCTGCTGGAGAAGGTGCTGACGGAGGAGACTGCCAACCAGTCCTACGAGGTGGACGGCGAACCTGAACCGGACGACGTGCATACCATGGAGCAGCCCACCTGAAAAAACATAATCGTGGGCGGCATGGAGGCGACAGTCATGATAAAGGAAAAACGCTTCGTCCCCGCCGCGGCGGCTCAGCTTCAGGAACGCTCGCTGCATAAAGCCCTGCCGATGGATATTGATCCTCCGCACAGAGCGCCCCGTGCAAGGGGCAGCGCGGCAGGCAGGGCCATTCTGCATCAGCCGGGTATTTCTCTCCCCGGCGCAGAACGGATGCGCCGCAGATGAACAAAATCCCCTGCTTGCAAAAGCGGGGGATTTTCGTGTCAAAAAGCGGCAGAGCTACTTTTTTGAATGATGCACTCGCTCACTGGTCGCTGCGCTCCCGGCCGTTCGCTCGTGTAAGGAAGCTTTTTCTGACGAAAAAGCGCGAAAATCGCCGCGCATGTCGCCGATTTTCGATGCAGAGTCGGAGGGCTTGCCTGCCCTCCGACGCCACCCGGGTTCTTTACAGCCCGAATCCTGCGCTTGCAAAAGCGGGGATTTTCTGTATAGTAGGTATCAACGGACAAAAATCTGCGTGACGTACACATAGCCCTGTGCGTCGATGCTCACGCCCACGCCGGCCTTCGTCCACGAGGTGGAGAGAATGTTCCTCCGGTGCCCGTCGGAGGACATGAAGGCCGCCTGCGCCTTGTGCACCGAGGCGTGGTGTGCGATGTTCTCGCCGGCTGCGCTGAAGGAGTAGCCGAAGGTCTTCAGCATGTCGGATACGCGGCCGTAGGTGGGGGATTCATGGGCGAAGTACCCCTTGTCCCGCATGTCGTTGGATTTGATCCTCGCCAGCTCGCAGAGCACCGGATCAAGGGTCAGGGACGCAAGTCCGTTGGCATTTCTGTCCTGATTCATCAGATTAAATGCAATTTGCTCTTGCGCAGATACGGAGTTTGTATTATAATCATCATCCATGGAAGGGGTCTGCGTAGCGGACGGTTTTACAGTGGGTTTCGCGGTGGGTTTCACCGTGGGAGCCGCCGTTGGCGTGTTTGCAGGCGCGGACGTAGGTTCTTCCGTCGGGGCGGCTGTGGGCTGCATAGTGGCGGCGACAGGCGTGCCGGTGGGGATGACAGGCGTTTTTTCTGCATTTCCACCCTGATTTGTGTCCTCTTCGGGGCATTGGGTGGGGATTGCGGGTTCCTGCGTGGCAGAGGGCGTTTCCTCGCATACGGACTGGCGATATGGCCAGCCCCGGAAGCCAAACTGGGATGCAGGCGCTTCTGCGGATGCGCCCGTGCAGCCTGCCATCATGGCGGCAGCCAGCAGTAGTGCGGTATGCTTTCGTGTCATGGTGATTCACCTCCGTTTATTACGGTTTGATTACAAACCGTGACGAAAGTGTATACTATCCTACGGCGCAGCGTCAAACGATCTGCCAGCGCCCTGCCAAGGAAAAATCATCCATCCGGATTTTCAGGGCGCGGAAATGCCCTGTGGATACAAGACAAAACCCATCACATAGAGGAGGAGTTTCCCCATGAAGTTTGAACTGTGCCCCCGTTGCGAGCTGAACTACATCACCGAAGCCGAAAAGTACTGCAAGGTCTGCCTGCGCGAGATGAAGGGCGACGCGCCCAAGGACGAGATCGAGCTGTGCAGCGTGTGCAACGAGGCTCCGGCGCTGCCCGGACGCGACGTGTGCCTGTTCTGCCTCAAGGAAATGAACGGTCAGGAGAACCGTAACGACGACGAGAACGAGCAGGAGCATGTGGACAGCTCCACCATCGGCGGCCTTGACTCTGTGAGCACCATGGACGAGATCGTCCCCGAGATCGACGAGGATATTCCCAGCCAGGAGTATGGCGAGATCGAGAACGAACTGTCCCTGGAGAGCGTCCGTGAGGAAGAAGAAATGGACGACGACGAGGACGAGGACGACCGCTGAAAGGAAGCTCCATGAGTCTGTTTGCCATCGGTGACCTTCACCTCCCCGGTGGGGACGATAAACCTATGGATATCTTCGGCAGCCACTGGGACGGCCATTTCATGCGCATCAGCGAGGACTGGCGGCAGCGGGTGGGGGAGAGCGATACGGTGCTGATTCCCGGCGACATCTCCTGGGCCATGCAGCTGCGGGATGCGCTGCCGGATCTGCAATCCATCGCGGAGCTTCCGGGCCGCAAGATCATCATCAAGGGCAACCATGATTACTGGTGGAACACCCTGACGCAGGTAAAGTCCGCCCTGCCGCAGAGCATGCAGGCCCTGCAGCACAGCGCGGCGGATATCGGCTGCGCGGTGGTGTGCGGTACCCGGGGATGGACCATCCCCACGGCTGATACGCCCCTGTCCAGTGAGGACCAGCGGATTTTCAACCGGGAGGTGCTGCGGCTGGACATGGCCCTGCAGGCTGCCGTGAAGATTCTGGACGGACGGCCGCTGGTAGTGATGATGCACTACCCGCCGCTGTACGACATGGAGCGGGATACGGAGTTTACCCGCGTGCTGAAGCGGTATCCCGTGACGGACGTGGTCTACGGCCATCTCCACGGCGCAGGGATCCGGGTAGGCTTCACCGGCGAGCATGACGGTATCCGCTACCACCTGACCTCCTGCGACAGCCTCGGCTTCCGTCTGGCGGAGATTCCGCTGGAAACGGCCGGAGAGAAAACCTGAACAAAAAATTATTTCTTTGTTACAAAAATGATACGGGAATCCCGGTGCACGCCGGGATTCTTCTTTTTTAGCCCCTGACAAGGTGTCGGGGGCTTTTTTTATCCACAAAATATGGGGAAGAGCGAACATGAAACCACAAAAGCCGAAAGAAAATGTTGAGAAATTGTTACAAATGCGTTAAAAACAGGAAATAAACGAAATGGAAAGATTCTGAAAAAGAATTTGTTTCATGGCTTGCACAAATTGTAATGGTGGTTTATAATGGGGGCAAGCGCACTAAAAGTGGTTTTAAGGTGGTGAAAAGTGGTGCCTGGAACGAATGATGATCAGCAGAAGCTGACCGAGGCCTTCGAGCCCGGCGCCGCTGAGGAGCTCCTGACCGACGAGGATCGGGCCCTGCTGAAGAAGTACAGCGATACGTTTATCGGCTCCTACGCCCACTCGCTGGACGCCAAGGGCCGTCTGGTGGTGCCGCTGGCCTTCCGTGAAAGGCTGGGCGAGACCTTCTGCATCGCGCCTTCCTTTGACTTCAAGACCATCGCCCTGTATCCCACGCTGATGTGGGCGCGCATGCGCGACCGCTACGAGAAGCTGGGCAGGGTCAACTCCAGCCTCAAGCGTTATCTGGAGCAGCTGGACGCGCTGTCCTTCCGCGGACAGGAGTGCGACGGTCAGGGCCGTGTGCTGCTGCCCGGCAAGATCCGCCAGACCATTCTGGGGGACGACAAGGACGTGGAGATCACCGGCGCCAACGATCATGTACGCATCGTGACCCGCGTGGCGGCGGATGAGCAGTTTGCGCTGTTTATGGCCGATCTGCCCGGTATCCTGAATGATATTTCCGCTCTGGAGAGCATGGATTAACGTTTTATCAGCATGAAAGGGTGAATAGAGTATGTTGCCGCTGGTACGCCTGTTCAAAAGAAAATCGCATTTTGCATGGGACGGCTGCAAACCCTATTCCTATGGCAAGGTAGCCGATAAGAACATCCGCGGCGAACGCATGACCTGCAGCGCTTATCTGCCCCAGCTGCAGGACGAGGGCGTGTACTACTATGCCAATCCGATTCCGGATCAGCCCGCCCGTCCCCGCCGCCGCCGCTCCGAGCGCCGCAGCGCCGTGGGAACCCACGATACCGGTCGTATCAGGCTGATCAGCCGGGACGGCGTGAAGGGCACCGCCGCCTGCGTGATGCTCGCCGCCCTTGTGTGCACGCTGGGCGTGGCCACGCTGGTGGGCCGCAGCCGGGTAATTGAGGCCGGCAAGCGCGTCAGCGACATCCAGAGCCGTATCGAAACCGTGACCCGCCGCAACGAGGAGCTCGAAACCGAGATTGCCATGAGCGAGGCGGAAGTGAATATCAGCTACAAGGCTGTGCAGATGGGCATGATCTCCGCCAAGGGCGCGGACGTGATCTACCTTACAGCCCCCAAGGACGCCGAAATGATCCTCTCTGCCTCGGGCAGCGGCATCGTCGGCGCTCATCTGGCGACCATTCTGGGAGACTGACGTTGATGCTGTCTTCCGCCCGGGAGGAGTGAATCCGCCTGCGCGGGGGACAGCATCTGGTTTCCTGTTTGGAATATTGCGAAGCCGGGAGGACGGGTATGCATCCCGAACTGAAGGTTCGCAAAAGAATGCTGCTGCTGGCGCTGATTCTGCTGGCGCTGTTTCTGCTGGTGGCAGGCAGGCTGTGGCAGCTGACCGTACTTGAAAGCGAAGAGCTGACCCGACGAGGGGTCAGCCAATGGACAAAGGAAGGCGTGGTGACAGCACGGCGCGGGACGATTGTTGACAGACAAGGCAGCGTCCTGGCTCTGAGCGCCACGTCTTATATGGTTTGCGCCGATCCCAGGCTTGTGAAGGATACGGACGCGTTTCTGGACGCGCTGACACAGGTACTGCCTCTGGACCGCGAAAGCGCGGCAAAGAAGCTGGCGGACAAAACGAAGGGATCGGTGATCCTGAAGCGCCAGGTGACCCGCACGGTGGCGGATCAGATCCGCCGCCTGAAGCAGGAGGCCGATCCGTCTGCCTGTCTGAACGCCGTCACCTTCGACGAGGACTCGCGCAGGTGGTATCCCTACGGCGCGCTCCTCTCGCAGGTTCTGGGGCTGACCAATGTGGACAGCCTTGGCCAGAGCGGGCTGGAGCAGCAGTACGAGGACGTGCTCGCGGGCACGGAGGGCAGGTATCTCAGGCAGGTGGACGCGCGCAACCGCATCCTTGCGGGCAGCGAAGGGTACTATGTGCCCTCCCGGCAGGGGGATACGCTGGTCACCACCATCGACGCCACCATCCAGCAGGTCTGTGAGAAGGCCATGCGGGAGTGCCTTGAGGTCAATCAGGCCCAAAGCGTTCTGTGCATTGTGACGGACGTGCGCACCGGCGGAGTCCTTGCCATGTGCATGAAGCCGGACTACGATCCCAACGATCCCCCCCGAAGCGACGCGCAGACGCTGACGGAGCTGATGCGCATCACCGCCGTATCCGACGTATACGAGCCGGGCAGCACCTTCAAGATCCTGACGGCAGCCGCCGCGCTGGACAGCGGAGTCACCAGCCCGGAGGATCAGTTCAACTGCACGGCGAAAATCAAGGTGGACGGGGATACCATCCGCTGCTGGGGCAGCGCCCACGGCGCGCAGACCATGGCGGAGGGATTGCGGAACAGCTGCAACCCCGTGTTTGTGGAGCTGGCCCTGCGCATGGGCTCGGATACCTTCTATCGGTATCTGACGGCCTTCGGGCTGGGCAAACGTACGGGGATTGACCTGCCGGGCGAGGGTGCGGGTATCCTCATCGGCAGCAGATACGTCAAGAATGTGGATCTGGCCCGCATAGGCTTCGGTCAGTCTGTGGCGGTCACGCCCCTGCAGCTGGTGATGGCGGCAAACGCCGTGATCAACGGCGGCAAGCTGATGAAGCCTTATCTGGTCAGCGAAGTACGCAGCGCCGAAGGCGAGACCCTGCAGCGGTTCAGCCCTGCGGCGGTTGCATCGCCCATCACGCCGGAAACCAGCCGCATCATGTGCGGGCTGCTGGAGAAGGTGGTCTCCGAGGGCGGAGGCAGGAATGCGAAGATCGACGGCTACCGCATCGGCGGCAAGACCGGTACGGCGCAGGTGTACAAGGAGGGGCGGATCGTCTCGGACGTGCATATCGGCTCCTTCTACGGCTTCGCCCCGGCGGATAATCCGCAGTTTTCTGTGCTGGTGGTGGTCAATGAGGCCCATGTGCCGGTGGATTACGGCGGCACCACCGCCGCGCCCTTTGCGCGGCAGATTATGCAGGACGTGCTGCAGTATCTGCAGATTCCGCCCTCAGGGGATGAAAATTCGCAGGAATTGCAGGTTCCGGACATTGTGGGCTTGACGATTTCGGCTGCAAGGCGTAAACTTGGAGAGATAGGGCTGGAGCTGGTAACCGACGGCGCGGGCGACGTGGTGCTGGAGCAGCTGCCGCCTGCCGGGGCCATGCTGGTATCCGGCGGGCAGGTGATGGCCTATACCGCATCCTCCGGCGGCGTAACGCCCGAGGAGCTGGTGCGGGTACCTTCCTTCATCGGCCTTGGCGACGTGGACTGTGCCCGCACGGCGCGGCTTCGCGGCCTGCCCCTGACCATGGAGGGCAGCGGCGTGTGCGTGCGCCAGAGCCCTGCGGCGGGGGAGTACGTATCCCCCGGAAGCAATGTGACGCTGATGCTGTCCCCCGGCGGGACGGACGAATGATAAAGCATGACAGAATCAATCAAGATAAAGAGGAGCAACGTATGCAGCTGTGTGAACTGATCAAGGATATGCCATACCTGGTGGAAACCCGGGGCGACATGACGGCTGATATTGGCGCTGTGACCAATAACAGCCGCGAAAAGGTGACAGGGGGTCTGTTCTTCTGCATTCCCGGCGCGCGCTTCGACGCCCATGACTTTGCCCCCCAGGCCGTTGAAAACGGCTGCACCGCGCTGGTGGTGGAGCGTTTCCTGGATATTGACGTGCCGCAGGTGAAGGTTTCCAACGGACGCGCAGCCATGGCCCGCATGGCGGCCGCCTTCTACGGTCATCCTGCCAGAAGTATGAAGCTGGTGGGCATCACCGGCACCAAGGGCAAGACCACCACCTCCTACATGACCAAGTCCATCATTGAGCAGGCGGGGTGGAAGTGCGGCCTGATCGGTACCACGGGCAACATGATCGGCGACAGGCACCTGCCCGGCAGTCTGACTACGCCCGACCCCATCGACCTACAGCGCGATCTGCGCCTGATGGCCGACGAGGGCGCGCAGGCGGTGGTGATGGAGGTGTCCGCTCACGCCATCGACATGTTCCGTCTGGACGGTCTGGAGTTTGAGGCGGCCTGCTATACCAACTTCAGTCAGGATCATCTGGACTACTTCCATACCATGGAGCAGTACTTCCTGACCAAGAAGAAGTTCTTCACCTCCGGCATGGTGCGCAACGCCGCCCTCAACGCCGATGAGGAAACCACGCCCCGCGTCCGGGAGGACCTGACCATCCCGCACTTTACCTACGGCATCTGCGTGGATGCGGATCTGTTTGCGCGGGATATCGAGATCAGCGAGGACGGGGTGATCTTCGAGCTGAAGCTGCAGGGCATGCATCCCATGCAGGTAAATCTGCACATGCCGGGCATGTTCAACATCTACAACGCCATGGCTGCGGCCAGCTGCGCCATGATGCTGGGCGTGGGCGCGGATGATATCCGCCTGGGTCTGGAGAGCGTCTCCAGCGTGCCCGGCCGCATCGAGATGCTGCCCACCGGCACCCCCTACCGCGTGATTCTGGACTACGCCCACTCCCCGGATTCGCTGGAGAGCATTCTCAAAACCGTTCGCCAGTTCACCAAGGGCCGCCTGATCGCCGTATTCGGCTGCGGCGGCGACCGTGACAAGGGCAAGCGGCCCATCATGGGCGAGATTGGCGGCAGGATGGCGGATCTGTGCATCCTGACCTCCGACAATCCCCGGAATGAGGATCCCATGGCCATTCTCGGCGCCATCGAGGAAGGCATCCGGGAAACCGGCAAGGCCTACGAAGTCATCGAGAACCGCCGCGAGGCCATCCGCCGGGCCATGAATATCGCCCGGGAAGGCGATATCATCGTGCTGGCCGGCAAGGGCCACGAAACCTATCAGGAGATCCGCGGCGTGAAGCACCCCTTCGACGAGAAGGTCGTGGTGCAGCAGCTGCTGGAGGAGCTCCGCCATACCCGTTGATTCATCCGCTGATTACAGGAGGTCGTATCCGCTATGCTAAGGATGCTCGTCGCCCTGATTCTTTCCGCCGTGATCGTGCTGGTTTCCGGTCCCAAGGTGATCCCCGCGCTGCGCAAGCTCAAGTTCGGTCAGACCATTTATGATCTGGGCCCCCAGAGCCACAAGGCCAAGCAGGGCACGCCCACCATGGGCGGCGTGATGATCGCCGCCGGCGCGCTGATTGCCGCGGTGGTGTGCACCGTGGGCATTCCCGGCTGGAGCTTCATGCTGCCGCTGGTGCTGATGAGCGCGGGTTCGATGGCCGTGGGCTTTGCCGACGACTGGGTCAAGGTGGTCAAAAAGCGCTCCCTGGGCCTGACTCCCAAGCAGAAGATCGCCGGCCAGCTGGTGGTATGCGTGGCCTTCACGCTGTATTGCTATCTGCATCCCAGCGTCGGCTCCAGCATCATCGTGCCCTTCTTCAATGTGGAATGGGATCTGGGGATCTTCTATATCCCGCTGCTGAGCCTGACCATTCTCTTCATGATCAACAGCGCCAACCTGCAGGACGGCCTGGACGGCATTCTGTCCACGGTGACCTCTGTGGGCAATGTGGCATGGGCGGGTATTGCGGTGATGTTCATGACCGCCGCAGCGGCCTCCAACGCGGTGCTGGCGGCAGAGTATCAGTCCGTGGCGATCTACGCCATGGCGCTGTGCGGCGCGTGCATCGGCTTCCTGCGCTTCAATAAGTACCCCGCCACGGTGTTCATGGGCGATACGGGCTCGGAGTACATCGGCGGCGCGGTGGTGGGCATGGCCATGCTCCTGCGCGAGCCTTTCCTGCTGCTGCTGATCACCTTTACCATGGTAGCGTCCTCTGTCACGGTGATCATCCAGCGCTATTACTACAAGGCGACCCGCAAGATTTACGGCGAGCCCCGCCGTCTGTTCAAAATGACGCCCATCCACCATCACTTTGAGCTGTGCGGCTACAAGGAGACGCAGATTGTGAAGGGCTACGGCGTCTGCACGGCGATTCTTTCCCTGATTGCGATCCTCTCCGCCATCGGCGTGAAGATTGTGTGATCAGAACCATCTGAAATAACCTGAAAAGGAGTGTGACAGATGATGAATTATGAAAATAAAAGAGTACTTGTGGTTGGCATGGCACGAAGCGGCGTGGCCGCGGCGCAGCTGCTGGCAAAGCACGGCGCGAAGGTCATCGTCAACGACAATAAGAGCAGGGAGGAGCTGGGCGACGCCGTAGCTCCTCTCGCGTCGCTTCCCGTGGAATGGCAGCTGGGCCGCCCTGCGGCGCAGTGCCTTGAGGGTGCGGACGCCATGATCATCAGCCCCGGCATTCCCGACACCGCCGGCTTTGTGGTGAAGGCGAAGGAAATGGGCGTGTACGTCACAGGCGAACTGGAGATGGCCTTCCAGCTGGCAAAGGGCGAGATGGTGGCCGTCACCGGTACCAACGGAAAGACCACAACGGTGTCGCTGCTGGGCGAGATCTTCAAAAACGCGGGCCGGGTCACCCATGTGGTGGGCAATATCGGCTATCCCTACTCCGCGGCGGCGCTGGAAAGCCGCGAGGAGGATATGTTCGTGTGCGAGGTGTCCTCCTTCCAGATGGAGACGGCGGAGACCTTCCATCCCCGTGCGGCGGCGCTTTTGAACATCACCGAGGATCATCTCAACCGCCATGGCACCATGGAGTGCTATACGGAAACGAAGATGCGCATGTTCCGCAATCAGACGGAGGAGGACGTGGCTGTCTTCAATGCGGATGATCCAGCGCTGGAGCCGCTGATGCGAGAGGTGAAGAGCCGCGTGATGACCTTCTCCCGGAAGAAGAAGGTGGAGCAGGGCGCGTACGTGGAAAACGGCATGCTGATGCTGCGCTGGCAGGGCGAAGAGCGGCCCGTGTGCGCGGTGAAGGAAATCTTCATTCCCGGCCCTCACAATCTGGAGAACGCGCTGGCCGCAGCCTGCGTGGCCGCCGCCATGGGCGTGCCGGCTCCCGTCATCCGTCATACGCTCAAAACCTTCCGGGGTGTGGAGCACCGTATCGAGTTTGTGCGGGAGCTGGATGGCGTAAGGTACGTTAACGACAGCAAGGGCACCAATGTGGATTCCACCATCAAGGCTGTGCAGACCATGGACCGGCCCACCGCCATCATTCTGGGCGGCTATGACAAGCATAGCGATTTCACCCCCATGGTGAAGGAAATGCTGGCGTCGCCCTATATCCGGGAGGCGGTGCTGATCGGCGTGACCGCGGATCAGATCGAGCGCACCTGCCGGGAGAACGGCTTTGACCGTATCCACCGCGCGGGCAGTCTGGAAGAAGCAGTGAACAAGTGCCGCGCCCTTGCCGGGGACGGCTGGAACGTGATTCTTTCCCCCGCCTGCGCCTCCTTTGACATGTTTGCGGACTACGAGGAGCGGGGACGGATCTTCAAGGAAATTGTGAATCAACTGAAATAACGCACCTTTGCGCTGAAAGGAAAGGCCATGCTCGACAGGAGAGACGAGGCAAGCAGCGCACAAAAGCAGCTCAATCAGCTCCTGAAGAACAAAAGAGAGCCTGTGGACGGCACGCTCCTGGCAGTACTGGTCATGCTGCTGCTCACTGGCCTGCTGGTGCTTTTTTCAGCTACATACTATAACGCGCAGGACGCAGGCGATCCCTTCGGGGAGGTGCGCAGGCAGCTTATCGGCGTGGGCCTGGGGGCCGCCGCCATGCTCGTCACCAGCCGGATCCCGTACCGTTTCTGGCAGGATACGTGGGTGGTGGTGGGCGCGCTGGCCGTCAGCGCCGTGCTGCTGGTGCTGGTGATCATTCCCGGCGTGGGCGTGTACGTCAACGGCTCCCGAAGGTGGCTGTCCGTGGCGGGCATGAGCTTCCAGCCCTCGGAGTTTGCCAAAATCGCCATCGTACTGTATATGGCCACCACCCTGACCTACCGGGGCAGGAAGATCCGCTCCCTGTTTACGGGCATCGTCCCGGTGCTGCTTGTACCGGGGATTGCTTTTCTGCTGATTCTGGAGCAGCCCAACCTGTCCACGGCGGGCAGCATACTCATCGTCAGCTTTCTGATGATCCTGATGGCGGGGGCGAAGTGGAAGCATCTGCTGCTGATGCTCATCGGCGGCCTTGGCGTGGGCGGCTTCTACGCATGGAGCGAGCCATACCGGCGTGACAGGCTTCTGTCCTTCACGGATCCCTTCGCCAAAATGCACGACGAGGGATATCAGCTGGCCCAGTCGCTGATCGCCTTCGGATCCGGAGGCCTGTTTGGCATGGGACTGGGCAAGGGAAGGCAGAAGTACGCCTATCTGCCCTATCCGGAGAGTGATTTCATCTTCGCCATTGTGGGCGAGGATTTCGGGCTGCTGGGCTGTCTTGCGGTCATCGCCATGTTCGCGGCGTTCATGCTCGCTGGATTGCGCATTGCGGTCAGCTGCCGGGACAAGTTCGGCTCCCTGCTGGCGGCGGGTATCACCTGCTCCATCACGGTGCAGGCGTTTCTCAACATGGGCGTGGTCATCGGCATCCTGCCCACCACGGGGCTGCCGCTGCCGTTCTTTTCATCGGGCGGTACGTCCGTTTCCATCACCATGGCGGCGGTGGGGATCCTGCTGAATATCTCCCGCACCTCCGGTAAAATGCATACCTGATCCTGTGCACCCCTTCCGCGTCTTTGCATACGCTGAAGCAGTGAAAGCGGAGGTGGTCGCATGGAGTCTTTCATCGTGGAGGGCGGCAGGAGGATCGAAGGTACGCTCCGGGTGGACAGCGCCAAGAATGCTGTGCTGCCCCTGATGGCTGCATCGGTGCTGACGGACGAACCCGTCACGCTGACGGCCGCGCCTGATATCGCGGACGTGCGCAGCATGGCGGATATCCTGTCCGTGCTGGGGGCGGAGGTATCCCGGCAGGGCGGGGATATACATATCGTCTGCGGCGGCCTTCGCAGCTGGGAGCTGCCCGACGGGCTGTCCAAGCAGATACGCTCCTCCATTTTCCTACTGGGCCCGGTGCTGAGCCGTTTCCGCCGGGCGACGGTGACCTTTCCGGGCGGATGCGAAATCGGCCTGCGTCCCATCGATCTGCACCTGACGGGCCTCAAATGCCTGGGAGTGGAGATCAGCGAGGAGGGCGGGCTGATCCACTGCGACGGCAGAAATATGCGCGCAGGGGAAATCCACTTCGATTATCCTAGCGTCGGCGCGACGGAAAACGCCATGATGGCTGCTGTGCTGCTGGAGGGCGAAACCGTGATCCACAACGCGGCGCGAGAGCCGGAGATTGCGGATCTGCAGAACTTCATCAACGCTATGGGCGGCTGCGTCAGCGGCGCGGGGGGCCAGACCATCCGCATCCGGGGCGTGAAGCGGCTGCGCGGCGCCCGGTGGAAGCCCATGCCGGACAGGATTGCCGCAGGTACCCTGATGGCCGCCGCAGCAATCACCGGCGGGGAGATTATCCTGACTGACGCCCCCTGCGGCGATATGGTGGCTGTGACCGCCAAGATGCGGGAGATGGGCTGCCGGATCTGCGAGGAGGGCGACAGGCTCTGCCTGAAAGCGCCTGAGAGGCTGAAGGCTTTTTCCGTCCTGCAGACGCAGCCTCACCCGGGCTTCCCCACGGATATGCAGGTGCAGATGCTGGCGCTGCTGTGCACGGCGGAGGGCACCGGCGTGGTGGTGGAAAACGTATTTGAAAACAGATTCACCCATGCCGGCGATCTGAACCGCATGGGCGCACATATCCTGTGCAGCGGCAGGACCGCGGTGGTGCAGGGCATGCCCCGGCTCTACGGCGCGAGGGTTACCGCACGGGATCTGCGCGGAGGCGCGGCGCTGGTGCTGGCAGGCATGAGGGCCGAGGGTGTGACGCAGGTGGACCGGGCGGAGCTGATCGACAGAGGGTACGACCATCTGGAGAGGCAGCTGACGGCCCTTGGCGCAAACGTCATACGCAGGACAACATGATGGAAAGGGGATTTGCGCATGGAACCCAACTGGAATGAGCAGGGCGATCAGCAGCATAGCGGCGCCATGCGTTCCATGCAGGCCAGCGGCCCGGTGCGCCGTCCCGTGGAGGACAGCGCGCGGGCCCAGCGTCCGCTGGGATCGGGCAGCGGGCGGCAGAGCGTGCCCTATAGAATGAATCAGGATACCACCCGGCCCTGGGGGCAGGCGACGGGCATGCAGCAGGGCATGCAGCCGCCTGCACAGCAGAGCATACAGCCGCCGTGGCAGAGCGCGCCGCCGGATCCCTTCGGCGACGGCGGGGAGGATCCGTCCCTTGTCAGGGCCCGGTCGGAGAACCTGTACGACCGTGAAAGCACCTTCTGGCATACGGTGGGGGACATGCCCACCCAGCCCGAGCAGGTGAATCCGGCGTCTCCCCGGGCGGACAGGCATGTGCTGCGCTGGGTGCTGCTGATTGTGCTGGTGATCGCCGCCGCGGGCCTGCTGGTTTACGGCACGGTGTTCCGCGTCAGGTCGATTACCGTACAGGGCAGCAGCGTGATCTCCCCTGCGGAGGTTATCCGCCTGGCCGGCCTCCGGGAGGGCATGAACACCCTTTCCCTTGATCACGACGCCATCGAGCGGGGCGTGGAGAGCAACCGATACCTGTCCTTTGTGTGCGTGGAGGTAAAGCTCCCGGATACGGTGGTCATTCAGGTGCGGGAGAGAAGCGCGTCTTCCATGATCAAGTACTGCGGCATTCTCTACTTTGCCGACAACCGGGGCATGGTGCTGGAGGAATCCTTTGATACGGACGTTACGGCTCCCGGCATTGTGGCCGTGGAAGGCCTTGATATCCGCCAGTGCGAGGTGGGCAAGCAGCTTATTCTGGGCAGCAGCCGCCAGATGGACGTGTACACCTCCGTGCTGCTGGAGCTGAAGGTGATGGGCGCGATGGATCAGATCAGGGAATTGGATCTGACTGATATGGACAACCTATTCCTCGTATCCACGGACGGATACTCCGTGCGCCTTGGCGCCAGCGAGAATATCCACGCCAAGCTGCGTTCCATGCTCCTGACGCTGGACAACCTCCGCCAGAACGGTTACGGCCCGGGTACCGTAGACGTGAGCACGCCGGTGAACCCCACCTACATCCCCGAGGAAAGCTGACAGGATTGAAAAATTTTCCGCAAAAGTGGAGATTTGGAGCTTTCGGCGCTGGAAAGCTCTTGCAATCGTGCAGAAAAACGGATATAATGGAAATTGGTATATTGGATATAGTATGGCCGTTTGGGTTCAGCCCTGAAGACGCGGCCTTTACAAGAATTTCGACCTGTGGTCCGTCCGTCAGGGGACGTTTGGCCCGGGAAACGGGGGGTATGAAGAACCTATGAAGACCACGGTAGCGGCTATCGACTTCGGTACGAGCAAAATCGTCACCCTGGTCGCCGAAAACAGCGGAAGCCAGCGCTGTGATATTGTGGGCGCAGGTATCGCCATGTACGACGGCTATCTGGAGGAGGGCTGGAACAATCCTGCCGAGCTGGATGAGAAGATCCGCCTGTCCATCTCCGAAGCCGAGAAGCAGAGCCATCGCAAGCTGCGAGAAATCAACGTGGGCGTGCCCGGCGCGTTTACCAAGGTGTACGTCACCGAGGCGCGCGTGGACCTGAAGGGCCCTGATCCCCGGGTGGACGCCGGCGACGTGAAGAAGATTTTCCGCGAGGCTACCAAGAACCTTGGCAGCATGCCCGGCATTGTGGTGCATTCCAGCCCCGCCTGGTTCATGGTGGACGACGGCAAGAAGACCCTTGAGCCCGTGGGCATGAAGGGCCGCGAGCTGAGTGCCATGATCTCCTTCGTGGTGGCGAACCAGTTCTTTGTGGATGAAATTACCAACCGTCTGGCCGATATCGGCGTGACGGCCAGCGGCTTCTATTCCACGCCTGCAGGCGAGGCCATGCTGTACCTCCCTGAGGAGGATCGCGACCGCACCGCCGTGCTCATCGACGTGGGCTATTTGAACACCGAGGTTATGGCTGTGGAGGGCGACGCGCTCATCTTCCACAAAAATATCGACGTGGGCGGCGGCCACATCGCGGCGGACGTTTCGATGGGTCTGGATATCCCCCTTAAGGACGCGGAGGAGAAGATCAAGCGCCAGTACGTCTACGGTATCGCCACCCAGGGCGAAACCTACGACATTCCCGGCGTGGACGGGCAGAAGCCCCGTTCCTTCACCCGCGCCGAGGTTACCGAGATCATTACCGCCCGTGTGGATGAGATCGCCGAGGAGATCCAGCAGGCCATCGAGGACAGCGGCATCAAGCTGGGCAACTGGTCCAACGTGTACCTCACCGGCGGCGGACTGAGCTTCAACCGCGGCGGCAAGGACTACCTGTCCAACAAGCTGGGCCGTCCTGTCCGCGACACCCCCAAGCGCACCACCAAGATGAACAGCCATGCATTCTCCAGCACGCTGGGTCTGATGGACCTGATCATCGACACCATCGAGCAGCAGCGCCAGCCCTCTGCGGGCGTGGGCGGTGCGGTGAAGGATTTCTTCCGCAGCCTGCTCGGCGGCTGATAAAGTACGGATAATCAAATGACGATACGACGTCCATAAATGTCAGGAGGATGCAAAGTGATTGAGTTCCAGGATGCCGAGCTGAGCGGTTTTGCTTCTATCAAGGTAGTTGGCTGCGGCGGCGGCGGCAATAATGCCGTGAATCGAATGGTGGACGCGGGCCTGAAGGGCGTTGAGTTCATCGCCATCAATACTGACCGTCAGGCGCTGGCCCTGTCCGGCGCGCAGACCCGGATCCAGATCGGCGAGAAGATGACCAAGGGCCTTGGCGCCGGCGCTGTGCCCGAGGTGGGCCGTCGTGCCGCCGAGGAGAGCCGCGAGGAAATCGCTCAGGCTCTCAAGGGCGCTGACCTGGTGTTCGTCACCGCCGGTATGGGCGGCGGCACCGGCACCGGCGTGGCTCCCATCGTAGCCGAAATCGCCCGTGATCTGGGCGCGCTGACCATCTCCGTGGTCACCAAGCCCTTCGCTTTCGAAGGCAAGCAGCGCATGAAGAATGCCGAAATGGGCATTGCCGACCTGAAGCAGCGCGTGGACACCCTGGTGGTGATCCCCAACGACCGTCTGCTGCAGGTGGTAAGCAAGGGTACCACCATGCTGGAGGCCTTCCGCATTGCTGACGACGTGCTGCGTCAGTTCATCCATGGCATCATCGACCTGATCGCTTTGCATGAGCTGATCAACCTGGACTTTGATGACGTGAAGACCGTAATTTAGTCCGGCGGCATGGATCACATGGTCATCGGCACAGCCAAGGGTTAAAACCGCATG
>JAFURI010000108.1 GCA_017471885.1 Clostridia bacterium | reverse complement strand
GGGAGCCGCGGCCACAGGAGCAGCCACGGGAGCGGCAGCACGGACGGGAGCAGCAGACACAACGCCGCCGACTTCCTCAACATCGACCACATAGGTCTGGCCATTCACAGTAATATTGAAGGTACGCATGATTGTAATCCTCCTATCGAATCTGTCGATTGATCTACTATGGATAATTCATGTTGTCGGCGATCAGAAGCGGCTGTAGACCTGCTCCTCACGGCCGGACTTGCTCCAGGCGGGGGTATTGGAAACGCGGCGCACACGACGTACCACAAAACCGGTATTGGAGTCCATCATGGCGGCGACGGCGGCGGCGATCACTGCGATCAGCGCAGCGTCATCCTGGGCAGGAGCGGCGGGCGCAGCAGCCACAGGAGCGGGAGCGGCCACGGGAGCGGGAGCAGGAGCGGCAGCCTTGGGGGCTTCCTTCTTCTTGCCCATGCCGGAGGTAGCCTTTTCCATCAGCTTGATCAGGCAAATCAGCACCGTCAGGCCGAAGAAGACCACCAGCATACCCACTACTGTGACCAGCAGGGTATCCACAAAACTCAACATAGCTTACACGTTCCTTTCCCTTACAGCGGCAGATTGCCGTGCTTCTTGGGCGGATTGCTCTCGCGCTTGGAGGCGAGCATTTCCAGAGCGGCGATGACGTACTTGCGGGTCTCGGAGGGATCCACCACGTCGTCGATCATGCCAGCCTGAGCAGCGGCAACGCCGTCGGCGACCTCGGAGGCAAACTTGGCTTCCAGATCGGCGCGGGTCTGCAGAGCGGGCTTGCTGTCAGCCTTCAGCTCGTCCGTGTAGAGCACCTGCACGGCAGCTTCGGGAGTCAGGGCGGAGATCACAGCGCCGGGCCAGGCATAGGTCATATCAGCATTGGCCTTGCCAGCCATGGCCACATAGGCCTGACCGATGGCATTGCCCACGACCACGGACACCTTGGCGGTGGTAGCCTCAGCGTAGGCGTACAGCAGCTGAGCGGCGGTGATCATGGTCCAGGACTGGGCCTTCACGTCCGGCACAGCGATGCCCTTGGAGTTGATCAGGGACACCACGGGGATGGAGTAGCAATCGCACAGACGGATGAAGCGGGCAGCCTTGGCGGCGGCGGCAGGGGTGAGCATGCCTTCGTTCTCCTTGGCGTTGCCGACCACCAGACCCACGGTGCGGCCGCCCATACGGGCCAGAGCCACGCGGATCTCCTTGCCCCAGGCCTTGTACATTTCCACATAGGTGGCGGCGTCGGCCATGGCAGCCAGCAGGCTGTCGGAATCGGCAGCGTCGATCACGGGCAGCAGACGATTCATATCGTCGGTGTCCACAATGGGAGCATCCTCGCCGTTGGAGCCGGGCAGCAGATCCAGCACCTGCACGGTCAGGGCGATAGCGGCGTCTTCGTCGTCAGCAGTCAGAGCCACGCCGCCCTGGGCAGCCATCACTTCAGCGCCGCCGATGGCCTTGGCGTCATAGGTCTTGCCGGTAATGGCGCTCATGACCTGGGGGCCGTAGACCATCATCTGACCGACGGAAGCGGCCTCGATGGACACGTCGGCGAGCTGGGCGATCAGCGCAGCGCCGCCCACCACGGGACCCAGCACCAGCGCGATCATGGGCACCACGCCGCTCATCTTGGCCATCTTGGCATAGATCATGGCGTAGGCGTTCATGGCAGCCGCGCCCTCGTCAATACGGACGCCGGCGCTGTCGCACATGGCGATCACGGGAGCGCCGGTCTTCTGGGCCAGATCCAGCACCTTGCAGATCTTCTTGGCCTGGGCCTCGCCCATGGCGCCGCCATGGACGGTAAAGTCCTGCGCAAACAGATACACCGGGCGATCCTGCACCGTGCCGTAGCCGGTGATTACGCCAGCGTAATCTTCGTTCTTGGAAACCAGGGCGTCCGTCTCAACAAAGGAGCCCGCATCCAGCAGCTTCATCACCCGCTCGCGGGCAGTCAGCTTGCCGGCGGCGCGCTGCTTGGCGATCCGGTCTGCGTCTCCCTGCAGGATGGCCTGCTTCTTGGCCAGCACCTGCTTGAGGTCCTGCATACTCATGTCCAAATCTCCCTCCAGTTTGTAAGAATCTGCCCTTACAGGCAGGACGAAATGAGAGTGTTTCAAGTTTACCCGTTTTCTGTTATTCAACACAGACCTCCTTTTTCCCTGCTGGGGATAAAAATTTTGTCAGGGAATTGGCAATACCCGTTTTGACCCGGCAACGCAGCTTCTTCATCACGGTGAGATGCACCGCGCAGCAAGGCGCATTTCCCGCGAACCAACCTGATTTCAATCCGCACGGGCGGCTGCGACGGACAGCATAGATCAGAACATGCAGGACTCCCTTGGGAGCTGCAACCGGACCATTGTGGAGAAGCTCGTCAGCACCATCAAGAGGATTGTGCAGGAAATGAAAAACGCCGTCCAGCGCATTGCAGGAAACAACGCTGAAGCGGCGGCGATGCTGCAGCAGGATGCGGACACCCTGCAGGAGATTGCGGACCGGTTCGACCGGCTGGCGGTCGCGGCGGGGACGGTGAGGGAAGCATATAAAGCAACTATTCATACGATGATGGTCTTAACTTCATTGTGACTCTGTTTCCGCATCGAAATCTTAATTCTCCACTCCACCAAATCCATGAGCATGCTAAACAAAAAAGAAGACGCAAATGATAGAGGCTACGTCCAACAAAGGGACCTCGCATATCACCGCGTCTGATATTAGTATAGACGATTTCACCGGAAAAAGCAACTCATCCGAGCAAAAACTATCTTTGAAGTACATGGACTCCACCAACGACGAGATGCGCCGGAGGAATCAAAAAACAGCTGCGCGATGCATTGGATGCAGGCGCAGCTGGTTGTCGGCGGGAAGAAGAGGATCCTATGGACACCGCGGGATCCGGCCGGGAAGAAACGCCCTGTCAGGCCTTCCTTATCTGTTCAGCTTGCGCTCAATCAGCTTGGCCAGATCGTACACGTCCTGATCCATCTCATTCTGGTCGGGGCCTTCGATCATCACGCGGACGATGGGCTCCGTGCCGCTGGCGCGCACCAGCAGACGGCCGCGGCCCTCGTACTTTTTCTCCAACGCGGCGATGGCGGCGACGATCTCTTCATCCTTATCGTAGGTATACTTGGTGGCGTCGGTAACGCGCGCGCCGTACAGGCTCTGGGGCAGCACCTGCATGATGCCCGCCAGCCTGCTCAGGCTCTGCTTGCTCTCCACCATCACAGCCAGCAGCTGCAGGGCGGTCACAAGGCCGTCGCCCGTGGTGTTGTAATCAAGGAAGATTACATGACCGCTCTGCTCGCCGCCCAGATTGTAGTTGTTGGCCAGCATGTTTTCCAGCACATAGCGATCGCCCACCTTGGTTTTCTCATTCTTGATGTCCAGCTTCTTCAGCGCCAGATCCAGACCCATGTTGCTCATGATGGTGGTCACCAGCGTATTGTTGCGCAGGCGGCCCTGCTTCTTCAGATGATTTGCGCAGATGCACATCACCTGATCGCCGTTGACCAGCCGACCGCGCTCGTCCACCGCAATAAGACGATCCGCATCGCCGTCGAAGGCCAGGCCGATATCCGCGCCCAGCTCGCGCACCAGCTCGCACAGGCGTTCGGGATGGGTGGAGCCGCAGTTCTCGTTGATGTTGTTGCCGTCCGGCTCATGGTAGTAGGCGGAAACGGTAGCGCCCAGCTCCTCCAGTACGGCAGGAGCCACCTCGTAGCTGGCGCCCTGCGCGCAGTCCACCACGATGTGCAGCCCGTCGAGCCTTACGCCGATAGTCTCCTTGGCAAAATCAATGTAGCGGCGCTTGGCGTTGCGCTGGCGCACAGGACGCCCAACCTCCGCGCCCACAGGCAGGGTCTTGCCCTCAGGCAGGCCGCCGTGCACGATGCTCTCAATTTCATCCTCAATGGCGTCGGGCAGCTTATAGCCCCTGCCGTCGAAGAACTTGATGCCGTTATACTCCACAGTGTTGTGGCTGGCGGAAATCACCGCGCCTGCATCCGCCTGATAAAAGCGGGTCAGGTATGCGATGGCCGGCGTGGGCAGTACGCCCACCAGCACCGCCTTTGCGCCCATGGAGCAGATGCCCGCCACCAGCGCGCTTTCCAGCATCTCTCCGCTGATGCGGGTATCACGGCCCACCAGGATGGTAGGCCGGCGCACATTGCTGGCCAGCACGCACGCTGCCGCCTGACCCAGCTTGAACGCCAGCTCACAGGTCAGATCCCTGTTTGCAATACCGCGTACGCCGTCGGTACCGAACATTCTTGCCATATATCTGATCCTCCAAAAAAAGAATTCTGCACTATGATATGGCTTGCAGCCTCGTCCAGTATACACCTGCCGGTAAAAAAACGCAAGAAAAATAAGACAATGAGATACAACTTATGTTTTCCTGACCAGCAGCGCCTGATACGCCCCTGCCGGGCGGTAGCCCAGCTTGCAGGCGATATGAGCGGAGGCCGGACTGGCTGCATCCCATGAAGCGACGAGTCCCCGCTCATGAGCTGCAAGGATCAGCCTTGCAGCTGCCAGCACGGCAT
This sequence comes from Clostridia bacterium, assembly GCA_017471885.1. Lineage (GTDB taxonomy): Bacteria > Bacillota > Clostridia > Christensenellales > Aristaeellaceae > UBA11524. The sequence continues at coordinate 11,806 of JAFURI010000108.1, read as the reverse complement.
ATCCCCTGCCCTGCTGATCCTCCCGCGTCTGAAGCTGCACCTCAATTCCTCCGGGATAGCTGACGTATGAGCCTGCGCCTGCCACGGCCTCGCCATCCACGGTCAGAAGGAATCCCAGACCGCGGCGGGCATAAGACTCGTCGCTGTACAGGCTGACGAAATCCTCGCTCCACGCCTGACGGCGGCACCAGCCGATCCATTCTCCCTCAATGGGGCGGAATTCTGCCCCCTCCGGCATATTGGTCAGCAGCTCCCGCAGACGCCGGTCCTCCGGCTGCACATGGTGATCGAACGCCCAGCGGGTGATTCGCTCCACAGGAAGCATACGCTCCGCCAGCGCAAGCCATGCATCGCTTCCGCTGATGATCCACTCCCGCTTTTCTTGCCGGACAGCGTGCCGCAGCAGATGCGCTGCCGAAAGCCCCGGCCTGCCGCCGCAAAGGAGGAAATCACCCGCCGCAGCCACAGCGCATCCCGGCTCCGCAGGCGAATCCGTCCAGACCCGGCCCATGCCCTCCAGCGCAGCAGAGGCCATCCCCTGTGCGCCGGGGAGCGAGGCGAACAGCGCCGCCCTCCGGCGATCCGTAGTGGGAAAGGCTGCCTGCATTACTTCGCATCCTCCTGAATCAGCAGGTTCTCCTGCCCGAAGGTTGCGCCCAGCTCCTTCAGGAATGCATCCTCGCTGTTATCCTGCTTTTTCGCCTGACCGGGCATGACCGCTTCAAAGCGGCAGGACACGCCGGTAGCAATGGTCAGCGCCTCGGCAATGGCGCTGCGCTTGTCCTCCTTGTTGAGCGATCCCACAAAGAAGTCCATGCCCATGGGCGCTTCCCAGCGGTAGAGATCGCCTTCGCAGCCCACATAACGTCCCATGGTCAGCATGCTGAAGGCTCCGGCATTGGATTTCTTCAGCTGCCCCATGGCTTCCTTCCACGCCTCGGTATCCGTCTTGCCCGTGGGAGTCAGCACCGCCGGACGCTCCGGCTTCGGCGCAGGAGCAGCTTTCGCCGGCTCCTCCTTCGCCGCCCTTCGGGCAGGCGCTGCGGCAACTACGCCGTTCTTCAGCTTCTCGGTCAGATCAGCCACCTGCTTCTCCAGCTGGGCGATCCTGTCGTTCAGTGCCGCTGCATCCGTCTCTGCGGTGCGCAGGCATGCCTTGAGCGCGGCGGATTCCACCGCAATGCGCGGCGAGGAGGCATAGCGCAGCTCCGTTTCCACCGCCATAAACAATTCCATCATCTTCATCAGCCGGGTTTCGGTGAAGTCGCCCGCCTGACGGCAATATTCGTCTGCATCCTCCTGGGTCAGATCCAGCAGCGCGGCCATATCGCCGGGGCAGACCTTGGCCATCAGCAGCGCGCGGATATGCTGGCTTACGTCCTTGGCAAACACCATGGGCTCGCGGCCCGTACGCATCAGCTCGTCGATCATCCCCAGCAGCGCAGCCGCGTCCTCATCCCGCAGGGCGTCGGCGAACCGGAACAGGAATCCCCTGTCGCTGGTGCCCAGCACGTCCCTGACAAGAGCTTCATCCACATCGCTGCGATAGCCGAGGCACATGTCCAGAATGGACAGCGCGTCGCGCATGCCTCCCTCCGCTGCACGGGCGATCATATTCAGCGCCCCGTCGGTAGCCGTAGCATTCGCGCCCTCCACCGCCTGACGCAGTCTGCCCGCGATCTGTCCCGCAGGAATACGGCCGAAATCAAACCTCTGGCAGCGGCTGAGGATGGTGGCAGGCAGCTTCTGCGGCTCGGTGGTGGCCAGAATGAACACCACATGGGCCGGCGGCTCCTCCAGCGTTTTGAGCAGCGCGTTGAAGGCCGAGGCGGACAGCATGTGCACCTCGTCGATGATATAGACCTTGCAGCGGCCCTGCTGGGGCGGATACTTCACGGTCTCCCGCAGATCGCGGATTTCATCTACGCCGTTGTTGCTGGCCGCGTCGATTTCCATCACGTCCAGCGATTCGTCCGCCAGCAGCCGCCTGCAGCTTTCACACTCGCCGCAGGGATCGCCGTCCCGGGGATTCAGACAGTTGATAGCCCGGGCCATGATCTTTGCCGTGGAGGTTTTGCCTGTACCGCGGCTGCCGCAGAACAGGTATGCATGAGCGATACGCCCTGTGGTAATCTGATTGCGCAGGGTGGCGATGACCGCCTCCTGCGATACCATGGATGAAAAGTCTGTGGGCCGCCACTGGCGGTACAGCGCCTGATAGGCCATGGGTCAACCTCCGTTACTCTCGTTCGTTGGGATCAGGCGTGAATCAGGCCTTAGCCACCTCATCCTCCGATGTGAAGGATACGAAGCTCCTGTCCTGTACGGTCAGGTAGCCCCTGACGCCTTCCTTCAGCCTCTCGTACTGCTCCGGCGTGACCTCCAGCTCCATGGGCCGCTTCACGTCCGGCTCAAAGGTGACAAAGTAGTGCACGCTGCGGGGGCTGTCAGCCTGATCCTCATCCTCCGCCAGCATGCGGGTGCGCTTGCCGCCCACTATTGCCAGCATGGTAATATCCAGCGCCTTGCGCTCCCTGAGCAGCGGCCCCGCATACTTGGTGAACACGCCCACCAGAAAGGTCGCCGCCACCGCGCACAGGCCAAAGACCAGCATGGTAACGCCTGCCCGGAGAACCTCCGGGGTCAGATTATCCAGATTCATTTCTGCGCCTCCTGTCCCACATGCACCAGATCACGGATTTCCGCCAGCGTCTTTTCACCGATGCCCCGGACCGCCAGCAAATCCTCCGGATAGAAATACCTTCCGTTCATTTCCCGCTCGTCCACGATGGCCTGCGCGATAACCGGCCCGATTCTCGGAAGCTGCGTCAGCGCCGGAATATCTCCGTGATTCACATCCACGCTGCCTGTCTGCAGCGGGATTTTCTCCACCCTGTGGGTATGATGCGTCGGGCTATACCCGTCTGCCTGCGGCAAATCCGCCGACAGCAGCACGGACAGCAGCATCGACGCTGCACACATGATCATGAGCAGTATTCCCATCCCGCGCCGCACGCTTTACTCCTTCTCTGCTTCCCGTCGGATTTCCTCCGCCTTGAGGAAGCAGGCCTGACAGCCCTCGCAGCCGGATTCCGCCGCATGCTTCGCCAGACACCGTTCCAGCTCCGTCAAACGCTCGTACAGCGACTGCATTTTCTCCAGCATGGGGTCGGGCAGATTCACCTGATCCAGATCAATCTCGCCCTGCTCCTGCCTTTTCTTCTGCACCACCCGGCCGGGATTGCCCACTACGGTGCAGCCCGGCGGCACGTCGCGGATGACCACCGCGCCTGCACCTACCTTGCTGTGATCGCCGATGGTAATGGGTCCCAACACCTTTGCGCCTGCGCCGATGGTGACGCCGCTGCCGATATTGGGATGCCGCTTGCCGGTCTCCTTGCCGGTACCGCCCAACGTCACCCCCTGATACAGCGTCACGTTATCGCCGATGACCGCCGTCTCGCCGATGACCACGCCGTCGCCGTGGTCGATGACCAGCCCCTTGCCGATCACCGCGCCGGGATGAATCTCAATGCCGGTTTTGTTCCGGCTGCGCTGGCTGATCAGTCTCGCCAGCAGAATATGGCCCTTCTGATAAGCCCTGTGCGCCCTGCGGTGCGCCCGGATCGCTTTCAGACCGGGATAGCACAGCAGTACCTCAAGCGCAGACCTGGCTGCAGGGTCTCGGGCCATGACCGCAGCCACGTCTTCTTTCCATTGTCTGAACATGCTTTTCGCCGCGGCACATGCCGCATCCTCCTTGCCGATGATCGCTTACAGCTTATGCATCTGCCCAGCGGGAGGTGGCTGCCTTCATCAGCAGCTGCTGCACGTCCGTCGTCTGATCGCCGGTGTGCGCACGGTATTCCCCGCCCTGCAGCAGATGACACCGCACGTCCTCCCTGCAGTGCGCCGCCATCAGATAAAGCAGCTTCCTGCGGCAGGAAGGCTCGCGCACGGGTACCAGCAGCTCCACGCGGCGGTTCAGGCTGCGCTTCATCCAGTCCGCGCTGGAGAAATAAACCTCCTCCTGACCTTCCGCACCGAAGGCAAACGCCCTTGTATGCTCCAGATAACGCCCAACCACCGAGCGTACAGTAACGCCCGCCGTCTCCAGCGGCACGCCCGCCGCCAGGCAGCAGGCTCCCCTTACGGTCAGATCCACCGGTACGCCGCAGCGGGCGGCTTCCGTCAGGCAGCCGATCATCTCCACGTCCGTCAACGCGTTCAGCAGGCACCGGACGCCGCACTTTTCGCCCCGGACAGCCTTCTCCATCTCCCGGCGGATCAGCCGCACCAGCTCCTGCCGCATTCCCTGAGGCGCAGCTGTCAGCTCCTGCAGATCAGGCTGCTCCCGCTCTCCCGCAAGGAAGGCGAAGAACCGCGCCGCGTCGGCGCATACGGCTTCATCCGCCGTAAGCAGACCCACGTCCGTATACTTTGCGGCAGTCTTCTCGTTGTAGTTGCCTGTGCCCAGATGCGCGTACAGCCGGGGCTTGCCCCGCTCCATGCGCTCAATCAGCATCGCCTTGCCGTGCACCTTCACACCGGGCAAACCTGTGTGTACTTTGCATCCGGCAAACTCCAGATAGTCGATCAGCTTCAGGTTCCGTTCCTCGTCCATGCGAGCCCGGGGCTCCACGCACACGTCCACCTGCACGCCGCGGGCCGCGGCCTTCGCCAGCGCCTCCACCACAGGCGATTTCTCGCTGACGCGGTAGAGCGTCATTTTGACTGCATACACGTCCCAGTCCGTCGCGGCCTGCTCCAGGAGAGCAATCACAGGCCTGAAGCTGTCGTAGGGATGACACAGCAGCCTGTCCCGCTCCCGCAGCGCGGCAAACAGATCGCTGCCGCAGAGCGCTTCCTCTTCAGCCCCCTGATAGCGCGGATACTCCCAGTCCGCTTTGCCGGGCAGGGCGCGGATCACCCGGGCGGGATCCAGCACATATCCGCGCCTTACCGCAAGGCTCCGCTCCACCTTCAGCGCCGCGCAGAGCTTCTCCTCCATCATGCCGGGCATATCCGGCGCGCATACCACCCGAAGAATCTTCCCCTTCTCCCGCCGCGCCATACAATCCTTCACGGCGAGGCGTACGTCCGTCTCGCCGGATTTGCAGGCGGCGTGGCTTGCCCTGAGCACCTTGAAGGCGCTGCAGGATTCGATCTTCCTATCTCCGAACACAAGATGCAGATTCAGCCTGACCGCGTCCTCCGTCATCAGCCAGCGTTCGTTGCCCACCAGCGGCACAAGCCCAGGCAGGCTGGAGGGCAGTTCTACCACCGCCAGCTCCTCCTGACCGGTTTCCTTTCCCGCCAGCAGCACCGCCAGACACAGCTGCGCAGAGGACAGCGGCGGCAGATTACCCTCTTCATCCGGGAAAACCGGCGAAAGCGCAGGCATCAGATCCCGGTGGAACAGCGACGACAGCGACGCCATCTGCACCGGCGTTACGTCCTCCGGCTGGGCGATATGCACGCCTCCCGCCGATAATTCGGGCATAATCTGCTCATGCAGGATTCTGTCCAGCTGCATCGTTAATATGTCTGTACGTTTCCACGCTTCCTTCAGCGTCTGGGATACCGTCATACCGGAGGGCCGAACCGCGTCGCCCCGGCGCAGCCGTGCCGTCATGCTGCCCAGCCGTACACAGATAAACTCCTGCAGACCGCTTGCCGCAATACCCAGATAATTCGCCCGCTCCAGCAGCGGATTCACCGGATCCCCGGCTTCTGCCAGCACACGGGCGTGGAACGCCAGCGTGCTCAGTTCCCGGTCGTTGATCCTCGTCATTTCCGTCTTGGCCTCCATTGTGCGCGTTCTGCGCAGATATGGTATCAATATATTATAGCAAATCATGCTGTAGAAATCAAATTGACCCCTGCACTTTCCCTGTACTTGACAATCCCGGCCCTGCGGGTTACCATACACACGAAGAGGTGAAGCATCATGATCAGCTTTCGTGAGGGCGACAGCCGCGACGCTGCCCTGATCAGTCATATCAACGCCACGTCCTGGCGCAAAGCCTACCGCGGTATTATTCCCCAGCATTATCTTGACCGGCTCCCGGATGAATACTGGGTGCCTTCTGTACGCGCCTGGCTGGACAGCGGACGCTTCTCCGCCCTGATCGTCCTCGAGGACAAAAAGCCGCAGGGTGCATGCATCTACGGCCGCAGCCGTGATGAAAGCCTTGCCGGCTGGGGCGAGATCGTCTCGCTGTACCTCCTGCCTGAAGCCCGGCGAAGGGGGCTGGGCAGCCGTCTGCTGGAGGAGGCGGTTTCCCGTCTGCAGGCTGACGGCTACGCGCGCCTGTTCGTCTGGTCCTTTGAGAAGAACCTCCCTGCCGATGCGTTCTACCGCAGGCACGGTTTTTTTCCCTCCACCGACAGGGAGAGCGTTCCGCTGGGCGGCGCGGTAATCCACGAGCGCCGCTATGTAAAGGCAGGTGACTGAGAATGCTCACCGTCACCTTTCCTCAGAACGTGCCTGATTCCGCGCTGCGCTTCGCGGTGATCCTCGCCACCCATCAGGGGAAGATGGTCTTCTGCCAGCACCGGGAGCGCGACACACTGGAGATGCCCGGCGGCCGCAGGGAGCCGGGAGAAGCGATTCTCGATACCGCCCGGCGCGAGCTGCAGGAGGAAACCGGCGCTGTTGATTTTGACCTGCAGAGCGTATGCTGCTATGCCGTCACCGGCAAGACCCGCTATCAGGAGGACGGCAGCACCTCATGGGGGCTTCTGTGCCGGGCTGAAATCCACAGCTTCGGCGAAATACACAGCGAAATGCAGCGCATTGTGCTTCTGGACTCCCTGCCCGGGCGCATGACCTATCCGCAGATCCAGCCTGTGCTGCACGAGGAGTGCCGTCGCCGCGGACTGATCTGAACTAAATTACACATAACAACGCAAACGCGCCATCCGGAGTAGAATCCGGATGGCGCGCTTTTGTTCTTTGTTTTACCTCTTACTTCGCCAGACTGGAATCCATCCACACTTCGATGGATCCGGTGTAGGCGTCGGTGAAGCTCCTGGCTGCTTCCAGCAGGCTTTCGGCGTCGGTGCAGGGCTTGCCCGTTTCCTCCGCCAGAGCCATGCCGTAGGCTTCCATTTCGCCCAGCAGCTGCTGTGCCAGCTCAGTGCAGAGCTGCAGCTTCTGCAGGTAGATCTGCCTGCGCTCCGCGTTGTCCTGATAGCCGCTGATATCGCAGCTCTCGGACGCCGGGAACACCTGCTTCAGACCTTCGTCCAGACCATGCTCGCCGTCGTGGTAAACCATGCCGGTCGTGACCAGATCGGCCTTACGCAGCGCGGTGAATACCTCCTGCCAATACTGTGCGTCCGCTTCGCCTTCGCACAGGAACAGGCCCAGCACGGTGAGATGATCCTTGGCATCCACGCCCATGATGACGTACATCGTCATGGTTTCATCGCCCACGCTGACTTCCATGCGGAAGACGAACATGGCCTCGTAGACGCCGGGACGGTAGAGGTTGACCCAGTTGCAGATGGACAGGCCCGCACAGATGTGCACCTTGCCGTCTGCGTAGAAGTACATCGGAACCTCCGCGGTGCCCACGTTGCCGTCGGCGCAGATGTGGATATCCTCCACCCGGATGTTGCTGCCGGTGATGTTGCCATCCGTCCGGACAACCAGATCATCCGCCCGCACGTCGGTCATGGTGAGATCCCTGGACTGGTTGTCGATGAACATGTCGCCGGGGGTATGGCCGTGGAAGGCCTCCGTATCGGTGATGATCGGCTTATCCTGAGAGCCGATGTCGCCGCCGGCGTTGATGGTCAGGTCGCTGCCATGGAAGTTGGGGACCTCGTCCTCGTCCACGGTTACCTTGCCGCCGGACTCCAGTACGATCTCGTTGTCAGCGGTGATGTCGCCGACCTCGGTATCGCCCAGGTTCCTGATGTAGACGTTATCGCCCCTGGCGTCCACGCGATCCACGTCCACGATGAGGTAGTTGTCCTTCTTGCCCACATCGCCGTTCTCGGAGGAAACGTCGATGCTGGAGCCTTCCATGACGCCATGACCGTTGATCGTGCCGTCGATGGTGGTAATGGTGATGTCGCCGCTTACCTCCATGCCCTCCAGCTCCAGGTTGCCCTGACCGGAAAGGTTCACTTCGGTATTGGCGTTCACGTCGATCATGCCTTCCACGTCCATGGTCAGGCCCTGATCCTTTTCGCCGACGGATTCAGCGTTCAGGGTCAAATCGCCTTCCACATTGACGGTGGGCGTATCGGCGCGGGCAGCGTCGGCAGCAGCATCGGCGGCGTTCTGTGCGGCGTCAGCCTCGGCGCGCAGCTGTTCAGCCTTTTCACGGGCCTCGTCAGCTTCGTCCTGAGCCTTCTCCAGCGCTTCCTGCGCAGCCTGCTGATCCCTGACTGCCTGTTCGTAAGCCTCTTCGCGAAGCTCGGGTTCACTTTCAGCCTTCTCCAGCTCCCACTCCAGCTGCTTGATGATCCAGCTCTGGTCGTCATGCTCCTGGGTATCGGGGGTGAGGGCCTCCAGATCCTTCCGAGCCTGCTCCAGCAGCTCGGTAATGCCTTCCACCGTCTGGTTGTAGGCGTTGCCGGTCTGCCCGACGGCTTCGTCCAGCGCCTCCTGCGCCATGTCGGCCTCGCCCTGCTGGACGTAGGCTTCCGCCTCGGCCTGATCAGCCTTGGCGTCGGCGTCGGCAGCATCCTTCTGGGCCTGCTCGGCCTTCTCTTCCAGACCGCTGCCGGAGGCGTCGTAAATGGTACCGGGGGTCGTGAGCTCTGCATCGCCGCCTGCGGTCAGGCCGCCCAGATTGGTATCGCCGGTGATTTCCTTCACATAGACGTTGTCGCCGGTGACGGTCAGCACGCCGCCGTCCTCCGCACGGGTATCCACGGTGAGGTGATCATCCGCTTCCGCCACGTCGCCCTCTGCAGTGATGGTAATGCTGCCGGCAATGATATCAGCGGGCCTGCCCAGCGGATCGCCGGTGGTGATGGAGCCCTGCGCCGTCACGTCGGCGTCACCGCCTGCGGTGATGGTGCCTACGATCAGATCGCTGCCGGTATCGGTGATATTCGCGTCGCCCACAGCGTCGGCGTTGAGCTGGCCTTCCTGGCTGTCCAGCACCAGATCCAGCGTGCCGGAGTCATTCAGGCTGACGTCGCCCTTCGCGTCTGCGTAGATGGTACCGTCCACGTCCACGTCGATGTAATCGTCGCTTTCGCCGATGGTACCGCCCTCAGCGGAGATGGTGGCGTCGGCGTTGCTGTCGGGGCCCTTCTCCACGCTGATGTTGGGTTCGGTCTGGCTGTCGTCGCGCTTGTCGTAGATGGTACCGGGCACGTCCAGGGTCAGATCGCCGTTGGTCACGTCGATCACGCCCAGACCCAGATCGCCGTTCTTTTCGTCGATGTTCACATCGCCGCCGGCGGTCACGTCCAGCTTGGTAGCCTGCTCTGCGTAGTGTACGTTCAGCCATTCAAAGTCGATGAGGGTTTCCAGCGCCCAGGTCTCTACTGGCTTTTCAGCCTGCTCTGCGCTGCCGGTAGGCGTACCGTCCGCTCCCAGAGGCTTCAGCGCCACGTCGGAGCGATCGGCGGGCTTCACCATGTTGGCTACCAGGGTGGGACGCATCTCGCGCTGTTCAATGACAAGCGTGGTTTCAGCGCCGACGCCCTTAGCTGCCGTCAGGGTGATTTCCTCGCCCAGCACGTTGATTTCCTCGCTGGCGTCGCCCTCGATGCCGCCGTTCACGGCCGTCAGGGTTACGTCGCCCTCCTGAGAGAGCACAGCACTGGCAGTCAGCGTGCCTTCCTGCTGGGTAATGGTGATGCTGCCGATGTTGTCCACCCATGCGCCGCCCACGGCTTCGCCCACTTCGATAACGGCTTCGCGCCGTACGGGCTCGTCGGGGATGGTGGCCTTGTGGGCTTCGTAATCGGCCTGCTCCCATGCGTTCTGGACCATCTGCTGGATTTCAGCGTCGTTGACAAGGCCGGTGAGCAGATCGTTCATCTGATCCGCATCCACGTAGCCGGAAGTCACGGCGTTCATGAGCCAGCGGTCGTAGTCCGCATCGGTGGTGTAGTTCTGCCCGAAGGCAGCCTTGATCTGCTGTGCCAGCTGCTGGTAACCGCTCAGGCTTTCGCCCGGGTTCACCGTGTCGCCCTGACGGAGCAGAGCGCGCAGCTCGGACTTGGTCTTCCAGGGCAGCGCCCAGCCAATGTCGTCGATGTCCATGCTGCCGTCCCTGATCAGGCCGGTCAGCACGCTCTCGGTCAGGAGCGACTTCTGGTCCGCGTCGGACGCGCGGTCAATCACGATCTGCGCGAAGTCCTCCAGCAGCAGATCCTCCATGCGGCCGTAGATTACGTCGTCAGGCGCATCAGTCAGCTTTTCGCCGGTCTGATAATCACCGTTCTCATCGTAGCCGGAGCCGATCGCCGTCACAGGACGCTTGCCCTGATACAGCTCCTCGCCCTCCAGCACCACGAAATCGACGTAGTAATCGTTGGCTGCGGGGATGAACAGGGTGTCCGCCGTATCGATGATGATGTTGGCGTCTTCCCTGCCGATGTGGCCCTTGTCGGAGCTGCCGTCCATCACTGCGTCGCCGGCGCTGAGGATCAGCTTGTCGTCGGAGGATTCATCCTCGTCCGTGAAGCGGATGTAGCCGTCGGCCACGGTGGTATCGATGCAGCCCGCATGAGAATTCAGGGACACGGTGTTCTCGCTGGCTTCAATGATGGCGAAGGTGACGTTGCCGTCCGCTTCAGCCACCCAGGAACCGTTTTGCAGGTTGGCATTGGCCATGTCCAGCGCGCCCTGCGCGTCGAGGGTTACGTGGGATTCCGCAGAGGTGATTTCATCATGGAAATCCACGCTGCCGCCTGCGGTGACGTTCACGTCCGCACCCTGGATATCCGTGGTGGACTTGAAGTTCACGTCGCCGCCGACCTCAATGTCCGTGGATTCGCCGCTGATGACCGTTTCCTTCTCCACGGTCATGCCGCCCTGTGCAGAGTGAATGTTGTTAGTGTTGTCCTCGGTGGTCAGCTTGCCGTTGAAGATGAAGCCCTGATCTGCGTCGGCGTCGAGGCCGCCGTTGACGAAGGCTGCATCGTCCGCCACGGTCATCTGGCCGCCTGCGGTCACGCTGATTTCGGAGTCGCCTGCATCCAGCGTGGAGCCGAAGGTCGCGTCAGCCTTCACGTCGATGGTCACGTCGCTCTCGATAACGTCAGCTTCCTGCTTGACGCTGAAGCCGCCGTCCGCAGAGACGATCTCGGTAATGCTGCCATCGGAGGTCAGGCTGCCGCCCAGCGTTACGCCCTTGTCGGCGGTCACGGTCACCGTGCTGCCGGTCAGGGTCGTATCGCCCGCCACGGTCATCTGGCCGTCTGCAGTGATGGTCACGGTAGCGTCTTCCGTATCCAGCGTGGAGCCGAAGGTCGCGTCGCCGCTCACTTCAATGCTGGTGTTCTCGCCGCTGATGACCGCTTCGTCCGTCACGGTGAAGCTGCCGTCCGCGGAGGTGATGGTATTGGTGCTGTCCTCGGAAGTCAGGCTGCCGTCCAGCGTTACGCCCTTGTCGGCGGTCACGGTCACCGTGCTGCCGGTCAGGGTCGTATCGTCCGCCACGGTCATCTGGCCGTCGGTAGTGACGGTCGCTTCAGCGTTGTCGGTGGTGAGCTTGCCGCCGATGGCCAGGTTGCCCTGCACCGTATCGGTGGTGTTCTCGCCCAGCGTCGCATTCAGCTTGCCGTCAGAGACGATCACGTCATTGGCGACCGTCATCCCCTCGCC
>JAFURI010000107.1 GCA_017471885.1 Clostridia bacterium | reverse complement strand
GAGCAGATATCCACCTTCAGTTCCTTCTTGGTAGAACCGGTCTCAAACGTCTCACCGCACACGCAGCGAACGATGCACTTGCCGTAGTTGGGATGGATCTTTTCCTTCATTGCGATTTCACCTCTTTCGCGTATGCAATGACGACCTCATATAGCCGCGAGGATTATTGTACCACAATCATTTCGGGAATGCAAGCTTTTTTTTGTGTTTCCGGGCAGGAAATCGGACAAGAATTTCAGCAAATTCAGCCCTGCATGGATTCTGCCCACACTTTGATGCGGGAAAGCAGCTCTTCGTTGGTTGCAGCCTTCTCCAGCATGGAGACCACTTCGCGCAGCGCATTCTCTGCGCTCATACGGCTGAGCATGCTGCGCAGGAGTTTAAGACCCTCGGCGTGCTCAGGGGTGAGGATGGCCTCGGCGCGCTTGGTGCCGCAGCGGGTCAGCTCAAAGGGCGGGTATACGCCTGTCCGGGCCAGGGTGGAATCCAGCACCAGCTCCATATTCGCCGCGCCGCGGAAATCGCCTACCACGCTGTCGTCAGCCTTTGCGCCGGTGTCGGTGTTCATGGTGGCGATCACGGTCAGGCTGCCGCCCTCGCGGATGCAGCGCGCCGCGCCAAAGAGCCGTTTGGCCTTTTGCAGGCTCTGTGGGCTGATCATGCCGGGGACGGCTCGGCCTGCCTGCATTGCGGCGGTAGATATGACGCGGATGAGGGTGGTCAGGCTGTCCACCAGCAGCACAACGTCGCGCTTCTGTTCAACCAGGCGCTCGGCGCGCTCAATCACCAGATCTGCCAGGCGCAGATGGTTTTCCGGCGCCATGTCGAAGGTGGAGGCGGCTACCTGGCACTTCACCGACTCACGAATGACGGTCACGTTTTCAGGCGTTTCGTTGAAGAGCAGCATCATCACTTCCGCCTCGGGATGGTTCAGCGCGATGACGTTTGCCAAACGGGTCAGCAAGCGGGTCTTGCCGGTGCCGGGGCCGCACTGGATCAGTCCGCGCTGGCCAAAGCCGATGGGTGTGATCAGATCCATTAGCCGAAGATCGTTCAGCTGAGGGCCATCTTTGCGCTCCAGAAGGATGCGGCGTGTAGGATAGATGGGCGTGAGAGCGTCAAAATTGGGACGATTCGCGGCGGCTTCGGGGGACATGCCGTTCACCTGGCTGACGACCAGCAGGGCCGGATATTTGTCGCCGTCCCGCTGGGGCCGCACCTTGCCCATGACGCGGTCGCCGGAGCGCAGGCCAAAGCGGCGGATCTGAGCGCAGGCCACGTACACATCGCGGCTGGTGGCGATCATGTTCTCGCTCCGCAGGAAGCCGTAGCCCTCGGGCAGGATTTCCAGCACGCCGGTGATCTCGGGGCACTCGGCGGCCTGCATGATCTCGCTTGCCGTGGGGTTCACGGTGAAGGGCGCTGGCTCCTGGCTGTAGCTCTGCCTCGGCGGATAGGAAGGCCGCTGCTCGTAGCCCTGCCGGGGCTGATCGTACTGAGGACGGTCATAGCTCTGAGAACGGGGCTGTTCATAGGCGGGCCGCTCGTAAGCGGACTGCCGGGGCTGATCGTACTGGGGACGATCATAGCTCTGGGGCCGGGGCTGTTCATACGCCGGGCGCTCGTAAGCGGGCTGCCGGGGCTGCTCATACTGGGGGCGCTGCTGGAAACGCTGGGGCTCGCTGAAATTGGTGCGGGCCGGGCCGTAGGCAGAACGGGGAGCTTCCGTACGGGGGCGTTCCTCCTCATGGAATGCGTCCTGCTGGGGTGCGGGAGAAACCTGCGCCGCCGGGCCAAACCGGGACTGGAAGCTCACGGGCCGGGTCGTCTGCGTGCGCTGGGTCTCCATGGGAGCGGGCGTGCGGGGCGCACTTTGGCGGTTGAAGGCCGGCGCCTGATAGGCGGGGCGGCTGTTGAAACGCTGGGGTGCGACATATGCTGCCTTGAACTGAGGCTGCGCGGGGGCGTCCTCTTCATCAGAAGGCTCCTCAGGCTTCTCGGCTTCAGCGGGAGTCGCTTCCTCCAGGGGAAGTGCTTCCTGTACGGGCGCAGGAGCGGCGTTCTGTTCGGCGATCGCCATCGTCAGCTTGTCAATGATGCCCTGCTTGGAGATGCCTGCGCCCAGCGGCACCTTCATTTCCTTGGCGACCTTGCGCAGTTCGAGCACCGTCAGTTCATTCAGATTGATATCATTCATGGGGTTAGCCTCCTTGTCAGTCCCTGCGCGCCACCACGAAGTCGCGGTGGACGGCCTGTTCCACAAAGTGCTGGAAATCATCGTAGGGCACGTCGGTGAGAGGGGTGAAGCCGGCGTCCGCCAGCAGCTTCACCAGATCCGCCTTCTTCAGCGTCAGCGTGTTGAATGACAGCGCCACCGCGCCGCCCTTGCGGACAGCGTCCTTCCACTGGGGCAGGGCGCGTTTCATCACCTGCATGAAGGATTCGGTGCGTTTGCCGTCCTGGGGCGCATGCTGCACGCCGTATGGGAGGTCTGCCACCAGCAGATGGGCCGGGGATTTTTTGCACAGCTCGCCAGTCAGGCCCGTGTCGCCCAGGAACAGGGACAGCGTGCGGGTATCGCCCTCCTTGAAGTGCTCCTTCGTGTCGGCGATGGTGTAAACTGCAGCGGGCACGGCGTGCTTGCGCACCGTGCGGCTGGACTGATCCAGCTTGTGTTTCATTCGGTGGTACTGCATGTAGCGCTCGAAATAATCTGCGCATTCCTTCAGGTCGCGGTTGTCGATATCCACGCCCACAGCGTTCATACCGTGCTGCAGGGCTACGAAACAGGTGGTGCCCCTGCCGCACATGGGATCGACGACGGTCAGCGTTTCATCTGTGCCAAAGAAATCACTGGCGGCGTAGGCGCAGTTGATCATCATGTGGGTGAACACAGCGCTGGTTTTGCCCTTGTATTTGAGAACCTCTGCCAGGTCTTCGGTCAGATAATCATGGCTGACTTTTTCGATGGGGCGGAGCAAATGCCCCTGCTGCTCGCAGATCATCAGCGCAGCGGAATGCATCGACAGCACAGAAAGCTGAGCGTCGGTCAGCGTATCTGCCTCGAAGCGCAGGAAAGAAACGCCGCCGACGGTGCAGGGCGTGACTTCAGCCGAAATGCCGAGGCCCTTCAAAAGACAGGCGAGCTCAGCCTGGCCGAGCTTCACCTGAGCCTCACGGTAACGGATATTTGCATGTGGCGTCAATTGAAACAGAAATACCATGAAATGCCTCTTTTCGTTGAATCCATCGTGATTGGTTGAACCATCAGATGTGATTAGTATATCAAATCTTGGATGAACGTGCAAGAGGTATTTTGCATGGCAAAATCAACGCAACGAAAAACCCCTTCCCAATCGGGAAGGGGTATATCCTTCTGTATGAAAGATTAATACTTGCGCTTGCGGGCCGCCTCAGCCTTCTTCTTACGCTTCACGCTGGGCTTCTCGTAATGCTCACGCTTGCGGACCTCCTGGATGACGCCGGCGCGGGCGCACTGACGCTTGAAGCGCTTCAGGGCGCT
>JAFURI010000106.1 GCA_017471885.1 Clostridia bacterium | reverse complement strand
GTGATGGTGCGGATATCGAAGTTCTCCTCCTGGATCATGTGCATTGTCTGGAGAATCTCGCCGGTTTCAATCATGAGGAGTTACCTCCTAAAATATTGTAGAGTCAGGGGAGGGAATCAGATGCGGTGCATGGCGTCGAAAATATCCATGCGCTGCATATGAATGGCCATCTTCATTTCGTCGCGGATGGGCTGCAGTTCCTCGTCGATGGCGGAGAACTCCATGTTTGCGCCGTCCAGGTCCACCACCATCATCATGGTGAAGTAACCGCCCAGGATGGTCTGGGTGATGTCCAGAATATTGATGTTCATGGAAGCCAGCTTGGTGGCAACCTTGGCGATGATGCCGGTGGCGTCCAGACCGGTAACGGAAATTAGAGCCTTGGTCATATACAAAATCCTCCTGTTCAGCCGGAACACAGGCCCCGGCAGCTACAATGAAACAACTGAGTACAATTTGATACTATATCAGGAATAAACATGTTTGTCAAGTGGGATAAACCTACGCCTTTCAGGTGCAAAACAGGAACATTTTCCAGGGCAGACAGGGGAGAAGATGCCACGGGAATCGACTGTGCAAAAAGAAAGGTTAAGTGTGCAAAAATGTGCGAAATAAAAAAGTTCTTCTGTACATCATTGACAAAGGAATAGGTTTCAACTACAATACATCTATCGGTATCTTGTCTGAAATCTGCGCAAGAATGGCCAGATTCTACACCATTGCTCCAAAGGCGAACGTGACAATGTGGTCGAAAACGCATTGCTGTCTCTTTGCTTTTCACAACGCGCGGGGCCCGGACAAAAGAACTTTTTTTGGGAGGCGATACGGACATGAAAAAAGCGGAACGCATCGCGGTGTATGGTTCCGGCAAAGAGTACTGGCGGCGTTTGGCAACGGAAGTCAAGGGCAGCATCTGGCTCTATCTTCTGTTGAGTCCCGGTCTGGTCTACTTGGTCGTGTTCAAGTACCTGCCCATGTGGGGCGTAGTGATCGCGTTTGAAAACTACTCTCCCTTCGGCGGTATCTTTGGTAGTGAGTGGGTTGGCCTGAAGTGGTTCCAATACTTCTTCTCCAACAAGATGTGGACAAGGTATCTGACCAATACCCTGATCCTGTCCGGTATGAACATTCTGTTCTACTTCCCTGCTCCTATCATCCTGGCATTGATGCTCAACGAAGTCCGTCATCTGCGTTACAAGAAGCTGATGCAGACTCTGCTGTATGTGCCTCACTTCATCTCTATCGTTATCGTGGTTTCCATCACCTACGTGATCTTTGGTTCCGACGGCATCATCTACAAGCTGACGGAGCAGCTGACCGGTACGGAAATCAAGTACCTGTCCGATCCCGCCGTCTTCCGCTGGATGATCATCGGTCAGACCATCTGGAAGGAAACCGGCTGGGGCACCATTATCTTCCTGGCTGCCCTGACCAACGTAGACACCCAGCTGTACGAGGCTGCCATGGTGGACGGCGCAGGTCGCTGGCGCCGCCTGTGGCACATCACCCTGCCCGCTATCCGCTCCACCATCGTGCTGATGCTGGTGCTGCGCATGGGTTCTGTGCTGGATACCGGCCATGAGCACCTGATCCTGATGGCCAACGCCATGAACCGCTCCGTTTCCCAGACCCTGGACGTGTTCGTGTATCAGCAAGGTATCGCTGCCGGTCAGTATTCCTACACGACGGCTATCGGCCTGCTGAAGAGCGTCGTCAGTATCATCCTGATTGTTACGTCCAACAAGATTGCCCACGCCCTTGGCGAGTCGGGCCTGTATTAAGGAGGTGCCGTGATGTCTGAACTGTATGAAAAGATGACGGAGGACTCCGCGGAACCTAAGAAGGTCAAGGGTCCCAAGGTCAAGGGCCCCAAGGGTAAGTCTCCCGAGGGCTTTAAGATCACTTCCGGCCCGGTGGGTCAGTCTGCAACCTTCGGCAGCCGTGCGTTCGACGTAATCAACTACGCGCTGATCACCCTGATCGCCTTCACTACCATTCTTCCCTTCATCTACATTGTCGGCGCTTCTTTTGCAACGGAGTATGAATTGACGGTCCGCCCGATGTTCATCATCCCGCAGGACGTGTCCTTTGAGGCTTACGAGTACATTTTCTCCTCGAACAAGCTGATCTCCGCCTTCGGCAACTCCGTGTTCATCACCGTCTTTGGTACCATCATCAACCTGTTCTTCACCGTGACCTTTGCTTATCCGCTGTCCAAGCAGAAGCTGCGCGGCCGCAACTTCCTGCTGAACATGGTCATCGTTTCCATGTTCTTCTCCGGCGGCATGGTGCCCGGTTACCTGCTGGTCAGCAACTGGCTGGGCATGAAGAACACCTATTGGTCCGTGCTGCTGCCCGGCGCTATCAGCGCGTATAACATGATGATCGTGAAGAACTTCTTCCAGGGCATTCCTCAGGAATTGGAAGAGTCCGCACACATTGACGGCTGTAACGACCTGGTGACCCTGATCAAGATTGTGCTGCCCCTGTCGCTGCCCGTGTTGGCCACCTTCGGCCTGTTCTACGCGGTGGGTCACTGGAACAGCTACTTCTCCGCAATGATCTACATGTCCGGCGCCCGCGACAAGTGGCCTCTGCAGGTGATCCTGCGTGAGATCATCATCATGTCTACCATGTCCGCCGGTGACCTGGCGCTGATGGATCCCAACTTCAAGGAGCCCCCGGCCCAATCCATCAAGATGGCGGTTATCGTGGTGTCCACGGTTCCGATCATGTGCGTGTATCCCTTCCTGCAGAAGTACTTCGTGAAGGGCGTTATGGTCGGCGCACTGAAGGGGTGACTTCGTCACGTTTTTCCGCCCATCGGGAATGACGTTCCGGTTGTCTGCCGCGCCTGCGTCATGACTGACGCCAAGGATGGCCCAATGGATTTACAACGGTTATCAGCAGCGAGGTGTTCGCTGCCGAAATAACAAATTTTTTAAGGAGGTACCCCTGTATGAAGAAGCTGCTCTCCATGCTTCTGGCTCTGGTGATGCTCATGTCCGTGACGAGCTTTGCCGCTGCCGAGGAACCCCTGACCGTGACGGTCATGCTGCCCGACTTCTACACCGACGTTGACTTCGTGGTCGAAGGCAACCCCGTGCTGGAAGCCATCGAGGCTGCCACCGGCGTCAAGCTGGACATCCAGTGGATCGCCAACTCTTCCTACGGCGACCAGACCAGCTACACTCTGGCTGACCCCGCCAACATGCCCATGGTCATGGTGCTGACCGGCGCCCGTGATCCCATCGTTGTGAACTCTGCCCGTCAGGGCGCTTTCTGGGACATCACCGACATGCTGGCTGACTATCCCAACCTGTCCGCCGGTCCCGAAGGCGTTTACAACAACATCAAGATCGACGGCCGTCTGTACGGCATCTTCCGCAGCCGTGCCCAGGCCCGCGGCGGTATCTACTATCGTACCGACATCGCTGCCGAGATGGGCATCACCGAAGAGCCCAAGACCATCGAAGACCTGACCGCTCTGGCCATGGCCCTGACCGAGTATGGCAAGGCTCATGACGCCTACGCTCTGAACATGGTGAAGTATGTTGCCGGCACCATCGGCATCATCACCGTTGCTCACGGCGCTCCCTACAACTGGGGCGTGAACGAGGCTGGCGAGATCTATCCTGCCCACGAAGATCCTCACTTCCTGGAAGGCCTGAACTGGCTGCGCGACCTGTACGCTGCCGGCGGTATTGATCCCGACTTCATGACCATCGAGTTCGGCGAGTGGGACAAGATCGAGCGCAACGACAAGGCCTTCATGCGCTTTGACTGCCTGGACAACTGCTATCGTCAGCAGGAATGGTTCGAGACCAACAAGGGCGTGACCGACACCGTGTGGGCCATGGTCTCCTCCGTCACCAACGCTCAGGGCGAGAACCGCATCTGGCCCCAGAACGCTGGCTACTCCGGCGAAATCGTCATCACCAAGGCTGTGAAGGACGAAGCTACCGTCCGCAAGATTCTGGCCTTCCTGGATTGGTGCAACACTCCCGAAGGCTGCACCCTGATCAACTGGGGCGTCGACGGCCAGACCTTCTGGGTACGCGAAGACGGCTTCCGCTACACCAACCCCACCGACGATGCTGACATGAGCCTGCAGGTGCAGCAGTTCCAGCACAGCCTGAACCAGCTGGGCACCAACGTGGCCGGCGACAAGACTCCCTATCTGCAGCAGAAGACCGCTCTGCGCATGGAGTATGACGCTTATCAGCTGACCGAGCTGGACAAGATCATCAATGATCCCTGCCACGCTCTGACCTCCGAAACCAACACCATGATGGGCACCACCCTGTCCCAGATGCTGGAAGACGCTCACGTGCAGTACATCGCCGGCCTGATCGACGAAGACGGCCTGCGCGCTGCCTGGGCTGAGTGGTCCGCTATGGGCGGCGAAGCCATGACTGCTGAGTACAACGCTGCCTACCAGGCTACCAAGTAATCAGCTTTCTGACTGACTCAAAGCAAACCCACTGGGGCTGCTGCTTCTTAAAAAAGGGCAGCAGCCCCTTTTCTATCCGCAGATTGTAGGAGGAATGAATCCGTGAACAAGGTTTACTGCTGCTATCCCGGCGGCAAGCACAAGGCGCTGACTCTCAGCTACGACGACGGCAAGCTGCAGGACCGCCGTCTGGTGGATATCTTCAACCGCTACGGCATCAAGGGTACCTTCCATATCAATTCCGGATTGTTTGACGATCCCAAGCGCATCAAGCCTGAGGAATTTCAGCAGCTGTATGCAGGTCACGAGGTGGCGTGCCATACGGTAACCCATCCTACCATCGCCCGCTGTCCGCTGCCGGAGGTCATCGAGGAGGTGCTGGCGGACCGCCGCGATCTGGAGAAGATCATGGGCTACCCTGTCCGCGGCCTGAGCTATCCCAACGGTTCTCTGAGCGAGGATATTGTGAAGGCTCTGCCTCTGTGCGGCATCCGCTATTCCCGTGTGGTGGGTTCCTCGGATAATTTCGCGTTGCCGGAGGATCCCTACCGCTGGAAGGCTACCTGTCATCACAACCACCGGCTGATGGAGCTGGGGGAGGAGTTCAAGGGTCTGTTCAAGAAGCAGTACCTGTATCTGATGTACGTCTGGGGTCACAGCTATGAGTTCGACGACAGGGACAACTGGGATCTGATCGAGGGCTTCTGCAAGATGATGGGCGGTCAGGATGATATATGGTACTGCACCAACATCGAGTTCATGGATGCTATGGATGATTTCCAGCGCCTGCAGTTTGCTGCGGACAACAGCTTCGTTTACAATCCCAATGCCAGGGACTGCTGGATCCGCGTCAATGACGGCGAACCGGTACGCATACCTGCAGGAGAGAACTTGCAACTGTGATCATGAAAGGAGCGTTTCAGCATGATTGAATATCGCGACCCGATTACCGGTTACATGATTCGCAAGTATACCGACGGCCCCGAACGTAACGCAAAGCTGTACTTTACCACGGAGAATTTCTCGGTGGACGACAAGTACTTCTATTTCAACAAGAACCAGACCAACGGCTGCAACGACGGCGGCTGCTACCGCGTGGACGTGGAAACCGGTGATATGACGCTGGTGTGCGACGAAAGCTATCGCGGCTTCGCGCTGGACCGCGTGAAGAATCAGGCGTATGTCTGCAAGAATGATAATGAAGTATACATTGTCAATCTGGACGACAATACCATGAGCAAGGTGGGCGAGCTGCCTGCGGGCGGCAAGCTGACCACGCATCTGACGGCGGCTGATACGGGCCGCATTGCCTGCAGCTATCATCTGCCCAACAAGATTTACTCCCTGATCATTCTGGATCCGGGCAAGGAACCGGAGATCGTCTACCGCAGCGACTACCGGCTGGGCCATGCGCAGATCTGCCCCACGGACGAGAACCTGATCTTCTACATTCACGAGACCGAGGGCGACGCCTTCCAGCGCACCTGGATGTGCGACGTACCCGAACGCTATGTGCGCCCGTACTATGTGGAGCATCCCAACGAGTGGATCACCCACGAGGTGTGGTCGGCAGACGGTCAGGAGATGGCCTTCATGAAGCTGCGCGGCCGTGTCATGATCGGCGACAAGGACGGCCGTCACTTTGATCAGGCTGCAGAAAGCGAGCAGCTGCTGCATCCCTGCCTGAGCCGTGATCGCAAGTGGATCGTGGCTGACCGCATCAGCTATCTGGGCGTGGACGTGCAGGAGGGCGTGGTGCTCATCGAGCGCGAAACCGGCAAGCAGAAGCTGATCGCCACCACCGGCAGCTGCAAGTCCGGCGCGGATCATCAGCATCCGTCCTTCAACCGCGCGGGCGATATGGTGCTGTTCAACAATCCTGATGAGAACGGTATTGCACAGGTCTGCACCATTGATCTGAAGCAGGTAATGAAGGACTGGTAAGCCTGTGCACGCCATCCGGCAGCCTGAAAGGAGGAATGCAGCATGGAACTTAAAGAGATGATCGGCAGACGGCGGTCTGTGCGCGCCTATGAGAAACAGCCGCTGGAGGAGAGCCAGCTGGCGGAAATCCGCGCATTCATGGCCAAGGCAGTTCCGCTTGATGCTTCCATCGCCGTGCATGCGGAGATTCTTGACAAAGCTCACGTGACACTGCTGCAGAAGTGGGATGCGCCGCATTATATCAGCGTGTGCAGCGAGGACAGGCCCGGCTGGCTGGAGAACGTGGGCTTCATGTTCCAGCAGGTGGATCTGTATCTGCAGTCGCAGAGTCTGGGTTCCTGCTGGGTAGGCATGGGCTGGCCGGATGAATCCCTTGTGCCCTCGGGGATGAAGCACGCTATCCTGATGCCCTTCGGCAAGCCGAAGAGTGTACCGGAACGCACCTGCGCAGAAGATTTCCGGCGCAAGGCCATGGGGGAGATCGCGGATTATCCGGACGACAGGCTGGAGGCAGCGCGGCTTGCACCTTCGGCCTGCAACAGTCAGCCATGGTACTTCGTACATGCAGGAGAGAACGTGCTGCATGTGTATCGTGAGGAGCTGAACGTAATCAAGCGTCGGATGCTGGGCAAGTACAATCCCATGGACGTAGGCATTGCGCTGGCGCATCTGATGCTGACGAACGAATCCTTTGCTTTCCGGCGCGAAAAAGATCCGCCGCTGAAGGACGGGTTTATCTACATGGGAACCGTAGAGCTAAACTAAATTTCAGAACAAAAACAACCTCCCGGTGCAGAAAAAACGATCTGCATCGGGAGGTTTTTCTACATATATAAAAACCCTTCCGGAAGGGAAGGGCCTGATGGTAGATCAGAACTTGACAGTGCGGGGAGGCTCGGTGAAGGAGGAGAAGGTAGCCACGGCATCCTTGAGGTAGAACACCTGGGTGTTGCCATCGTCAGGATCGTAGTTCTTCTTCAGGTGGGGATAGTTGTCCAGCATATCAGCCTTGGGTTCGCGACGGTCGTCGTCCACCAGCTCGGCGCTGATGCGCACCCACTTGCCGTCGGCGCAGGAGCAGATCTCCACCTTGGGGTTCTTGGCGATCTGCTGGGACACAGCCTTGGAGCGACCGGTCTGGATATATAGCTTGCCCTCATAGATATTGACGGTGCCAAAGGGGCGCACACGGGGCTGATCGCCTTCCATGGTGGCAAGGTAATAGGTACGGTTCTTTTTCAGAAAATCGAATACTTCCTGCATTTTGCATACCTCCTGCATAAAATTGCGAATGTGATCCGCGACATCTATATCATATCATATTGGAGCAATTTTGAAAAGACGAACGCTTTTTTTGAAAAAAGTGAAGGAAAAGCAAGAAATATCCGTCATTTTGGCGAATGATGTCCTGCGAAAAAACAATAAAAGTGCAGTAAACAAGTTATATCAATTCGGTCGTCAAAAGTTAAACAAATTGGCATTGGACAACGGAAAGGTTTTCAAATAGAATGTATGCATATTATTTCTCCGGTACCCCGCAGGAATAATAAGTCCTGAATATCATACAAAGGAGAGATTACTATGAAGAACCTGTCCCGCCTGGTAGCAATCGTACTGGTAATGGTTATGGCCATGTCCATGCTGACCGTTGCCAATGCTGAAGGCAAGGTGCTGCGCCTGACCCAGAATGTCGAAATGGACACCATGGACAGCGGCAACACCGGCGACGGCTACACCACCAGCATCATGAGCCTGCTGGTTGACAGCCTGTTCCGTCTGGACGCCAACGGCGTGCCCCAGGGCGCTCTGTGCGAGAGCTACGAAGTTTCCCCCGACGGCCTGACCTACACCTTCAAGCTGCGCGACTCCAAGTGGTCCAACGGCGATCCCGTGACCGCTCACGATTTCGTGTATGCCTGGAAGCGCGCCGTGACCGTTGAGTACGGCTTTGAGCACATCTTCCTGTTCAACTACCTGCCCATCAAGAACATGCCCGAAATCAACAAGGGCACCGTTCCTTCCTCCGAGCTGGGCGTGAGCGCTCCCGACGACAAGACCTTCGTGGTTGAGCTGACCGCTCCCTGCACCTGGCTGACCAGCTTCCTGTGCGACTGCGCCTTCGGCCCCCTGAACCAGAAGTTCGTGGAAGCCTGCGGCGATCAGTACGCCCTGTCCTCTGAGACTCTGCTGACCTGCGGCGCCTTCACCCTGGACAACTGGACTGCCGGCGACCTGACCTGGACCCTGACCAAGAACCCCAACTACTGGAACGCCGACAAGGTTAAGCTGGACGCCATCGAGTATCAGGTGATCAAGGACACCCAGACCGGCATCATGGCCTTCGAGACCGACGCTGCCGATATGGTCATCCTGACCTCTGACCTGGTGGATATGTATCAGGACAGCGAAGCCTTCTTCTCCGCTCCCACCACCTACAGCTGGTACGTTGTGCCCAACTTCAACGTTCCCGAGCTGCAGAATGTGAACCTGCGTTATGCTCTGGGCTTCGCCATCGACCGTGAAGCTCTGGTGACCGACATCCTGGCCGACGGTTCCCGCGCCAAGTATGACTGCAACTATTCCGACGTGTTCTTCAACGCTGCCGGCGAAGAGTTCAACTCTGTGCGCCCCGACTTCTGGTCCTGCGACAAGGCTGCCGCCGCCAAGTATTGGGAGGCTGCCAAGGCTGAGCTGAACGTTGAAACCCTGACCCTGAACTTTACCGTGGAAGATTCCGAGTCCGCCCAGAGCGTGGCTGCCTTCATCCAGTCCGAGATCGAGACTGCCTGCCCCGGCCTGACCATCAACCTGCAGGTCATGCCCAAGGCCCAGCGTCTGGACGACATGGAGACCGGCAATTTCCAGCTGGCCCTGCACCGCACCGGTTCCTCCGTGCCCAACGTGCTGGCTAAGCTGGGTCAGTACACCACTGGCCAGGCCCTGAACTATGCCAAGTACTCCAACGAGGAGTTCGACACCCTGTACAATGCTACTCTGACCGAGACCAATGCCGAAGTCATCTGGAACAACTGCCTGGATCTGGAAGAAATGGCTCAGAAGTCCGGCGTGGCGATCCCCGTGTATCGCACTGCTGACTGCCTGCTGCTGAACCCCAGCATCACCGGCTATGTGAAGAACCTGATCGGCATCAGCTGGGACTTCATGTTCGCTGACATCGCTGAGTAATCGTATCAGGAAAAATTAACCCTTGTTAATCAAGTCCCGGCGTATACCGCTTCCGCTCTGGAAAGCCGGATACGCCGGGCATTCAATGTCTTAAGGGACATTATCATTCCAGCGGATCCTCTGCCGGAACAACGGTTACTTCCATGACAACAAGCAATACATCAGCAAGCCTTAGGAGGTGCTGGAGTGAAAAAGTATGTGCTGAAGCGACTGCTCATGGCAGTTGTTACGCTTTTGGTCGTGCTGCTCCTTTTGTTCACCCTGATGGAAATTATGCCCGGTTCTCCCTTCAACAATCCTGAGCTTACGCCTGAACAGCGTGCGAAGATTGAGGCACGCTACGGTCTTGATCAGCCGTTCTTCAACCGGTATATCAATTATATCGTCAACATGGTTCAAGGCGATTTCGGCGTATCGTACAATATTCAGCAGAATATGCCCATCGCCGATCTGCTGGTCAAGCGCTTTCCCGTAACCATCCGTATCGGTCTGCAGGCCATCGTCATCGGTGTGCTGATGGGCCTTGTGATGGGTATTTTGGCCGGCTTCAACCATAACAAGCTGATGGACTCTATCATGTCCGCGCTGGCGATCATCGGCGTGAGTATGCCTGCGTTCGCCTTTGCACTGCTGCTGGCTTACTTTGTTGGCTTCAAGTGGCAGATGCTGCCTTTCCTGTATTCTGCGAAGTCTCCGTTCCTTTCCAGTATTCTTCCCTCGCTGACGCTGGCAATGTCTCCCATGGCCAGCGTGGCACGCTATACCCGCTCTGAAATCATCGACGTGATGAACCAGAACTACATCACCCTTGCCAAGACCAAGGGTGTGAGCAAGCCTGCGCTGACGATCCGTCACGTGCTGCGCAACGTGCTGACCGGCGTCATCACCGTCATTGCCCCCTCGGTTGTCAACGTGCTGACCGGCTCTCTGGTGGTGGAGAAGGCTTTCTCTGTCCCCGGTATCGGCGGTCTGCTGATTACTGCCATTCAGGAAAACGACTACAACGTCACCTTTACGCTGGCGTTTATCTATTGTGCGCTGTACATCCTGGTGATGCTGACCGTGGATATCCTCTATGGTCTGATTGATCCCCGGATCCGCGTGACGAAAGGAGAGTGAGTTCCATGAAGGATATGCAGAACGTCCAGCACCTGACGGAGGAAGAACGCCGTCTGGTGGGCTACAATGCCGACGAATTCGTGGACGAAAACTTCTCCGGTCATTCTTATGTGAAGGAAATCATCCTTACGCTCTTCGCTAACAAGGCTACCGCTATCAGCCTGATTTGCCTGCTGGTGATCGTGCTGTTCGCCATTTTTGCGCCTATGCTCAGTCCTTATACCTATAAGGAAATTAACTCCAAGACCACCAACATGCCCATGCGCATTCCGGTGCTGGAGGATTTGGGTATTTTTGACGGCACCCGCAAGGGCGTGGATATGTACGCCAAGAAGGGCATCGAGGACCAGTATCATTACTTCGGCACGGATAATCTGGGCCGCGATATCTGGACCCGCGTATGGGTGGGTACCCGTATCTCGCTGCTGATTGCCGTGCTGGCCGTGGTACTTGACGTGGTAATCGGCGTCACATACGGCATGGTAGCCGGATTCTTCGGCGGGAAGATAGACATGATCATGCAGCGTCTGATCGAGATCCTTACCGGCATCCCGAATCTGATTATCATGATGCTGCTGCTTCTTGCCATGGAGCCCGGCATTCCCACAATCTGTCTGGCGCTGGCGATTACCGGCTGGGTGAACATGAGCCGTATCGTCCGTGCGCAGGTGCTCAAGCTCAAGAGCAACGAGTATGTGCTGGCGTCCCGTACGCTGG
Organism: Clostridia bacterium; assembly: GCA_017471885.1. Taxonomy (GTDB): domain Bacteria; phylum Bacillota; class Clostridia; order Christensenellales; family Aristaeellaceae; genus UBA11524. The sequence goes on along the minus strand of JAFURI010000106.1, from coordinate 35,403 downwards.
GCGCATCCCCCAAGCGCATCCTGCTCAAGCATCTGCTGCCCAATACCATGGGCCAGATCATCATTACCTTCATGTTTTCTGTGCCCCACGCCATCTTCTTCGAGGCGTTCCTGGCCTTTATCGGTCTGGGCGTCCCGATCCCCATGGCTTCGCTAGGCACGCTGATCAACGACGGCTACCGCAGCGCCATGCTCTATCCCTATCAGGTGCTGTGCCCGGCTGCTGTGCTGTCCGTGCTGATGCTTTCGTTCAACCTGCTGGGCGACGGCCTGCGTGACGCGATCGATCCCCAGATGCGCAGTATGTAAAGGAGGAGGAAGACGATGAATAACCAGGAGACCATCCTGAAGATTTCCGACTTGTCCATCTCCTTCAAAACCTTTGCAGGCCGGGTCAATGCCATCCGCGGTATTGATCTGGAACTGCACAGGGGCGAGACGCTGGCCATCGTGGGCGAGTCCGGTTCGGGCAAGTCCGTGACCGTGAAGTCCGTGCTGGGCATTCATGCAGCCAACGAGATCATTGATTCCGGCCGCATCGACTTTACCTATCAGGACGAGAGCGGCAAGACCGTGACCCGCAACCTGCTGGAGATGAACGACAAGCAGCTGCAGAAGGAGATCCGCGGCAAGCACATCGCACTGGTTTTCCAGGATCCTATGACCAGCCTGAACCCCACCATGACCATCGGCGCGCAGATCATGGAAAGCGTGCTGCGTCAGAAGGGCGTCACCCGCCCTGAGGCGCGTCAGCGGGCGCTGGAGCTGCTGCAGCTGGTGGGCATCACCGATGCGGAAAAGCGCTTCAAGAACTATCCGCACCAGCTCTCCGGCGGTATGCGCCAGCGCGTGGTGATTGCCATCGCCCTGGCCTGCGACCCGGATCTGCTGATCTGCGACGAACCCACCACTGCGCTGGACGTGACGGTGCAGGCCAAGATTCTTGACCTGATCAAGGATATCCAGCGCAAGAAGAATCTGACCGTCATCTATATTACCCACGATCTGGGCGTGGTGGCCCGCGTGGCAGATACCGTGGCTGTGATGTACGCCGGCAAGCTGGTGGAGAAGGGCTCTGCCGAAGACCTGTTCTTCGAGCCTGCTCACCCCTATACCTGGGGTCTGCTGCTGTCGGTTCCGGATATGGATGAAAACAGCGATTCCCTGTACACCATTCCCGGCAGCCCGCCCAACCTGCTCAAGCCTGTGGAGGGCGACGCGTTTGCGCCCCGCAATCAGTATGCTCTTGAGGTGGACAGGCACCGCGAGCCGCCTATGTTCCGCATCAGCGAAACTCACAGCGCGGCTACGTGGCTCCTGCATCCCGACGCACCCCGGGTGGAAATGCCCGAACCCCTGCGCCGGCGCATTGACAGCATGAGGGAGGAGGTCAAAAATGCAGGCAAATGATCAGCGTGAGGTCCTTCTGAAGGTGGAGAACCTCAAGCAGTATTTTCCCATCAGCCGCAGCTATACGGTAAAGGCTGTGGACGATATTTCCTTCACCATCCATCGCGGCGAGATTTACGGTCTGGTAGGCGAGTCCGGTTCCGGCAAGTCCACCACCGGCCGTTCCATCATCCGCCTGTATGATCCTACCGACGGTAAGATCACCTTCTGCGGGCAGGATATCTCCGGCAAAATGCCCAGGGATACTGTCCGGATGCTGCGCACCAAGATGCACATGATCTTCCAGGATCCTATGGCGTCGCTGAATCCCAGGGAAAAAGTAATGGACATCATTGCCGAGGGCATTGATATCCATCAAATGTATTCCAGCCAGGAAGAACGGCGGGAAATGGTCTATGCGATTCTCAAGAAGGTAGGCCTTTCCAAGGAGCATGCCAACCGCTATCCTCACCAGCTTTCCGGCGGTCAGCGCCAGCGCGTGGGTATCGCTCGCGCCCTGATCATGAAGCCCGACCTCATCATTGCCGACGAGGCCATCTCCGCGCTGGACGTTTCCATACAGGCGCAGGTGGTGAATCTGCTCAAGAGCATTCAGGTGGAGACCGGCTGCGCAATTCTCTTCATTGCGCACGATCTGTCCATGGTGCGCTATATCTCCGATACCATTGGCGTTTTGCATCTGGGTCATCTGGTGGAAAGCGGCACCACGGCGGACGTGTTCGAGCATGCGGTGCATCCCTACACCCGCTCTCTGCTCTCTGCCATTCCGCGCCCCAATCCGCTGCTGGAGAAGGATCGCCCCATCATGACCTATGACTACAAGACCAGCGGCCTGGATTACTCACAGGGTACCTACCATGATATTACAGACACCCATAAGGTGCTTGGCACTGATGCTGACGTTCAGCGTTGGCTGAAGGAGCTGGCCTGACCGCCTCCATTTTCCGGCGGGCCTTGCCGATGCAGAAGGCGACAAACTCCTTCACATGTGCGCTCTGGGTCTGCAGGAGCGTCTCCTCGATGATAATCGTGCGGGTGCGCTCCTGCCCCTTGAGGGGCACAAAACGGCAGTTGGAGGGCAGATAGGAGCCCAGAGTGATCTCCGGCAGTACGGATACGCCTGTGCCGTACTCCAGCATCTTCATGTAGCCGTGGAGCTGCTGGCCCACCATCACCATCTTGGGCGTATAGCCAGCCTCGCGGCAGAATTGGTAATTCACGCCGTAGGTGTTGGTGCCGATGAAGTGCCTGTCCTGCATATCGGCCAGATTCACCTCGGGCAGAGCATAGGCAGGATCGGTGTCCGGTACGCAGATGCCGAAGCGCTCGGTGAGCAGAATGTGGCGGCGGTTGTTTTCCGCGTCATGCAGGCCGGAGTCAGCGGTATACACCACCAGGTCGTATTCGCTGGCATTCGGGGGATAGTGCGCCAGCGTGCCTTCTGTGATGACGAAGAACACGTCGTCGTGAGTCTGACGGAACTCGGCAATGGCTTCCTCGATGAAGAGGTTGGCGGAGTTCAGACAAAGCTTGATCTCCTTCACTGCAGCCTTGTTGATCAGGGAACTGACGGTGTTGTCCAGGATTGTCAGACTGTGCTTGATATTATCATAAAAAAAGCTGCCGTCGTCGCTCAGACGGAGATTCCGTCCGTCGCGGATGAACAGCTGGACGCCCAGCTCCTCCTCCAGCGTGCGGATTACCTTGCTCAGCGCAGGCTGGGAGACGAACAGCTCCTTTGATGCACGGTTCAGGTTCTCATGCTTTGCAACGGTGCAGAAATAGCGCAGGTGCAGCAGCGTCATGGGATCACCTCCGGAAAATGTATACAATCAGTATATCATGCTTTTTATAACTTTTGAAGTGCTAATTCTTTGCAATCAATAAGTTTTTTGGAAAGGGGATACAACAAATGAAGGATTTCAAGGCAATCTCCAGTCAGTTTGAACGTCTTCCCGAGCTGCTGGCGGCGGAAGATGCGCAGACCTTCCTGGACATGTTCGTGGACGGCAACATCTCTGTGAACGTGCCGCGCTACGGCCAGATTGGCAACAATCTGGTGTTCAAGCGCTACCTGAAGCAGGTGCACCTGTGGATGACCATGCGCGATGATATCCGCTACGAATTCTGGGGCGCTCTGAACGATGACACGCATCTGGCAATCAGCGCCGTGCTGTACTTCCAGGTGAAGGACGAGGAGTTCAATTACAAGAAGGAACTGCATATTCCCATCGGCATCTATTGCGAGATGGAGGGTGACAAGATCCGTACGGCCCGCGTGTACTACTCCACCTATTGGGTTGCGGGTCACAATATCACCCGTCCCGCCATGCTCAATGAGGATACCACGCTGCTGGGCAAGCTTCCCGAGACGGAGAAGAAGTACTTCAATGCCCTGTGGAATTCCGATACCGACACCATCCTCAACGAGGTGTGGGATCTCAACGGCTACTTCATGGGCACCGCCTATTCCTTCAACCAGGGCAAGGATCTCGTCAAGACCCTGAACGGCCTGTTCAGCGGCGGCCGCAATACCGAGCTGCGCCTGTGCTCCGCCTTCGTGGCGCCCAAGCATCTGGTGGTGGAATACACCAACTACCGCAGCGGCGGCAATCCCAACACTCCCTCCGCCGGTATGGCCATCTATGGCTACACCGATGAAGGCAAGATGGCCTACGTCCGTCTGTCCGGCGACTCCTCTCACGATCACACCCTGTGGCCCACGCTGTAATGAAGGAGGATGTTTTGCATGAACTTTGATATCAATTCCATGATGGAGGCCATCAAACAGCAGGATACTGCTGCGCTGCTGGCTTACTTCAGCAACGGTCAGGCTAACCTGAACCTGCCTTCCTTCGGCGCTGTCACCAGCAACCGTATTTTCGCAATGCTGGTGAAGAAGATCGCTCACCGCTTCGGCTATCTGAACGTCTTCTGCGAGCCCGTCAGCGTGGTCAGCAATGATAAGCTCATGGTTGCCCAGATGACCCTGAAGTATAACTTCTACGATGAAGAGCGCGATAATTACATTCCTTACAGCATTCCCACCGCTCTGGTGTGCGAGCTGGACGCTGAAGGCAAGATTTCCTTCATGAATGTGTACACCGCCTTCAACTATCTGGTGGGCAAGGAGATTATCCGTCCCGCCATGTACAATGCTGATGCTGATCTGTATGCCGCTCTGCCCGAGTCTGTGAAGGCTCACTATGAGCAGCAGGCGCCCAGGAGCCGGTACGAGCTGTGCCGCGTCAATCAGGTGGAGAACTGCCTGGTGGTGGAAGAGAACGCTCTGTTCACCCTGGGCGAGATCTGCACGCCTCAGGCGCACGTCACCGTCTTTGAGATGGACGGCGATCAGGTCGTCAAGGCCGCGCAGTACGGCGAGGTTGTGTGGGACTTCAAGCTCTGGCCCACGCTGTATTGAACAGGTCTTCACAGCCAACAAAAGCAGCAGGCGAATGACGCCTGCTGCTTTTCTGTTTGCCGGATCATGCACGGAAATACCCCCGCTGAGGGAATATCCTGCACTTGTGAGAAGTGTGCCCCTGTGCTATGATGAAGGAAAGAAACCAACGTTCACAACTGCATGACAACGGACAGGGAGGCGAATGTGATGGATAAGCTTTCGCATCGCAAGGCGGCATGTACGCTGACGCTTCGGGACGGTCAGGGCCGGATTATGCCCGGCCGCAAGGTTGAGGTTGAACTGAAGCGGCATGAGTTTATGTTCGGCACGGGCGTATTCTGGGTGATGGACCTGTTGGATCCTGCCACGCCCCCGGAGAAAAGGGCCCGTCTGGAGAAAATGTGGGACGCATGGCAGGAACTGTTCAATTTCGGTACGCTGCCCTTTTATCAGGGCAGGTATGAGCCCGCGGAGGGACGTACCATGGAAGAATCCACCTTGCGCGCCGCAAAATGGCTGAAGGAAAAGGGCTGCACCGTCAAGGGGCATCCGCTCTGCTGGCACACGGTATCCGCAAAATGGCTGCTGGGGCGCAGCAGCGAAGAAGTGCTGGAGAATCAGCTGAGCCGAATCCGCAGGGAGATCGGAGCCTTCAGGGGCAATATCAGCATGTGGGACGTGATCAACGAGGTGGTGATCATGCCCGAGTTTGTGAAGGAGGATAACGCCATCACCCGCCTTTGCCAGAAGATGGGCCGCGTGCCGCTGGTGAAAGCGGTGTTTGATCAGGCACGGGCGATGGATCCCGATGCGACGCTGCTGCTCAATGACTTCAATACCACGGAACGTTATCGTCAGCTGATTGAGGACTGCCTTGCTGCGGACGTGCCCATTGACGTAATCGGCGTGCAGTCTCATCAGCATCAGGGATTCTGGGGCATGGATAAGCTGCACGAGGTGCTGGAGCGGTTCGCTTCCTTTGGCAAGCCTATTCATTTTACTGAGAATACCTTTGTATCCGGCACGCTGATTCCGGAATACATCGAGGATCTGAACGACTGGCAGGTGACCGAATGGCCTTCCACGCCGGAGGGCGAGGATCGTCAGGCAAGGAATATGCTGGCCATGGCGGATACGCTCTTCGAGCATCCGCTGGTAAAGGCCTTCATCAACTGGAATTTTGAGGACGGCGGCTGGCTGAACGCGCCTGCGGGCCTGCTGCATACGGACGGCAGCTGGAAGCCCGCCTACGAGGCTTTGCGGCAGCGGATCCGTCAGGACTGGCATACCGGACTGACCCTGCAGACCGATGAAAACGGTCGGTGCAGGGTGGAAGGGTTCCGGGGCCTGTATGCACTCAAGTGCGACGGGCGGGAAGCGTCCTTCACCCTCGCAAGGGGCGCGGAGGAAGAAACCATTGTCGTGTAAAAAAGGAATCCCTGTCAGTAAGCTGACAGGGATTCCTTTTGCGTTACAGAATACGGACATCAATGCTGCGGGGTTTGAAGCGTATTTCGCCGCTGTCCTCCACGGTCAGCTGACGCTTTGCATCATCCCAGATGAGGCGTGCACGGTAGAATTCGCCCTCCTCATAGCCGTAGCCGTCGCCTGCGTCATTGTAGAACACAGCTTCGCCGTTTCGCCCGGCGAAGATATGCACCTGCACGGGCGCGGTAGGATCCTCATCCGCGTACTGCCGGTCGGGGCCCAGCGGAATGACCGAGCCCACCGGCGCATAGACGGGGATGCGGTCAAGCCGGACTGGCGCGTCGATCCACTGCCCGCCGCTGAAGCGTTCGCCGGTCTCGAAGTCCGCCCAGTCCGTGCCGCAGGGGAGGTAGACACGACGGGTGGCGGGAGCGTTTTCCACGGGTACGCCGCCTTCCGTATAGCGGGTGGGGAACAGGACGGGGCAGACCATCAGGTTCCGGCCCAGCAGGAACTGATCCCCGATATTCAGCGCAATGGGATCATGCCGGTAATCGAATGCCAGCATACGGATGATGCTTCCACCCTCCAGCGCGGCTCCTGCGGCCAGCGTGTACAGGTAGGGGAGCAGACGGTAGCGCAGGCGGATGGTACTTGCCAGCGCATCGTAAATCTCCTCGCCGCTTTCGCCGAACTGCCAGATCTCGCGGGGGGTGTCGGTGCCGTGGGAGCGCATCATGGGCTGGAAGCAGCATACCTGCAGCCAGCGCAGATACAATTCGCGATAGCCGGGATCATGTACGCCCTCATCAAAATCAGCGTCGCGGAACCACTGAGCGCCGCGCCTGACGAAGAAGCCGCCCGCGTCCTGACTCCAGTATGGCTGGCCGGAGAGACAGAAGTTCAGTCCGTCCGGAATAGCCTTGGCCAGCACGTCCCAGCGGGCGCTGGTATCGCCGTTCCATGTGATGGTGGCGTACTTCTGCTGCCCGGGGAAGCCGGAACGGGTCAGATTGACCACGCGCTTGCTTTCGCATACGGCACGCTGATGCTCATAGATGCCCTTGCTGTGGAAGTAGGAGTAGGCGTTGATCAGGGCAGGATCCAGATACCTCTTGAATTCGTCCACATTCAGGCACATGCGTTCTTCGGGGGTGAGGTGCGGTTCGCCGTTCCAGTCCCGCTCAAAGGGCTCGGTACAGTCGCACCACCAGCCGTCCACGCCGTGACGGAAGAGACCTTCCTCCGCCTGACGCCAGTACACGTCGCGAGCGGCTGGATCAAAGGCGTTGTAGGAGGAGCGGTTGCCCAGCATGTATCCCTTGCTGATCATCTCGCGGCGGTTTTCGCCATCGCCGCCCATATTGGGCCAGATGGACCAGAAGAGCTTCACGTTTTCGTCGTGCAGCGCCTGAATGCCGGCGCTCAGGTCAGGATACCGTTCCGGATCCACGGTTTTCTGGCCCCATTGACCCTTGCGCCAGGTCTGCCAGTCCTGCACCACGCAGTCCAGCGGCACGCCGCTGCGGCGGTACTCGCGGGCGATATCCAGCAGCTCCTGCTGCGTTTTGTAGCACTCTTTGCTCTGGATGTAGCCGAACACCCACCGGGGGAGCAGCCGCGCCGGGCCGGTGAGCAGACGCATCATGCCCACCAGATCGTCCAGCTCCGGGCCGTAGCCGATGAAGTAGTCCAGTTCGTCCACCGTATCCATGGAAAAATAGCTGCCGTAAGCGTCGTCGTGGAAGGTCATGGCGCTGAGACAGTTGATCAGCAGACCCCAGCCGCGGGAGGACATCAGTACTGGGCAGGAAACCTTCAGGTTGTGCTGATACATCATCTGATGGCGTCCTCGATAGTTCAGGACGCCGTCTTCATGCTGACCGAGGCCATAGATCGCCTCACCCTCCTGAAAACGGAAGTGAAGCATGGCCGAGTACGCCTTTCGGTCGAAGCGGGGTACGCCCTGCGCACGGACGCGTACGCCGTCCACGGAGTGCTCCTCCTGCAGGGGCGCATCCGCAGGATAATCCATAACGATGACGTCCTTGCTGCGCAGTACGCGGCTGCGGACAAAGGGCTCCTCCGTCAGCAGCTCTTCTCCGTGATAATAGGACAGAATTCCCCGACGGGATACATGGATCTGCATCTGCCCCGCATCCAGTAACCAACCTTCGGCAGATTCTGTGCAGGACAGCGGCGCGCTGCCTACGGGCTCCAGCACGCCGTGATCAGAAAGAAGGAAGGCATTGCTGCGGGAAACGGTGATGCGGACAATCTTCCCGTTCACGGCGGCGATGCGCAGATACTGGTTTTCCGCGCTGAACACAGCGCTGGATTCATCCGAGAAAAGAAGAACGCATACAGGCAGCATGAAACGCACGCTCCTTTTTTACAGTATTGTCTGATTTGATTATACGGTTTTTATTCGGCGGCTGTCTCACGCGATTGTGGCAAAAAGTAGCATTTTCTTCACCAAAGAACCCTATATGCGAAGAAAATACATAAGAAACACTTGCGCGAAGCAGAATATGGTGGTTTACTATTGAGTGTCAAAAAGACGGAGGAGAATGAAGCTATGATCCGTATCGGTATCCTTGGTTATGGCAATCTGGGCAAGGGCGTGGAGTGCGCCGTGAAGCAGAATCCGGATATGGAGCTGGCTGCGGTGTTTACCCGGCGCGATCCTGCTGCGGTGAAGATTCTGACGCAGTCGGCCTGTGTGGCACATGCGGACGAAGCGCCCGCGTGGAAGGAAAAAATTGACGTGATGATCCTGTGCGGCGGCAGCGCTACGGATCTGCCTGCGCAGACCCCGGCCTTTGCGCAGCTGTTTAATGTGGTGGACAGCTTTGATACCCATGCGAAGATTCCGGAGCACTTTGCGAAGGTGGATGCTGCAGCGCAGGAATCCGGCAAGGTGGCGGTGATCTCCGCAGGCTGGGATCCCGGCATGTTCTCCCTGAACCGTATGCTCTCGGGGGCGATTCTGCCTGAGGGCCGGGACTATACCTTCTGGGGCAAGGGCGTAAGCCAGGGTCACTCGGATGCAATCCGCCGCATTCCCGGCGTAAAGGACGCGCGCCAGTACACCATCCCGGTGGACTCTGCGCTGGAGGCGGTGCGCAGCGGCAGCAATCCGGAGCTGACCACCCGGCAGAAGCATCTGCGTGACTGCTATGTGGTGCTGGAGGACGGCGCGGATGCATCCCGGGTGGAGCAGGCCATCGTCACCATGCCCAACTATTTTGCAGATTACGACACGACGGTGCATTTCATCAGCGAAGAAGAGCTGAAGCGCGACCACAGCGGCATTCCCCACGGCGGATTTGTGATCCGCACAGGCTGCACCGGATGGGAAGGGGAAAACAAGCATGTGATTGAGTACAGCCTGAAGCTGGATTCCAATCCGGAATTCACCTCCAGCGTGATCGTGGCCTGCGCCCGCGCTGCATTCCGTATGGCGCAGGAAGGACAGAAGGGCTGCAAGACCGTATTCGATATTCCGCCGGCCTATCTGAGCGCCATGTCCGGCGAGGAGCTGCGCAGGCTGCTGCTGTAATGAAGGAAGCTGCTGGTCATAACGACCAGCAGCTTCTTTATTGTCTCACGCTGAGCATGTACTGCTTTGGCGTGACGTTTTTATATTTACGGAAACAGCGGATGAAATAGTTCACGTCGCTGTAGCCCAGATCCATGGCGATCTCCGTGACGTTCTTGTCCGTGGAGGCAATCTGATGGCAGGCCTGCTCAATACGCAGATAGCCAATGTACTCGGTGGGCGTGTGCCGGGTTGCCGTGCGGAAAAACCGGCAGAAGTATTTTGGGGACATACCCGCGCAGGCGGACAGCTCGCCCAGAGAGGGCGGATCATCCAGCCGGCTTTCGATCAGCTCAAACACCTTCTTCAGCTTCACGACGCTGCGGGCTTCGTGATCCTGCCTTTCGTCGTGCTGTGTATAGGCGCTGCAGCGATAGGCTTCGCCCATGAACTGCATGAGGCAGCCCAGCGTCATCAGCGACCAGCCGGGCTGCTGGGAGCGAAGCGCGTCGAACATGGCGGCGATTGCGCCGGCGGCAGATGAGTTCTCAAGGGCAAAATGCGGAAGAATGTCCACCTTGCAGGTCTGCACGTTGCTGATGAGCGGGCGGCAGTGGGCATTGGTCTGCAGAAGCAGCCTCATATCGAACACGGCGCACTCGTATACGCAGTTTTCCGGACGTCCTCCGTGGAGCCGGCCGGAGGAGATATAGAGCGCATCGCCGGATTCCAGCGTGCGGGACTGACCGTCGATCAGCAGCGTCAGCCTGCCGGACAGCACCCGCACGAACTCTGCCTCTTCATGCCAGTGGTAAGGCATCTCATAGCGGGGATGTTCTGAATCAATGTAGTGATAGTCCAGCGGAAAATCCGTGGAGCCCCGGGGGCGGTCTTCGTGATAGCGGAAGGAGGGCATGGCGGTCACCTCTGTGTGAATTGGTGAATATTGTGCTACTTTATGCCATGATAGCATAAGACAGATCCGGTTTCAAGCCCTATGATTAAATTAAGGTACAATCGAATAATTCTGCGAGGTGATATTCCCATGGAGACTGCATTCATCAAGGAGCAGATCTGTGACGTATGCCACAAGATGTGGCAGCTGGGCTGGGTGGCGGCCAACGACGGCAACGTGTCCGTGAAGATGGACGACGGTACCTGGTGGATTACGCCCAGCGGCATCAGCAAGAGCTTCATCACGCCTGACAAGCTGATCCGCGTGGATAAGGACATGAACGTGGTGGAAGGCCCCGAAGGATACAAGCCCTCCAGCGAAATGAAGATGCATATGCGCTGCTATGAGGAGCGGGACGACGTGGGCGCCGTGGTGCATGCACATCCGCCGACGGCTACCGGCTTCGCCGTGGCCAACAGGCCGCTGGACCAGTACAGCATGATCGAGACGGTCATCGCCATCGGTTCCATTCCCGTCACGCCCTACGGCACGCCCTCCACCTACGAGGTGCCGGAGGCTATCGCTCCCTACCTGAAGGAGCATGACGTGCTGCTTCTGCAGAACCACGGCGCGCTGACGGTGGGCTGCGATCTGATCACTGCCTATTACCGCATGGAAACCCTGGAGCTTTACGCAAAGATCAGCCTGACGGCGCACCTGCTGGGCGGCGCGCAGGAGATTGAGCGTCCGCAGATTGACAAGCTGCTGGATCTGCGGGAGAACTACTACCATGTTACCGGGCGGCATCCCGGATATAAGAAATATTCAAAGGAGGACTGACACATGCTTTATCCCAAGATTGGTATCCGTCCTGTCATTGACGGCCGCTGGGGCGGCATCCGCGAAAGCCTGGAGGAGAAGACCATGGGCCTGGCCAAGGCGGCCAAGGCGCTGATGGAGACCCTGCGCTATCCCGACGGCACGCCGGTTCAGGTGGTTATCAGCCCCTGCACCATCGGCGGCGGCGCTGAGGCAGCCAAGTGCGAGGAGTATTTCTCCACCCAGAACGTGGTGGCTACCCTGTCCGTGACTCCCTGCTGGTGCTACGGCATGGAGACCTTCGACATGAACCCCAATACCATCAAGGCTGTGTGGGGCTTCAACGGCACCGAGCGTCCCGGTGCTGTGTATCTGGCTGCGGTGTTGGCTGCCTATGCCCAGAAGGGCCTGCCCGCCTTCTCCATTTACGGCCGCGACGTGCAGGACGTGACCGATCCTACCATCCCCGAGGACGTACAGGAGAAGCTGATCCGCTTCGCCAAGGGCGCTGTGGCTGTGGGCTGGATGAAGAACAAGGCCTACCTGAACATCGGTGGCGTGTCCATGGGCATCATGGGCGCCTTCTGCGATACGCAGGTGATGCAGAAGTACTTCGGTCTGCGCGCCGAATGGGTGGACATGACCGAGCTGCTGCGCCGCATCACCCTTGAGATCTACGACAAGGCTGAATATGAGAAGGCTCTCAAGTGGATCAAGGCTAACTGCAAGGAAGGTTTTGACGTGAATGCCGGCAAGGATCTGCCGGAGATCATCCGCAAGAGCAAAGTTGTCAATCCCGACAAGGACTGGGAGTTCATCGCCAAGTTCTCCGTCATCGTCCGCGATCTGATGTTCGGCAATCCCAAGCTGGACGAGCTGGGCTGGCATGAAGAAGCCCTGGGCAAGAACGCTGTGGTTGCCGGCTTCCAGGGTCAGCGTCAGTGGACTGACTGGCTGCCCAATGGCGACTTCACCGAGGCCATCATGGCTTCCACCTTCGACTGGAACGGCGCCCGTCAGCCCACCGCCTTCGCCACCGAAAATGACACCCTGAACGGTCTTTCCATGCTGCTGGGTACCCTGACCACCAACACCTCTCCCTGCTTCCATGACGTACGCACCTACTGGAGTCCCGCTGCGGTGGAACGCGTCACCGGCTGGAAGCCCGAGGGCGTGGGCAAGGATGGCTTCATCCATCTGATCAATTCCGGCGCCACCGCCCTGGACTGCACCGGCGCTGCTGACGGCGTGATGAAGCCCTTCTGGGAGATGACTGAAGAGAACATCAAGGCCTGTCTGGAGGCTACCGACTGGTGCCGCGCCAACTACGAGTATTTCCGCGGCGGCGGATTCTCCAGCCACTTCAAGACCCAGGCCGAGATGCCTGTGACCATGCTGCGTCTTAACATCGTGGAAGGTGTGGGCCTGTGCATGCAGATTGCCGAGGGCAGCACCGTGACCATCCCCGATGCGGTGCATGACAAGCTGGACAAGCGTACCGATCCCACTTGGCCCACCACCTGGTTTGCTCCCCGCACCACCGGCGAGGGCGCGTTTGCGGACGTGTACAGCGTCATGGCCAACTGGGGCGCCAACCACGGCGTGACGGTCTACGGCCATGTGGGCGCGGATCTGATCACCCTGGCCTCCATGCTGCGCATTCCTGTTACCATGCACAATGTGCCTGCGGAGAAGGTGTATCGCCCTCACAGCTGGGCAGCCTTCGGCACCCAGGACGTGCAGGCTGCGGACTATGCCGCCTGCAAGCACTACGGCCCCCTGTACGGCAAGATCTGATATTCATAAGAGTGGAGCCCGGTTCATGTGAACCGGGCTCCTTTTGGTATTTATCGGGCATTGTGCTGTCTGCGGTATTGTCCGGGGGAGATGTGGTAGAGGCTGCGGAAGGCTGCGCCCAGCTGCGCGCCGGTCTGCAGACCGACCCGGTGAGCGATTTCCTCCAGCGTCAGACTGGTGGTGACGAGCAGCTGCGCCGCGCGGCGCATGCGGATGCGCAAAAGCAGCGCTTTTGGCGCGCAGCCGTATTCCGACATCATCACCCGATAGAGATGGGATCGGCTCAGTCCCACAAAATCAGCCGTTTCCTGTATGGACACGTCCCGGTCGAAGCGTCCCTCCAGAAACCATTCTGCCTTTTCGCAGTACTGACGGGCGATGCTGCTCTCGTCGGCAGAATCCTGCGCAGGAGCGATCAGACTGATGAAGCGCAGCAGGTTCCCCACGGCGGACAGCTGGGAAAGCCGCTGGGTGCGGGCCTCTTCAATCATGCACATGAGCGCCTGCCATGCTGCGCCGGGATCTGCGACGGAAAACACGCGGTGAAGCTGATCCGTGCCGGCCATGTGAGTGAGCGCCTCTGCGTGGAGCCCGCGGTAGCCCACCCATGCATAGTGCCATGGGGTGGAGGCGTCCGCCTCGTAGTAGGTTTCTTCATCCGGACAGATGAGAAAACCCTGTCCCGCATTTACTGCGTATATCCGCCCGTCGCAATGAAGCTTGCCGCAGCCGGATGCAACAAAGTGAATCAGATAATGATCCCGCACGGATGGGCCGTAGGCATGGGAGGGCTGGCATTCTTCCTCCCCGAATTGACAGACAAACAGATCGGATTGGTGATCGTTTGGGCTTTCTGCAAGCTCTTTGTACATCGGAGCCTCCTGCGTGATGCAACATTTTGAATACATCATACAACAAAGGCAGTCTTTCGTCAATGCGGCTGCTGAAGTATAATAAAGACAAATCCTGAAAGGAGAATATCATTATGCCTAAGATCACATTCATGGGCGCTGGCTCCACTGTGTTTGCCAAGAACGTGCTGGGCGACTGCATGCTGACTCCCTCGCTGGAGGAGAGCGTCATCGCGCTGTACGATATCGACGCGAAGCGTCTGGACGAGAGCTATCTGATGCTCTCCGCCATCAACAACAATCTGGGCGGCAAGGCCCGCATTGAGAAGTATTGCGGCGTGGAAAACCGCAAGGATGCTCTGCGCGGCGCCAACTACGTGGTCAACGCCATTCAGGTGGGCGGCTACGATCCCTGCACCATCACCGACTTTGAGATCCCCAAGAAGTACGGTCTGAAGCAGACCATCGCAGATACGCTGGGCATCGGCGGTATCTTCCGTGCGCTGCGCACCATTCCCGTGATGATGGACTTCGCCCATGATATGGAAGAGGTTTGTCCCAATGCGTGGTTCCTGAACTATACCAACCCCATGGCCATGCTGACCGGCGCGATCCAGCGCTACACCGGCGTGAAGACCGTAGGTCTGTGCCACAGCGTACAGGGCTGCACCAAGGGCTTGATGAAGCGTGTGGGCATGGGCGACATGTACGACGACGCGGTGCAGTGGAAGATCGCCGGTATCAACCATCAGGCATGGCTGCTGGAGGTCACCAAGGATGGCAAGGATCTGTATCCCGAGATCAAGCGCCGTGCGGCTGAAATCACCGAGAAGCACGACGATATGGTCCGTCTGGAGATCATGAAGCGCTTCGGCTACTATGTGACTGAGTCCAGCGAGCATAATGCGGAATACATGCCCTTCTTTATCAAGGACAAGTATCCTGAGCTGGTCGACCGCTTCAACATCCCGCTGGATGAATATCCCCGCCGCTGCATCAAGCAGATTGCCGACTGGGAGAAGCGCCGCGACGAGCTGACCAAGGATCCTACCCTGAGCCATACCCGCACCACCGAGTATGCCAGCTACATCATGGAGGCAATGGAGACCAACAAGCCCTTCAAGATCGGCGGCAACGTGCTCAACAACGGCCTGATCACCAACCTGCCCCGCAATGCCTGCGTGGAGGTGCCCTGCCTTGTGGACGCCAGCGGCGTAACGCCCTGCTATATCGGCGACCTGCCTGAGCAGTGCGCTGCCATGAACCGCACCAACATCAATGTGCAGCTGCTGACCATCGAAGCCGCCATGACCCTGAAGAAGGACAGGATCTATCAGGCTGCCATGATGGATCCCCATCTGCAGAGCGAACTGTCCATTGACGATATCGTTGCCATGTGCGACGATCTGATCGTGGCTCACAAGGGCTGGATCCCGGAATTCAAGTAATCAATGCATGCAAAACGCCTCCGGATCATTTGATCCGGAGGCGTTTTCAGTCGGGAAGGAATCATCGGCCGGCTTTTTCATCCCGGCGAAGGTCGGCGTAATCCTCAAGACAGCGGATGGCCTTGCCGCCCATGGGGATGATGGCGATCATGTTGAACACCGTCATCAGGCCCACGCCGATATCGCCCAGATCCCACACGAAGGTATAGGTGGCCAGACCGCCGATGAAGAGCATCACCAGTGCAAGAATCTTGTAGATCGTCTGGGCTTTCCAGCTGTCGCCGAAGAGGTATGCCACGTTGGAACGGGCATAGTAGAGAATGCCGATAAACGTGGAGAAGCAGAACAGCCACAGGGTAACGGCGATAAATACCACGCCCGCGTAACCGAAGTGGTGCTGCATGGCGGTCTGGAGCAGTTCCATGCCGGACAGACCGGCGATGAGCTCCTGCGGGGCCAGCAGCATGATCATGGCGGTACAGGTGCAGATGACGACTGTGTCGATCAGCACGCCGAAGGCCTGGAACAGACCGGCCTTGGCGGGATGGGATACTTCGGATGCGGCGGATGCGCAGGGGGCGGAGCCGCTGCCTGCTTCGTTGGAGAACAGGCCGCGCTTGACGCCGTTCATCAGCGCCGCGCCGAAGCCGCCGGCCACCACCTGGCGCAGACCGAAGGCTTCCTCAAAAATGCGGGTGAAAACAGCGGGCAGCTGCGCCGCGTTGGCAAACATCACATACAGCGTAACGCAGAAGTAGAAAACCGCCATCACGGGCACCATCACGTCCAGCACCTTGACGGTGGCATGCTTACGCAGTACAATCACCGCTGCCAGCGCCACCAGAAACACGGTGGATACGATGGGCGGAATACCGAAGGCGTTCTCAAAGGAGGAGGACACAGAGTTGCTGATCACCTGACTTACGCCGCACCAGCACAGGAGTCCCGACAGGGCGAACAGCACGGCAATCAGCTGATGCTTTTTCTGCCTGCCGCGGCTGAAGAACCGGTGGATGTAGTGAGCGGGGCCGCCGCGATAGCCGCCGTAGAGGGAATCCTTTTCCTTGTACAGCTGGGCCAGCACAGCCTCTACAAAGGCGGTGGACGCGCCGATCAGCGCGGTGATCCACATCCAGAATACTGCGCCTGCGCCGCCTGCGGAAACAGCAGCCACCACGCCTACGATATTGCCCATGCCCACGCGGGTAGCGGTGGAGACGATCAGGCTCTGCATGCCGGAGATAGCGCTGCCCTGCTTCTTATCACTGGGACTGCGCTCCACGGAAATGCGGAGCATCTCTTTGAAAAAACGGATGGGGAGTACTTTGGTGCGGATGGTGAAATACACGCCTGCGGGAATCAGCAGAAGCACCAGCAGGGAAATGCCGATGCTGCCGCCGCCCGGAAGCGGAAGAAAGAACAAGTCGCCCCAGAGAAGGTTGTATACAGTTGTGATGACTGCCATGCTACCATACCTCGCTTTTGATTTTTTTAGGGGAGAAACCGTCTACAATACTACTGCATATCCAGTATAGACTGTATACAAAGCTTTGTCAAAGGTTAATCCTGTATACAGTGAAGGGCCGGTCTTGTATCAAGACCGGCCCTTCACTGTTTATTCGTATCTTTGATGCATCATTTCGTAGATGTATCCGCCGAGGGAGGGGTTAAGGGGCGTTTCCATGTGCCAGGGCTGAACCTTGCCGCCTTCGCGGAGCATGAGCTTGTATCGGTCAATGCAGCGTCGGAACTCATTCTTTTCGAACAGATGTGTCTGGGCGCGGGTCAGCGCGTCGATGATCCGCGTCTCGCAGTCGCTGTTGTCATGGAGGAGTCCGCCGGTGTTTTCGGCATGGATGACCGCGCCCTTGAGGGAATCCACATGATCAACCGTGACGGCGAAGCTGTTGCTGTCGGGATCATATTCGGCGGACAGGGGCTTTCCGTTCAGCGTGAACACGGAGTCCCTGCGGAAACCGCGGAAGTGTACCTTCCAGCTGCGGGTGGCGGGGATCAGGCTCGTTGCGCCCTGCGCCGCGCTGATGGTGAAATCAGCCTGCGTGTCCTTCCAGCACAGGGACAGGGGTGTCTGGCAATAAACGCCCTGCTGATAATCCAGCGTCTCGCCGTCGTCCTCATACAGGGTGAAGGCGCCGTCTGCGCCGGCAGCCACCCAGGCCTCCATGGACTCGGAACCGCCCAGTCTGCGGCTTTGAGACTTGTGCGCCTGCAGCGGCACAATGCCGCCCGCCTTGAGGAGGAGAGGCATCTGCTCCATGGGACGGTGCATGCCCAGCATCTCGCCGCCCTTGTAGACGTAGCCGGTGAACGCATCCACCCAGCGGCCCTTGGGAAGCCAGACGTCCACCACGCCGAGGTCGCTCTGATCAGCCTTATCCGTGATGGGGGCAACAATCATTTCGCTGCCGAACCAGTACTGGTTGGGAACCTTGTAGGCTTCCTCCGCCTCCGGATGCACATGGTACATGGGCCGCATCAGGGGCAGCAGCTCATGATAATTCCGGTGGGACATGGTGTTCAGGTAGGGGAAGAGCTGATGGCGCAGGCGCATGAAGTCCGTGATGATCAGCTCGGCCCGCTTGTTGTAATTCCACGGCTCGCGGCCAAGGAATACGTTGGAGGTGGAATGCAGGCGGAAGATGGGCGAGAACACGCCGAACTGGATCCAGCGGACGGTAAGTTCGTCGTCGCGGTAGCCGTTCATGTGTCCGCCGATGTCATGACTCCACCAGCCGTAGCCGATATTGGAAGCGGTGACGGTGAAATAGGGCTGGAACCTCAGGCTCCTCCATGTGATGAAGGTATCGCCGGAAAATCCCAGGGGATATCGCTGGCTTCCGTAGCCCGAATAGCGGGAGAAGATCAGTCCGCGCTGTCCCTTGTGTTTGGAGGCCATGTAGTGCATGTGGTTGAGCATCCACAGGGGCGTGACTTTTTCCAGCCCCGTGGGCTTGAAGCCCTCGCCGATGACCTTGGCGTAATCCGTGCCCTGCTGCCAGTCCATCCACCAGAAGTCCACGCCGTCCTCCTCGTAGGGGAAGTGCAGCACCTCAAAGTAGGCCTTGAGGAAGTTTGGGTCAAGGCAGTTGAAGGGGATGGCTGCGCTGCCGGTCTCCTCCAGCCCCATGGCCTTCGCCATGTCGGCGTACTGCTTTTCGTAAGGCCGCACGCCCTGGGCAGGATGCAGATTCAGCGCAGTGCGGAGACCGCGATCGTGCAGCCCCCTGATGAAGCCCTTGTAGTCCGGGAAAAGCTTCTCGTTCCATGTGTAGCCGGTCCATCCGTCAGAGTAGGAGCGGTTTTCGCCGGAGGTCAGGTGCCAGTCCATGTCCACAATGCCTACGCTCAGGGGCACGTCTTTGCGCTGGAAACGGTCCATCAGCTCCAGATACTCCTGATCGCTGTAAGGGTGGTAGCGGCTCCACCAGTTGCCCAGCGCCCATGCGGGCAGCATCTCCGGTATGCCGGTGAGACGGTAGTAATCCTGCACGCAGGCGGTATAATCGTGTCCGTAGCCGAAGAAATACACGTCCGTGCATTCGCTGCGGGGGGAGAACCAACCGTCCTGATTCATCAGCGCGGACTGGCTGTCGTCAATCCAGCTGAAGCCGTCGATGGCGCACACGCCGTCCTCAATGGGGCAGGGACCGTCGGTCACGTCCAGCGTGGAGGTGGTGCCGCCCAGATTCTGCATAGGCTTCATGCCGAAACGCCAGAAGAACGCAGGAGAGGTCTCGCGGGTGATAGTCAGCCCTTCGGCAAGCAGCCTGTCCGCCGCGCAGCGGATGGTCAGCATGCCGGTGCGGATGACGGTCGTTCCGCTTTCTGCAGATACCTCGGGCGTGCAGGCGCCGAAGCTGCGGTTCAGGACGGTCTGGGTGGCCTCGTCCGTCCATTCGCCCTGTTCGATGCGGATGAGGCAGGGTGTGATGACGGTGATGCGCGTCTCGCCGCAGACGACGACGCTTTCAGCCCTTGGGGCCGCGTCGGCGCGCATGCGCAGATAGTCGGGAAGAAGGTGACGGTTATTCATGATGCTCATTCCTTTCGGTGCAGGGAAGCCAGCGGGCAGGAACGTCCGGGCAGCGCTGGATGGATTTTGCCGCCCGCAGCTCCACGTAGCAGCCACACAGCGCGCACATGCCGCCGGTCAGATGATCGCACTCCCGGCAGAGGGAAAGCCTGCGTGACACGTCGTCGTCCGGTGCGCGAAGATGGTCGGGGAGCAGATCAATCAGCTCCCGGATGCTGTTTCGCAGCTGGGCCTCGGAGGGCATATCCTCCAGCAGACAGCGGCGGCAGAAGGGCTTCGTGCTCATTTCCGCATGACCAGATACACCGCCGCGTCGTGGGGCGGCAGGGCGGCGGAGAGCTTCCGTGCGCGGCGATGGCTCCACAGCTCAGTGATTTCGCCGGGGGTCATCTCCAGCGCGCCTTCGGGCAGGGATACGGTACGCTTTTTGTCGGAAAGATTGAACAGCGCCACATACACGCCTTTGCCGTCCTGACGGGGAGCAAGCCAGACGCTTTCTTCGTCCATGGTCAGCAGCGGATGACCGCAGAAGGAGTCCTTCCCGATATTCAGCACGTCTGCGTTGGTCAGCAGCTCAAGGGTGAAACGGTCGTTCTTCGTCATTTCGCCGCCGATCATCAGGGGGGAGCGCATCATGCTCCACAGGGTCATCATGGTGCGCTGCTCGGCCTGGGTAAAGCGGGTCCAGCCGTTGGGATCGTCGCATTGACGAAGCGCGCCTACGGGCAGCATATCCGCATCAGGCCAGTGGCCGGGAGCAGAGTGGATGCACCACTTCTCCGCCCGCTCGAACATGTTCTTCAGCAGTTCCCACTTGTCCCAGAAATCATCGGTGATGCGCCACATGTTGGCGTACTTCTTCAGATGCTCGGCCTGCTCCACCGGAGAAGGGCCGGGAGAAAGGGACAGCACCATGTCCCGGCCGCAGGAGCGGATAGCGCTGCTGAGCAGCTCAATCTCCTTTTCGCAGTGGGGATATTCGCGGGCGATATCGTCGCACTTGATGAAATCCACGCCCCACTCGGCATAGAGCGCGAAGATGCTGTCGTAATAGGCCTTTGCGGCTTCACGGTGGCACTTCAGCCCGTACATATCGGGATTCCACGCGCAGATGCTGTTGGGGTTGGCGGCCTGATGGCAGTAGTACTCGCTGTCCTTGATGGGCAGGTGAAGATGCGCCGCCATGCGGGGCATGCCGCGCATGATGTGGATGCCGAACTTCAATCCGAGGCTGTGAACGTAATCTGCAAGCGGCTTGAAGCCCTTGCCGTCCGCGGCGGAGGGGAAGCGGTTCTCTGCAGGCATGAGGCGGCCCCACTCGTCCATGGTTAGACGGGAGAAGGCCTCATACTGATGATTTTCAGCCGTGGGCTGATACCACTGAATATCCACCACCACATACTCCCAGCCACAGGGCTTGAGGTGCGCGGCCATATAGTCCGCGTTCTGACGCACCTGCGCCTCGTTGACGGCTGCGCCGTAGCAGTCCCAGCTGTTCCAGCCCATGGGCGGATGCTTTGCAATCATAATCAGCGCTCCTTACTTGATGGTGATCTCTGCCACGCAGCAGGCGGGAAGCTCAACGGTCAGCTTGCCGCCGGCGATGGTGAAACCGTCGTAATCCTTGACGGAGAGGGGAGAATGATCAAAGTCGTTGTACTGGCCCATTTCACCCTTAAGGATGCGTACGGAAACCTCCCCGGCGGTCACGCCGTCAATGGAAACGGACACAGGTTTGTCGGCTGCGAGATTGGCGGCGGTTACGGTGATGACGCCGTCCTTTTCGGAGGCGGAGGCGGTAAGCTGGGGCATCTGCCACTCGCCCTCGCCCACGGAGTCGGCCTGCACGAAGCAGTCCACTTCCTTCGCGTCCTGATGGGCCTTGTACAGGTCGAAGACGTGGTAGGTGGGGGTCAGCACCAGCCGGTCACCTTCGGTCAGCGCCACGGCCTGCAGCACGTTGACGGTCTGGGCCAGATTGGCCATAACCACGCGGTCGCAGTGCTGGTTGAAGATGTTCAGGGTAATGGCGGCTACCATGGCGTCGCGCATGGTGTTCTGCTGATAGAGGAAGCCGGGGTTGGTGCCGGGCTCCACGTCGTACCATGCGCCCCATTCGTCCACGATCAGGCCCACGCGCCTGGCGGGATCATACTTGTCCATGATGGCGCTGTGACGGATGACAAGCTCCTCCATGCGGGATGCGCGAACAAGGGTCTTATAGAAATCAGCGGCTGTAAAGCCGGTGGCGGGGCCCTTGTGATCCCATGTGTCGTCGCAAAGGGTGTAATAGTGCAGTGTGATGGCGTCCATGTGGGAGGCGGCGCGCTGCATCAGCACGTCCATCCAGTTGTAGTCCGCCACGTTGGGGCCGCAGGCAATGCGGTAAAGTCTGTGCTTGCCATAGTTGCGGCAGTAGGTCTGGTAGCGGCGGTATTCGTCCGCATAGTACTCGGGACGCATATGTCCGCCGCAGCCCCAGCTCTCATTGCCCACTCCCCAGTATTTCACGCCCCAGGGCTCCTTGCGGCCGTTTGCCCAGCGCCTGCGCACCACGGTGGAATCCCCCTCAGAGTTAAGGTACTCCACCCATTCGGCCATTTCGCGCACGGTGCCGCTGCCCACGTTGGCGTTGATGTACGGCTCGCAGCCGATCTGTTCGCACAATTCAAGGAATTCGTGGGTGCCGAAGGAGTTGTCCTCCACCACGCCGCCCCAGTTGGTGTTGACCATACGCTTGCGGTTTTCCTGGGGGCCGACGCCGTCCTCCCAGTGATATTCGTCGGCAAAGCAGCCGCCGGGCCAGCGCAGCACGGGCATGCGGATTTTCTTCATGGCTTCCACAAGATCCTTGCGTATGCCGTTGACGTTGGGAATGGGGCTGTCCTTGCCCACAAAGAAGCCCTGATAGATGCAGCGGCCCAGATGCTCGGAAAAGTGACCGTAGATGTTTTTGCTGATGACGCCTTTGCTTCGGGCGGGATTCAGGGTAATGCTTGCCATGGATAACGCCCTCCTCGTGTATTGACTTTGTAACGGATACAGAACAATTCCGAATACACATATTCGACCTGAACTTAAACACTCCTGCGTAAAAATGCAGGGACAGGCCGGAGAAAAAAAGAGAATAAGGGAGCAAAACGCGTGCGATTGACACGGAATGCGGCGCAGGGATATAATGTGAACAGATTCACAGACGCGGACGGAAGCGGAGGGGCAATATGCGCGGCATCATCTACGGCGACGTGGAAGGTTCAATCTGCGAATGGAAGCCGGTGGAGGAACAGGAGAATATCAGCGAGCAGTTACGTCATTTTACGGACGATACGGTGCTTCATGCGGCTGTCGCAGACGCGCTGATGACCTGCCGCGAGCAGGGAATCTCCGATGATGACGGCATTGTGGACGCGGTTGCGGAGAAACTGCGCGAGTACGGTCGCAGGCATCCCGACGCAGGCTACAGCAAAACCTTCAGGGCATGGCTGAAAAGCTGGAAGCCGAAGCCCTATGGCTCCAGAACCAACGACGCGATTATACGCTGCACCTCCGCAGGCTGGCTTGCCTGAAGCCCGGAGGAGGCAAGCCGTCTGGGGCGGCTGACGGCCATGCCGACCCATGATCATCCCGAGGCGATGGAAGCTGCAGCGCTTACGGCGGAGATCATCTACCGGCTGCGCATGGGCGAATCCATCGAGGCCATGTACGTGCTGCTGAACGAGCGTTATCAGATTCCGGCGTTGAAGGATATCCGGCCTGTCACCGAGTTTGACTTCACCTGTAATACCACTCTGCCTATCGCCTTTGCCGCGTTTTACGAAACGGCGGTGAAGGTTGAAATCCTGACGGACAAGGGTTACGGAGCGGTGCAGGAGGCGGTGAAGAACGCCATATCCCTCGGCGGCGATACGGATACAAACGCCGCCATTGCCGCTGCATTCGCCGAAGCGTGGATCGACGCATGGACCTTCAGCGAAACGGACGGTGTTTTCAAGCATGAACGCCCGTGGTACGACAATGAGTTCAGATGGCAGTATCAATGGGCGGAGACCGAGGCATACCTCACGCAGGATATCATCAGCGTCGTCCGACGGATGGACGAAGCAGTGGCGCGGATCAATCCCATCCGCGTATGCGGCGAGTATGTATACCGCACGGATGACAGGGGAGAAGCGGTGATCCTGAAGTACCCCTGCAGCGAGGCTGGGTGGGAGAAATTCAGCCGGGACTGCAATGGAATGGTGAGGGTACCCTCCTCGCTGGACGGTCATCCTGTGACGGCTATCGGCCCATTTGCGTTTCAGATGAGATACATTGGCCGCGAATTCAAGCCGGGCTGGATTATTCCGGATAGCGTGCGTTCGGTTGGCGATCACGCCTTCAACGGCGTCAGGCAGGTGATTCTGCCGGATTGTGTGGAGGTGATCGGCGTCAGAGCCTTTGCGCGCTACAATTCCGTGGGTGATAAACTGCCGGAGAAGCTGAAGGTGCTGGGTGCATGCGCTTTTGAGGAGGTAAAGCTGTATCCCGAGCTGCCGCCGAATCTGGAGCGTATCGGAAAGAAGGCGTTTACCCAGTACAAGGGCTGGGACGGCAGATGGAATTCCGGCAAGTGCGTCATTCTCAAGAGCGTGAAGAGCATGGATCACGAGGCACTTCGCATACCGGCGCAGACGGTCTGCTGGGTATACCGGGACAGCGAGGGCGAACGGTATTTCCAGGCGAGGGGCGAGCGGTTTTACTATGCGGATCCGGAGGACGCCGCTGCGGAAGAAGTCCGTTATGCGAAGGACGAAACGGAGCGGGAGCGCAGGCTGGAGGAAAGCCGCCGGCAGAACGAGCTCCGCACACAGGCCGAAATGGAGGAATACGAATGCGTGGAAGTGAGCGTGCAGCGGTACGCAGGCTGGCGCGAGCATGCAGAACAGGCAGGTTACGTCATTGACAGCCTGGACAGGGTATTCGAGAAACGACGCAAATAAAAAAGGCAGCATCCGGACACCCCCGGGTGCTGCCTTTTTTTAACAATCGGATAAAATGAAAAGATCAGAACCTCTTTCGAAGTTCTGATCTTTCAGCGGAGAGTTAGGGATTCGAACCCTAGTACGGGTATAAGCCGTAACACGATTTCCAGTCGTGCGCCTTCGACCACTCAGCCAACTCTCCATATCACGGTGGGTCAACCGCGACAACATTGATTATTATACACATGGAGGGGGATTCTGTCAAGGGGAATTTCAAAAAAAGTTTGAGAAATTTGTAATTGCGCCGGATGCGTTGACCTTGGGCCGGGGATGATGTACAATAAGGGATGGATGATACGCATCCTATACAGATGAAGGCGGTGACCCGGATGGATCTTTTTGACCTCATCGGGCCGGTCATGATCGGCCCCAGCAGCTCCCATACCGCAGGCGCGGCGCGAATCGGCCTGACGGCGCGCATGCTGCTGGGCGAGGACGTTGCCCGGGCGGATATCGGTTTTCACGGTTCCTTTGCCAAAACGTATCGCGGCCATGGTACGGACCGGGCCATCGTCGGCGGCCTGATGGGCATGCAGGTGGATGATCTCCGGCTGCGCAACTCCCTGGAGTTGGCGACAGAGGCCGGACTTGAGCTGCAGTTTTCGCCCGTGAACCTGCGCGGCGCGCATCCCAATACGGTGAAGCTGACGATCACAGGTGCAAGCGGTCAGCGCCTGACCATGGAAGCTGCCTCCGTGGGCGGCGGTAATATTGAGGTTCACCGGCTGGACGGCATGAATGTGTCCTTCACCGGCAAGGAAAATACGCTGATCATCCATCATGACGACGTGCCCGGCAAGGTGGCTGCGGTAAGCGGCATCATGGCACGGCGGCGGATCAACATTGGCAACATGTCCGTGTACCGCCGGGGTGCAGGCGCGGACGCGATGATGGTGTTTGAGCTGGATCATGAGCTGGATGATGCAATCATGGAAGAAATCCGCGCGATCGAGGGCGTTCAGAGCGCGACCTTCCTGAAGAGGAGGCCCTGCTGATGGATTTTACGCTGAAGGAATGGGTCAACATGGCGGGCAAGGGAAGCATCGCCGCCGTGGCGGTGCAGATGCAGGCCCACGAGACCGGTATGACGGCGGAAGGCGTACGCGATATCATGCGCAGTCATCTGCATTGCATGCAGGAGGCGGTGCAGGAGGGGCTTGATCCTGCGCTGAAGTCCGTGAGCGGACTGACCGGCGGCCAGGCTGCGCTGCTGATGAACCGCATCAGAAGCGGTAAGTCTCTGTGCGGCGGCCTGCTGGGCAAGGCGGAGGCTTATGCGCTGGCTACGGCGGAATGCAACGCCTGCATGGGCAAGATTGTGGCCGCGCCTACGGCCGGAGCCTGCGGCATCCTGCCCGGCGCTGTGCTGGCGATGATGGAGGAGAAGAGCGTCAGCGAGAACAGGGCTGTGGACGCGCTTTTCGTGGCCGCAGCGGTGGGACAGACCATTGCCACCCAGGCCAGCATCTCCGGCGCGGAGGGAGGCTGTCAGGCCGAGTGCGGCGCGGCGGCGGCCATGGCTGCTGCGGCGCTGACCTTCATGGAGGGCGGAAGCGCGAAGCAGTGCGTGGATGCGGCTGCCTTCGCCATCATGAATCTGCTGGGTCTTGTGTGCGATCCTGTGGGCGGTCTGGTGGAGGTGCCCTGCGTGTACCGCAATGTGGGTTCCTCAGGCATAGCCTTTACGTCGGCGGATATGGTGCTCAGCGGCATTCAGTGCCCCATCGAGCCGGACGAGATTATTTCCGTGATGAAGGAAGTGGGCGACGCGCTGCCTTCCAGCCTGCGTGAAACGGGCGAGGGCGGCTGCGCATCCTGTCCCAGCGCAAAGGCGAGGCTTTGCCACCGGGAGATACGGGGCTGATATTACTTTTTTGAAGCGTGCGGCGTGTCAAGTAGACGCCGCGCGCTTTTTTGTTTTTTGGAGAAAAGTACAGCAGGAAAACACCCGCGGCGTCCCGGGCTATGGTATGATAACATCACAATGCTGCGTAAAGGAGCGATGACTCCGATGAACAGGACTTTTTATCCTTCTGAACTCAAGGGTGTGCTGACGGCTCCCGCCTCCAAATCAGAGGCCCACCGCAGGATGATCTGTGCAGGTCTTACCCAAGGCGAAACCATCTTGTCCGGCTTTATGAATTCTGCGGACATGGAGGCTACGGCGCGGTGTATTACCGCGCTGGGCTCGGGTGTGGAAATGGCGGGTGATACGCTCAAAATCAGCGGCCAGAAGAAAAAGCCCCGAAGGCTGCCTGTGATGGACTGCGGCGAGAGCGGCTCCACGCTGCGCTTTTTTGTGCCGATCGCCATGGCGATGACCGGCGGCGGCGTGTTCCGCATGCATGGCAGGCTGGGGCAGAGGCCCATGGACGTATACCGCGATCTGTTTGTTCCCCGGGGTGTGCGCTGGTATATGGGCGTGGGCGCTGACGGCGCGGCGGAGCTTACGGTGCGCGGTCTGCTGGAATGCGGCGATTATGTGCTGCCGGGCAACGTGTCCAGCCAGTTTGTGTCCGGTCTGCTGTTTGCGCTGCCGCTGCTTGCGGAGGATTCTACGCTGACGGTGGAGCCACCGGTGGAGTCGGCGGGTTATATCCGTATGACGGTGGAGGCGCTGCAGCTCAGCGGCATCGTGATAGAGGAAACCGCGCCTTACTGCTGGCGGATTCCGGGCGGGCAGGCATATCAGGCCCGCAGCGGCAGACTGTCCGGCGATTATTCTCAGGCGGCGGTGCTTTTGTGCGCCGCAGCGCTGGGACACGATGTGGTTACCGCAGGCCTTGCGCCTGATACCACCCAGGGCGACCGGGCGGTACTGCGGCATCTTGAAACGCTGGGCGCCGTAGTGAATGAGGATGAATTCGGCGTGCGCGTCTATGCCGATGGGCTGAAGGGTGCGGTGCTGGACGTGCACGATTGTCCGGATATTACGCCGGTGCTGGCCCTGACCTGTCAGCTGGCGGAGGGCGAAAGCCGTCTGACGGGCTGCGGAAGGCTGCGGCTTAAAGAATGCGACCGGCTGGCGGCCACGGTGGAGCTGCTCAATCAGCTGGGAGGCTGCGCCCGGGCTGAGGGCGATACCATTGTGGTACAGGGCGTAAAGAAACTGCACGGCGGCGTAACGGCGGACGGCTATAACGATCACCGCATGGTGATGCTGCTGTCGCTGGCGGCCACGCTGGCAGAGGAACCGGTGGAGGTTGTGGGCGTGGAAGCGCTGAACAAATCCTGGCCGGAATACCTGACGGCATTTGAGAAGCTTGGAGGAAAGATGGCATGAGCAGCTGTTTCGGACAGCATCTGAAGCTATCCCTGTTCGGGCAGAGCCACGGCGAAGCGATCGGCGTCGCCATGGACGGATTTCCAGCGGGGATGAGGATTGATCAGGCGCGGCTTGCGGCTGAAATGGCGCGCCGGGCACCCGGACAGAGCAAAATGACCACCAGCCGGAAGGAGCCGGATCAGCCGGAGATTCTCTCCGGTGTGCTCAACGGCGTGACCACCGGCCAGCCTCTGTGCGCCGTCATCCGCAACACCAATACCCGCAGTCAGGATTACGGCGACGGGGTAGATCTGGTGCGTCCCGGCCATGCGGATTACACCGGACATGTGCGTTATTTCGGCTTTGAGGACTGGCGTGGCGGCGGCCATTTTTCCGGCAGACTGACCGCGCCCATCGTGTTTGCGGGCGCGCTGTGCAGCCAGTGGCTGGAAGCGCAGGGAGTGAAAATCGCCTGCCATATCCAGCAGCTGGGAACGGTGAAGGATGCGTCCTTTATGGACCGCGATCCCAGCGTCGACTATGCTTATCTGAAGGGCATGCATCTGCCGGTTCTGCAGGGCGGACTCGACTCGGATATGGAAGCGCAGGCACTTGCAGCGCGGGAGGAGGGCGATTCCATCGGCGGCGTGCTGGAATGCATGATCACCGGCCTCCCTGCCGGGCTTGGCGCGCCCTTCTTTGACAGCATGGAGAGCGTGATCAGCCACCTGATGTTCTCCATCCCCGCCGTCAAGGGCGTGGAATTCGGCGAAGGCTTCGGCTTTGCTGCGCTCCGGGGCAGTCAGGCCAACGATCCCTTCCGCATGGAGCAGGGAGGGGTTGTGACGGTCAGCAATCATTCCGGCGGCGTCAACGGAGGTATCACCAACGGCATGCCGGTGATTTTCCGCTGCGCGGTGCGCGCTACGCCGTCCATTGCACAAAAGCAGGATACTGTGTCGCTGAAGACGGGGGAGAACGCCGAGCTTGCGGTTCGCGGACGGCATGACCCGTGCATCCTGCCCCGCGCGGTGCCGGTGATGGAGGCCATGACGGCCATCGGCCTGATGGAAATGTGGAAGGAGCGGGCGGCATGCGTCAGGTGATTGCATTCCCCGGTACTCAGGGCAGCTTTTCGGAGAGCGCGGCAAAGGACGCGTTCCCGCAGGGGCAGTGGGTAGGATATCCTACCTTTCCGGAAGCGGCGCAGGCGGTGATTGACTGCCGGGCGGATTATGCGCTGCTGCCGGTAGAAAATTCCTTCGCCGGGGTTGTGCTGCCCACCTACGCTCTGCTGGAGAAGCTTCCGCTGTACATTGTGGCGGAGCGGATGAAGCCCGTGCGGCATCAGCTGCTGGGATTGCGGGGAGCGCGGATTGATCAGTTGAAACAGATTGCCAGCCATCCCCAGGCCATCGCCCAGTGCGACGCGTTCCTGTCCACGCTGGGTGGGGTACAGATTGTGCCTTCCGCCAATACGGCCATCAGCGCCCGTGAGGTTGCGCTTAAGGGCGATCCGACCTGTGCGGCAATTGCCAGCGAGGAGGCGGCAGAGGCCTTTGGCCTGGAAATCCTCCGCAGGAATATCCAGACCAGCAGCATCAATACCACGCGGTTTTTCATCCTGTCCAGAGACAAGACGCCAATGGCCTCTCCTGATAAGGCCACGGTGGTCTTTACCGTCAACAACGAGGTGGGAGCGCTGGTACGCGTGCTGGCGTCCTTTGCCCGAAGTGGTTTGAACATGTCCCGCATCGAGAGCCGTCCTGTGCCCGAGAGTACCTTCACCTACTTTTTTTCCGCTGATTTTGAGGGCGAGATGGATGCGGAGCATCTGGACAGGGCCATGGAGGAGGCGTCCGCTTATACGCAGGAGCTGCGGCTGCTGGGCGTATATCCAAGGGCAAAGAGACCGGAATAATCGCTCCGGGAAAAAAGAAAGTTTTTTTAAAAATGGTGTTGACAAATCCGGAAAATGATGATATTATTATTGAGCTGTCAGAAACCTGACATGCAGCATATGGACCTGTAGCTCAGCTGGATAGAGTGTTTGACTACGAATCAAAAGGTCGCAGGTTCGAGTCCTGCCAGGTTCGCTTAAAGCATCGAGGATATTCCTCGATGCTTTTTTTCATCCAGTATCTGAAATCGAAGAAGCAGATGTGAAAACGGGTCGGTTCGCGGTCATGAATTGATGCGTGCTGAAAAAGCGTTGTCTGCAAAATATAAAAAGGTATAGTGATCTGATGGTCTTAGCAAAGACCGACAATCGTCTGCAGCTCCGACGTTTGCAATCCGGCGGCTGGAATCGTATGATTCCGACTGGCCGCGCATAGGTTTCCGAAAATTCGCTGTTGCAGTTTTGAGTCTGAAGGAGTAAACTGTAAATGAAAAGGCCACCACTCTGTGCGGTCAAGGCATTGTCCCCCGCGTTTTGATCGGAGTGGGGGCCTTTTTGTTTCGCCCTCCGCAAAGGCGTACGCTGCGCTGAACTTCCAGTCTGGAGTTTCTTTCTGTGGGGTCGATCCTCTGCTTGACGCAACGTGTGCGGGATGCTACAATATCAGCAGCTAATAATTTCCATCTGATGAAAAGGAGAAGCTTATGATGAATGTTGCAATCCTTGGCGCAGGCAATATTGCCAACAGCATGGCCCGTACCCTGCAGGGGATGAAGGCCAAGGGCCGCCCTGTGGAGCTTTATGCGGTGGCTTCCCGCACGCTTGACAAGGCGCAGGCCTTTGCCGACAAGTGGTGCTTTCTGAAGGCCTACGGCTCCTATGAGGATATGCTGAAGGATCCTGCGGTGGATCTGGTGTACGTGGCCACGCCCCACAGCCATCATGCGGAGCATACCCGACTGTGCGTGGATTACAGCAAGCCTGCGCTGGTGGAGAAGGCCTTTACCGGCAACGCCCGTCAGGCGGAGGACGTGCTGGCCTACGCAAAGGAAAAGGGCGTGCTGGTGGCGGAGGCCATCTGGACGCGCTATATGCCATCCCGGCAAATCATTAACGAACTGATTGCCGGAGGCGAGATCGGGGAGGCAAAGGTGCTCACGGCCAATCTGGGCTATACCATTGCCGGTAAGCAGCGCATCACGGATCCGGCGCTGGCTGGCGGCGCGCTGCTGGACGTGGGTGTGTATGTGCTGAACTTTGCTTCTATGGTCTTCGGTGACGACGTGGCGCGGATGGAAAGCTCTGTGGCGAAGTTTGATACCGGTGTGGATCATACTGAAAACATGACCCTGTATTATGGCGACGGCAAGGTGGCGATGCTGTATGCCACTGCCCTGCTGCGGACGGATCGAAACTGCATGATTTACGGCGACAAGGGTGCGATCCGTGTGGACAATGTGAACAACCCGCAGGTCATTACCGTGTATGACAACGTGCAGGCCGGCGAGATCCGCAGGGTGATTAACGTGCCGGAGCAGATCACCGGCTATGAGTATCAGGTGGAAGCATGCATGCGCGCGCTGGAATCCGGCGCTGTCGAGTGTCCCGAAATGCCCCACAGCCAGATCATCCACATGATGAAGGTGATGGACGCCTTCCGCGCCCAGTGGAACATGGTGTTCCCCTTCGACTGATCCATGAAAAAAAGAGCCGACAACGTCGGCTCTTTTTCTGTACGGTATTATTCAATCCAGTAGACGTAGTTCTCCTTGCGGGGCGCTGCAGGACGGAAGCCTCCCTCCTCGGGATAGCCCAGTACGCAGTGGTCGATGCCCTCATATTCGCCTTCAATGCCAAGATCGGCGAGGATGGCCTTGCCCTCTTCGGATTCAAATTCCTGCTTTGCGCGGTGGATCCAGCAGGACCCGATGCCCAGCTCGTGGGCGGCCAGCATCAGGTTGCCCATCACCAGACTGCCGTCGTACACGAAGGTGCCTACGTCCTTACGGGCAAGCACGACCAGCACCACCGGCGCGCCGTAGAAGGGATCGCCGGAGCTGCCCATGATGGCGGCATTCATGGCGGAAAGACGGTCGCGCATGGCCTTGCCGGTCACGGCGATAATAATGGGGGACTGCTTGCCCATGCCGGTGGCGGCGTAGGTGCCGGCCTTGAGGATCTGCTCCAGTACGTCCTTGGGGATCATATCGCTCTTGTACTTGCGGCAGGAGCGGCGGGTGAGCATGGCGTTCATGGCGTCGGACATGGTGATAATCCTCCTTGATATCGTTTTATGACGCAAAAAGGATGACGGAATTCCGCCATCCTCTTTGTTTTACTGGATAATCATACGGCCGCAGGTTTCGCACTCCACCAGCACCGTGCCGCTCTTGATTTTGCGCAGCAGGGCAGAGGGCTGGGCGGTGTTGCAGCCGGAGCACTGGTCGCCCAGCAGCCGGGCCATGGGAGGAGCAATGTGCTTCTTGATGGCCAGATACTCGTCCATCAGCTCCCTGGCGACAGACTTGGCCTTCTCCTCAGCAATGGCGCGCTGTGCGTCCAGCATAGCCTTCTTCTCTTTGGATTCCTTCTCGTACACGACCTTCAGCTGATCAAAGCTCTGCTTGGCCTTGGCGGCCTCCAGACGCAGGGAACGCTGCTTGCGGTCGCTGTTTTCGAAGTCCTTGGCGATGCGGCTCATCTCCTGCTCGTAGGAAGCGATGGTGTCGCGCACCTTGCTCACTTCCTGCAGCAGAGCGCGGGCGCTCTCCGCATCCTCGGGGGGATTGGCCTTGACCTTGGCGGCCAGAGCGTTCAGCTGTTCTTCGCAGCGGGCGATAGCGTCGTGGATGGCGTCCTTGCGGTCGGCAAGCACGGCGATCTGCTCGTCAATCTGCTTGTACAGCTTCTGCTGTTCCATGATGAAGTCGCGGCTCTTTTCCAGCTTCTGACGGGTGGGGGAGCGGCGGATTTCGTTGGCGATGCGGTCGGCCTTCATATCCTCCTGCTGGTATGCCCACATAAGCTCAAGCTGCTGCTGATCCATGGATGGTACCTCCTGAAAATATACTCAGGGCGATTAGCCCGGGTTTGCCCTCAAGCGTAGGCCGGAGCCTCCGATTTTGAAACGTATACACTACATTGTACCGCATTAAGCCAGATTTGTAAAGCGTCTGCCAGCGCGAAAATGCCGGGAGCCTCCGTGGCAAAATGACCTGCCTCCAGCATGACCATGCCGTTCTCCGCAGCCTCCAGCGCGTGGTGATGCTTGGTTTCGCCCGTGAGGAAGGCCTGCGCGCCCATGCGGCGGGCTTCCTCGCAGAAATCGCTGCCAGCGCCGCTGCAAAGGCCCACCTTTGCGACCGGCAGGCTTTCGTCGCCCATGACGCGGACAAGGGTGTTCAGGCGGCGGCTCAGATCTTCGGCAAGGGCACCTGCGGTCATGGGCGCGGACAGGGCGCCCACACGGACGAATGCGTCGCCGGTGATCTCCGTCAGGCCGCACAACTGCGCAAGCACGTCGTTGATGCCTCCCGGCGCGCGGTCCAGATTGGTATGCGCGGCGATGAGGGAAATGTTGCTGCGGATCAGCCGGCACAAAAGACGGGTTTCACTGTCCGTCTCTACCAGACGGCGACGGGCGGAGAACATCATGGGATGATGGGTGATGATCAGGTTTGCGCCGTGGGCCTCGGCTTCGTCGATCACGCGGCCTGTCACGTCCATCGCCACATGGATGCCGTGAACCTCCTGATCGGGATGGCCCACGAGGATGCCGGCATTGTCGAAGGATTCCTGCAGATCAAAGGGAGCGCGTTCGTTGATGAAGTCGTATACATTCTGCACGGTCAGCATGGGATCAATCCTCCAGTCTTGCGGTGTAGAAGTCGATTTCTGCGGATACCTCTGCGATGGCGTCCTTGTCGGGCTCAGCCGCCCGCTGAAGCCCCTGCAGCCTGTCGGAGGCCACCCGCCTGCGCCATGCAAGATATTCGCGTAGCAGGGGAGTCTCCTCCCGGAGCATTAGGGAGCCGTAGCGGATTTCATCCGCTGTCATGATATCTTCGCCCGGCAGCGCCTGCCAGAAGACGTAGAAGCGTCCGGCAGAGCGGCAAAGCACCTCGCGGGTGATGTGATAGCCGATATCGCATATTGCCTGACGCACCAGATGCAGCTCCGTATGGGCGGAAAGCACCAGCGCCGCGCCCTGCAGGCGATCCTTTCCCCGGCGGAGAATGCCGGAAAGCGTTTCGCCGCCCATGCCCATGACGGACACGCATCCGCAGGGTCGGGTAAGCGCGTCCAGCCCGTCGGCGCAGATCAGCTCGGCGCGTTTCTCCAGATGCCGTCGGCACACCTCGGCTTCGGCGCGGGACAGGGCCTTTGGGCTCACGTCGGCAAGGATCATCTCCCGGCACACGCCGCTTTCCAGAAGAGAACAGGGCAGCTGACCGTGATCTGTGCCGATATCCGCGCCAAGATCGCAGGGGATATACAGCTCTGCGGCAAGAGAGAGGCGTTCGTCAAGCATGGGAAACCTCCGGTGCGTATTTCTTCAGGATTAGCCGAAGCGCCGCTTCCTCCACCTCGCGCACAAGGATGACCGGAAGCTGCGTCTTTGCAGCCACTTCCTCCACGGTGAGGATCCGGCCGTCCTTGGGGCGGAGCCGCAGAGGAAGCGCGGCTGTTTCATAACGATGGGGAATCAGCTGCGGATCGTACAGCGCATGCAGGGTTACAAGCCGCAGCGCATCGCGGTCGGCCTGCTCCGGATCCGTCAGAATCAGCCGGGCGGAGGCGTGCAGCTTCTGCATCAGCGGATGCTTTCCGTCCGGGTCTGAAAGCAGTTCTCTTGCGACAAAGCGGATGATATCCCCTGTGTGCGGGTCGTGATCATCAGGATCGAAGACGTGCTCGCAGCGGCTGACCATATCGTCTGTGACCAGAAAGGCAGGAATACAGCGGCCCAGGGTCGCGCGGATATGATTCCGCCGCGGTTCGCTCTGCTTCAGCATACGGGCCAGACGGCGCTGGCACCATGCGCAGGATGCGGCGAGGGAGCGCAGGCGAAAGTCGGATTTGCTCATTCCGGGCGTGTAGCAGCCGCTTACGTGCTCAAGGTAGGCGAGAATATCGTCGTCGGTCAGCTTAACGCCGCACAGCGTCTCCTCAAGCTGGGCAAGCGCCGTACTTTGCAGGGGCAGGGAAAGCTTTTCCGGGGAAAGAGAAACCCTGCCTTGGAAAGACAGGGTAAAAGGAACGGTATGATGCTTGTTCATGTACGCTCCTTCGGACAAAATCAGTCGATATAGTCGCGGAGCTTCTTGCTGCGGGAGGGATGGCGCAGCTTGCGCAGAGCCTTGGCTTCGATCTGACGGATGCGCTCGCGGGTCACATTGAACTCGCGGCCCACCTCTTCCAGCGTACGCTGGTGACCGTCGTCCAGACCGAAGCGCAGACGCAGCACCTTTTCCTCGCGGGGGGTGAGAGTGCTGAGCACTTCCATGAGCTGCTCCTTCAGCAGAGTGAAGGAGGCTGCCTCGGCGGGCTCGGAGGCGTCCTCGTCGGG
>JAFURI010000105.1 GCA_017471885.1 Clostridia bacterium | reverse complement strand
GCGCAGCCTTCCTGGAGCTGCACCCCACCAAGTACGGCGAAGAGCTGGTTAAGAAGATGGAAAAGAGCGGCGCCAAGGCTTATCTGGTCAACACCGGCTGGAACGGCACCGGCAAGCGCATCTCCATCAAGGATACCCGCGGCATCATCGACGCCATCCTGGACGGCTCCATCCTGAAGGCCGAGACCAAGACCATCCCCTACTTCGGCTTCGAAGTGCCCACCGCTCTGCCCGGCGTGGACTCCGGCATTCTGGATCCCCGCGACACCTATGCCGATGCTTCCGAGTGGGAGACCAAGGCCAAGGATCTGGCTGCCCGCTTCCAGAAGAACTTTGTCAAGTACACCGGCAACGACGAGGGCAAGGCTCTGGTCGCCGCTGGCCCCCAGCTGTAAGGGCTCTGCCCTTACAACCCGCCAAAGGGGTATCACCCCTTTGGAAACCCATGCCGCGATTGAGTTGAGCCCCTTCGGCTCGGCTGCGCGCGCGTGACAGTAAGGGCTTTGCCCTTACAACCCGCCAAAGGGGTATCACCCCTTTGGAAACCCATGCCGCGATTGAGTTGAGCCCCTTCGACTCGGCTGCGCGCGCGTGACAGTAAGGGCTTTGCCCTTACAACCCGCCAAAGGGGTATCACCCCTTTGGGAACCCGTTCCGCGATTGAGTTGAGCCCCTTCGGCCCGACAGTGCGCGCATGAGAAGGGTGAATACGGTTTTCAGACGGTCTGCTCCTCGGAGCAGGCCGTCTTTTTGCATTGCCCGGTTGATGGATTGACCATGACGTGGTACAATCTTCCAAAGGAGTGGTGTAAGTGAATAAAACTGTATGCCTGACCGGCGCGGCGGGAGGACTGGGCTCCAGCTTTGCCCGCGTCTGTCTGGAGGAGGGCTGGCAGGTGCTGGCGGGCGATCTGCAGGAGAATGCCCGCACGGAGATGCTGGCGAGGGAATATGGTGAAGCGTTTGCATTTCATCCGCTGGATGTGTCGGATCCGGAGTCTGTGCGCAGCTATGCTGACTGGGTGCGGGCGCGCACGGCACAGCTGGATCTGCTAATGAACGCTGCCGGGTACTATACGCCTAACAGCAACAGGCGGTTCGAGGAATTTGACATTGAGAAGTCGATGGAAATGTACAGCATCAACGCACTGGGGCCGCTGCGGATGCTCCAGCAGCTGCTGGAACTGGTGCTGGCCTCGGAGGATAAGGTGGTTGTCAACATTTCCTCGGAGGCGGGATCTATGGCCGGGTCGGTGAAGCATACCTGGCGCTACGATTACGGTATGTCCAAGGCGGCGCTGAACCTGGCAACCACCATCCTGCACCGTCAGTACAGGGAGAAGGGCATACGGTTTCTGCTGGTGCATCCGGGCTGGATGCGTACGGAAATGGGCGGAATGCGGGCGACGCTGGAGCCTGAGGTATCCGCCCGGGAGATTTTCCGGCTGATCCAAAGGGAAAAGCATTGTCTGGACAATAATCTGTTCATGGACTACAATGGTACGCCGCGCCCGTGGTAAACAAGGAGGAATGTATGATGAAGACCCGTGTGATTCCCAACAATCCCGGACTCGAGGGCCTGCTGGACCTGAAGGCCCAGATTCCCTTTGCATGCCCGGAGGGCGAGGAGCTTTGCCTGCAGCTGGTCAAGCCCCAGTGGTTCTCCGGCGGCGCAGGCTTTCCGCTGGTGGTGTTTATTCAGGGCAGCGGCTGGACAAAGCCCAACCAGTTCTGGGAGATTCCTCAGCTGTGCCGTCTGGCGGAGCGGGGGTATGTAATAGCCAGCGTCACCCATCGCCACGGGCGTACGTCGCCTGCCCCGGCCTTCCTGCAGGATGTGAAAACCGCAATCCGGTTCCTGCGCGCCCACGCCGCCGAGTATGATATCGACAAGACCCGCGTGGCGGCATGGGGAACCTCCTCCGGCGGCAATACTGCGCTGCTGCTGGGCCTGACCGGGGACAATCCCGACTTTGAAGGGCCGGAGTGGCCCGGCGAATCCTCGGCGGTCAGCGTGGTGGTGGACTGCTTCGGCCCCACCGATATGGTGAAGATGAGCGAGGTGCAGTACAACGGCCCGCACACCGCCGAGAATATCTTCTTCACCCTGGGCGGCTGCGATGAGGATAAGTATCTGGAGCGGCTGCGGAAGATCAGCCCCATTGAGTATGTGAAGCCCGGGCTGAAGCTGCCGCCCTTCCTGCTGCTGCACGGCGATGCGGATCCGGTGGTGCTGTATGAGGATACGGAGGCCTTCTGCGGTGCGCTGGAGCGCTGCGGCTATGAGGTGGAGCTGGTGAAGGTGACCGGCGCGCCCCATGAGGGCTCCTTCTGGAGTCCGCAGCTGCTGAAGATTATTTTCGACTTTATCCGTGAGAAGTTGTGAGCAAGCAAAAAAGGATCAGTCCGGAATTCCGGACTGATCCTTTTGATTGACTGGTGTTCTTACTTTTCCACGGTCAGCAGGGGCAGGAGCTTTTCAGCCTCGGCCAGCATGGCTTCTTCGGTGGCAACGTCGGCCAGAGGAGCGCTGTGGCCGTTGAGCAGCATCAGCACGCAGGAGCCCTGCACGGAATCCACATACATGGTCATGCTGGGATAGCCGTCCACATAATCGGGAGCGCCGTCCAGATCGGTATCGGTGGCGGTGTCGGTGTTGCCGTAGACCAGGTAGGCATAATGCACGTCATGACCGCCGATGGTGGCCGTCTTGGCTTCGGTGGCAGAAGCGGCATAGCCGTAGCCCACCACGGTGTTGATCATGTCCTCGGCGGACTTGTTGGCGACGCCGGCCACATACACGGACTTGACGGGCGCGGTCTGGTCGTCAGCGTCGAAGTAGAAGGTCTGGTTCAGCTTGTCGGTGCTGACGGTATACTCAGGATCCTGGGTATAGCCCTCGGGCGCGGTGAATTCACCCATCTTGAAGTACTTGGGCTTGCTGGTAGTGCCGGTGTTGGTCACGAGCCAGTCGCTCTCCACATTGCGCAGCGTGCCGAAGAAGTTCGGGATGGAGCCGCCGGGGCCCACAAAGAACTTGCAGCCCAGCCAGATCACCAGAATGGCGAGCACAGCCGCCACGGTGCCGATCAGGATCTTCTTGCCGTGAGCCTGCCAGAATGCCTTTTCCTTGGCGGCCTGGCGGCGGTATTCGGCCTGCTGCAGGTTGTGCTGACGGTTCCGCTGTGCGCGGGCGTTGGAGTGACGTTTCTTGGCCATGTGAAAAAACCTCCTAAAATATGCTGGGAATAAACCTGATGATGCGGAGCAGCGCGGCGTTTATTCCGCCGGGGATACGATGCTGTTGTCCGCATAAGGAACGATTGCTGTGTCCGGAAACGCTTCCGGAACGGCGTGATGTACATATTTCGCCGTCCCAGGGGCCGATTCCTGCAAAAACATATATTTCTCTCCCGAAAAGTACAATCCTGAAACAGGGGTTGAAAATACGGCGGAATCCCGGTATAATAGAAAAAGCCACATAGAAATAACCGTCCCTGACGGAAAAGGAGAGAACGCCCATGATGGATATTCGCTATTCCTGCAATCAGCGCGATTTCAAGCGCTATACCACCGAGGAAACCCGCAAGGAGTTCCTGATTGAAAATCTGTTCCAGGCGGATCAGGTTGTGCCCGTGTACAGCCATGTGGACCGTATGGTCACCGTCGGCGTCATGCCCGTGAACGAGGTCGTGTCCCTGGACAAGGGCATCGACATCTGGAAGAACTTCGGTACCTCCTACTTCCTGGAGCGCCGCGAGCTGGGTATGTTCAACGTGGGCGGCGAGGGCAAGGTCGTCGTGGACGGCGTGGAGTACGAGCTGGGCTACAAGGACTGCCTGTACATCACCAAGGGCGCCAAGGTTGTGACCTTTGAGAGCAAGGATGCGGCTGCTCCCGCCAAGTTCTACATGGTGTCCGCTCCTGCTCACTGCAGCTACGAGACCCGCCTGATCAAGATCGCCGACGCTGCCAAGAAGCCTCTGGGCGCCATGGAAACCAGCAACAAGCGCGTGATCAACCAGTTCATCCATCCCGACGTGCTCAAGACCTGCCAGCTGTCCATGGGCATGACCGTGCTGGAGCCCGGCAGCGTGTGGAACACCATGCCCGCTCACACCCACGAGCGCCGCATGGAGGTGTACTTCTACTTTGAAGT
>JAFURI010000104.1 GCA_017471885.1 Clostridia bacterium | reverse complement strand
GGGAGCCACGCCCCACTCGAACTCGGTGATGGGCAGCTGCTGGGTGAACACGCCGGCTTCCTGAGAGGCGTTGCCCCACAGAGCGAAGTTGCCGGTCTGGAACAGAGCGCGCATGTTGTCAACGCCCTGCTGATCGGGATAGGCCACAGCCACCAGCTCACGGCCCTTCTCCAGGATCGGCTTGTAGCCGCTGAAGTCGAACTTGCCGTTCACATAGTCATAGTAGTAGATGCCGGACACCTGAGCCATCATCTCCAGCTGACGCTCGAAGGGAGAGGAGGAGGTGAAGCCGATGCCGTAGTATTCGCCGTTGCCAGCCTCGGTCATAGCCTTGGCCATAGCGATGTACTCGTCCAGAGTAGAGGGGATCTCGGTATAGCCGCTCTTCTCCAGCAGGGCCTTGTTGTACTCGATACGGACGCCGGAACGCATGCCGATGGACAGCCAGTAGATGTCGTCGCCCATGGCGTTCAGGCCTTCGTAGGCACGGTTGTAGGGATCGTTGACCTTCTGATACTCTTCGTCAGCGGCGATGTAGGGAGACAGGGACTCCAGCATGCCGTAGTCGACGAAGTTCTTCAGGGTGATGGACTGGCCGATGATGTCGGGAGCAGTGCCGCCCTGATAGGCCAGCAGGATCTGATTCTCGTACTCGTCGGTGATGACGGTCATCTGAATCTCGATGTTGTCGGTGTTCTCAGCGTTGAACTTCTCGATCATCGCGTTCATGTAGTCCATGTCGTGACGGTCGTTGGTCCAGTAGGTGATCACGGTCTTGTCCTCGGCCATGGCGGGCACAGCGCCGAACAGGCAGGTCAGAGCCATCACCAGAGCCAGGATGAAGCTCAGCTTCTTCATGGGGATGCAACCTCCTTATTTTTCGCACCGGATGAACCGGCACTCTTATGATCTCATTTTCTTATGAATCCGGCAATATTTCAACCACATTTTTCATGTTTTTTGTAGCATTTTTCATGAATCATCACATTTTTCATTGATCGGGCAGCCGTTCCGTGCTATCATGCAACATGAAAACAGTCAGATACGGGCGGGAGATCCGTCCGCAAAGGAGCAGGTGAAGAATATGGCTGGATGGCGTCTTGACAGAGAAGGCTTTGTAACCCACTACATGGTTTCCGGCCCGAAGGTTACCGAATATACCAGCGACGTACGCGACAAGAACCAGCTGCGCTACGAGGCGTATCTGCGCTCCGTGATCGCCAACCATGAGCCTGTGACCGACGCTGTGCGCGTCGTCTCCGGCGAAAACAGCCGTCTGGGCATGCCGTGGTCCTTCCGCGGCGGCGCGGACACGGCCTTTGTGAATCTTTCAGACTTTTATTCGCTGATGCGCCGCGTGCAGTTTGACGCGGCGACCGCCGTCATCGCTCCCCATGATATGGAAGCGAAGGCTGTGCTCTGGTCCTACGCCGCGGTGGATCTGTACTGCAACGGCGAGAAGGTCGGCTGCATCGACTCTCCGGTGTACAAGCCCATCCACCGCAAGGAGATCACCCTGCCCCTGAAGGCGGGCCGGAACGTGCTGTACCTTGCCTGCGAAACGCTGGGCGTGCGCG
Source organism: Clostridia bacterium (assembly GCA_017471885.1). Classification (GTDB taxonomy): domain Bacteria; phylum Bacillota; class Clostridia; order Christensenellales; family Aristaeellaceae; genus UBA11524. The sequence goes on along the minus strand of JAFURI010000104.1, from coordinate 7,455 downwards.
ACACCCGCAGCGTGGTAAGCCTGCAGCTGCCCGGCATGAACGACGTGCTTTCCGTCACCCTTCCGGATGAGGACTGCGCCCGCGCCGTGGCTCCCGCCCTCGCCTTTGTGCAGAGCGCCGAGCTGACGGAGAAGCAGCTGATCTTTACCGCTCCCGCTCCCGACAAGTGGGACTACACCTATCGCAAGCCCCATGTGGATATCGCCAAAGCCAAGCTGCCCACGCAGTGGATCAGCGCAGACGGACAGCAGCAGATTGATCTGGAGGACGGGCATAGTATTGTCACCGTCCGCGTGCAGGCGGGGCCTGCCGTAGTGACCCGCAGGTTCGAGCGCACCGAGCAGATCCTGCCCAAGTACGTTACTCCCACCCCCACCGCGGAGGAGAACCTGGAGATCATCTACAACCGCATCGGCGAGGTGGAAAGCCTCTCCCGCGGCGAGAAGTTCGGCTTCCCCATCTCCCAGATGCTGGCCCGCAAGCATACCGGCGATACCAGCAAGGACGAGAAGCGCCTCTTTGACGAGATGCTGGATCTGATCGAGAGCCGCGTGGACTGCTCCGACTTCCTGATGTGCGGCCTGACCCGTTATCTGCACCACTACGAGGTGGAAGGCGAGCTGAAGGAGCGCATCCGTAAAATCCTGCTGGGCTACCGCTACTGGATGGATCAGGACGGCTTCGACGGCATGTGCTTCTGGAGCGAGAACCACTGCCTGATGTTCTACGCCAGCGCCATGGCGGCAGGCGAATTGTATCCAGACGATCATTTCGAGCTGGCTGACATGTCCGGCCGGGAGCTGTACGCATGGGGCCGGGGCAAGGTCATCGACTGGCTGGACGACGTGGAGAAGTACGGCTTTGAGGAGTTCCTGTCCACGGTGTACATGTGCGTGACCTTCGCCGCCATCATCAACGTGATCGACTTCTCCGAGCCGGAGATTTCCGAGCGCGCGGCCCGGGTTACGGACAGGCTGCTGGAAATGCTGTCCCTGCACACCTACAAAAGCGGCATCGTCGCGCCTCAGGGCCGCGTGTACCGCGGCGTGCTGTACCCCTTCGCTCAGGGCGCCATGGCGCTGATGAACCTGATCGACCCCCGTCTGCCCTATGAGTACGGCGAGGGCTGGCTGGGCTTCTATGCCACCAGCAAGTATAAGATTCCGGAGCATCTGGTGGCGCTGATGGAGCAGGAGATCAGCACCTCCTATACCACCGGCAACAGCCGCATCATACTGGAGAAGCATCCCGACTGGCTGCTGACCAGCGTGGCCTCTCCCCGCGACGACGAGTTCGATCACTGGGAAAACGAAACCCTGCGGGAGGATGCGGATCCCTCCACCCACTCCTTCGTCAAGAGCTACAACGAGTGCTTCCACGGCACCACCTGCTTTGAGCCCGGCACCTACGGCTATCAGCAGCACATGTGGCATGCCGCGCTGGACGGCGAGGCGGCGGTCTTCGTCAATCATCCCGGCTCCACCTCCGAGGGCGGCGATATGCGCCCCGGCTACTGGCACGGCAACGGCGTGATGCCCGCTCTGCGTCAGGAGGGTAATGTGCTGGGCATGATCTACCGCATCCCGGAAAATTTCCCGCTGCACTATATCCACCTCTACGCCCCCGAGTGCCGGTTCGACGAGGTTGTCCGGACGGATAACTGGCTGTTCCTGCGCAAGGGCACGGGCTATATCGGCTTCTGGAGCAGCGTGGAGATGGAAAGCTGGAACGGCATGAATTTCCACTGCGAGCAGCGCATGTACGGCGACGATATCGCCTGCCTGTGCGTGTGCGGCGGCCGCGCGCATCAGGACATGCAGGCGTTTATGGACAGCTGCAGGGCCGTCAGCCCCGTCTACGAAGGCGGTGTGCTGAAGGCAGGAAACCTGAAGGTGGATTACGTTCCCGGAAACGACCGGACCCAGTACCTGTAACAGCTTTGAGCGTCCCCGCAAGGCGGGGACGCTTTTTGCTGCGCGAAAACGCTCCGCACATCTCCAATCAGGAAAAAACCCGACCGCATTTTTCATGCAGTATGTGGCATTTTCCATGTTTTCCGGCTTTTTTCATTGCAAGGATCCTGAATCCATGCTATCATTATTTCAGCTTTAAATCTGTTTATATAATAGGAAACGGGGAGGTGATCCTCTTGCAGCAGGGCTCGTATACCGTGCTGATCGCCGATGACGAGGCTGTTATCCGCAACGGCCTGACCAAAGCTATCCCGTGGGACAAGTACGGCGCGCGCGTTATCGGCACCGCCGCCAACGGACAGGAGGCCCTGTCCATGGTGCTGACCCACCGTCCCGATCTCGCCGTTATCGATATCAAAATGCCTTTGATGGACGGGCTGGAGGTCATCCGCCGCGCCGGTGAAAACGGCGTGGAAACCCGTTTTATTATCCTCAGCGGCTACGATGATTTCGCTCTGGCGCAGAAGGCTATCCGCTACGGCGCACGCTCCTATTTCCTCAAACCGCTGAAGATCGAGGAATTCAAGGACGAGCTTTCCCGTCAGCTGCAGGAGATTTCCGCCCGGCGCTCCAGCCGCTCCGATACGGACTTTGAGATGCTCATCCGATCCTCCCGGGTGTTTTTTCTCAATCAGCTGATCCTCAACGAGCTGCGCAGTCAGGAGGAAATCGACCGCCGCGCCTCCATGGTGCGCCTTGACTGGCTGCACCGGCAGTACCGCGTGCTGGTCACCTCCGCCGCAGGCGCGCCGTCCGCCGCCTTTGCGGAGGCGCAGACGCTGGTGCATGCCCTGCTGGCAGGCGTCGATCATGAGCTCTGGCTCCACGGCGGAGACATGCTGGTGGGCATCGTCGGCGGAGACGACAGCGCCTTTGCCGCCACCAAAGCCGCTCTGCCCGGCCTGACAGCCGAACTTCGCAGCCGCACCGGTCTGCGATTCTATGCGAGCGTGGGCAAAACGGTGCAGGGGCCTGAAAACGCTGCCACCGCTTATACCTCCGCGCTTCGTGCGCTGTCCTATCACCTGTATGAGGTGCCCGGCGACGTGTACGACGACAACATGGTCTGCCGGCAGGAGCCTCCCGCGGGGCTGACCGACGTGCAGTGGGAGACGCTGATCGACGCCATGGATCAGGCGGATACAGAGTGCCTTCACAGCTTCTGCCGCCGGTATGTGGACGGGCTGTTCTTTGTGGCCATGCCGCCGCCGGACTTTATCCGCGGCATGTGCATGCATCTGGTCAGCAACGCCCGCATCCGTTTTCTTTCCCGTCATTCCGATATTTCGCCGGTCGCTCCCCTTTCACCGGAGGAGCTGCGTCATTGTCACTCCGTAGGCGGGCTGTGCGCGTGGATGGAAAGGCAGCTGCTGGCGCTGGTGGAGCAGTACCGCAGGCAGCGCGACGCGGAGGATCCCATTATCCGCAGGGCCAAGGAGTTCATCCGCGAGCACATCAGCGAGAATATCAAGGCCCGGGACGTAGCCGCGGACGTGAACCTGTCCGAAAGCTACTTCACTGTGTATTTCAAGCAGAAGACCGGCGAGAACTTCCGTGATTACCAGCTGGCGGTGCGCATGGAGCTGGCCCGCAGCCTGCTCTCCGAAGGACGGCTGAGCGTGGGCGAAATCGCCGCTGCGGCAGGCTATCAGGATTACCGCTCCTTCTCCCGTGCCTTCAAGAACGTTACGGGCGTATCCCCGTCGGAGTATCATCACCCATGAAAAAGCATGTGACCCGCTTCCTTCAGTTTCTGACCCGGTTTCTGGGACATATCACGCTGAAAATCTGGCTGTCCTCCGCCGCGGTGGGACTGGCTGCGATTCTGTTTGTATTCATTTCCTCGCAGCTGTTTTTCAACAACTATTTCCGGGACAATGCTCTGAATCATCACCGGCAGACCACCTTCAGCGCCGCCGAGGCCACCGACGTTTCCATGGATGATATCGTCAACCGGATGATATCCATCTGCGTGAGCACCTCGGACTTCCGCTACATGATGCAGCGCGTCCGCAACGACGGCACGGTTGTCGACAGGCAGCTGAACAACGATCTTCAGGAGCATCTGCGCGACCTGTCCGAGTGTCATCCGCTGGTGCTGTCCGCCATGCTCACCTCCCGCAGCGGACATGTGTATTATCCCGTGGTGCGCAGCATGGTTTCCCCGTTGCCGGATTACACGCTGGGCTACGAAGCTTCCGCAATCCGGCGCATCACCACGCTGCCCGTACAGCGCAGTCCCTTTATCGCCGACGGCAGCGTGATGCCTCTGGCAGTGCCCTTCAGCTTTTACGCCGGCGATATGCTGCTCAACTTTGCCGATACCGCAGGAGAGGCCGACGCGATCCTCTACCTGTTTCTGGACGTGGAGACGCTTAACACCACCCTCTCCCTGTACAACGACGTCGGCGTAACCCTGCTGCTTGATACGGAAGGCAGGGTGCTCAACTATCCCTCCGGCAGTCCGGAGGCGCAGCTGGCAGAAAGCTGCGGACTGGCGCAGGCCGTCTCCGGCTGGGACGGTACGGCGGACTCCGTCCGTCTGGGCAACTGGTATGCCCTGCCCCGCCGCGTAGGCCAGCACAGCCTGTACCTTGTGCATCTGGTAGCCTATGCGGATCTGATTGCGCCGCAGCGGGAAATTGGTCAGATGCTGGTGCTGGTGGCGATGGTCGCCATCATCGTCATCAGCATTGCGTCGCTGTTCACAGCTGTGTATCTGGCAAAGCCCATGCAGCGGCTCAACCACGCGGTGCAGGCCATCGGCGAGGGCAGCTATAACTCCGGTATGGTACTGAACCAGCAGGATGAAATCGGCGAGCTGAGCCGGTCGGTGGACAGCATGTACCGCACCATTCAGGCCCAGATCGCCCAGATCAGCGACGAGCGTCAGGCCAAGTACAACGCGGAGATCCGCCTCTACGCCGAGCAGATCAATCCCCACTTCCTGTACAACGCCCTTGAATACATCAATCTGGAGGTATACAATCATCATGCGGAGAACGCTTCCATGATGATTCAGGCGCTGGGCGACTTCCTGCGCATCGGATTGAGCTTCGGTCACGAGCTGATTCCGCTGGAGCGCGAGGTGGAGCATGTACAGGCGTATATCGCCATCATGAACCACCGCTTCCGCCACGAGATCGGCTTTACCACCGACGTACCCGAGGAGCTTTTGCAGCAGCGGGTGGTAAAGATCATCCTTCAGCCGCTGGTGGAAAACTCCGTACGCCACGGCTTCCTGCTGGAGGGCAGCGACGCGTTCATCGAGATTCCCACCATCAGCCTGCGCGGCAGCGTAACGGACGGCGTGATGAGCCTCTCCGTCATCGACAACGGCGTGGGCTTTGACGTAGAGCACGCCCGCCGCATCATGCACGAGGATCCCTCCACACAGAAGCATGTGGGCCTGAGCAACGTATATCACCGCCTGAAGCTGTATTACGGCGAGGGCGCCGATATTGAACTGCAGTCCATCCCCTATTACAAGAACACAGTAACCATCCGCATTCCCCTGAAGGATGCGGCAGAAAGGAGCAAGGTATGAAGGACTATATCGAGAACGTGCTTGCACACCGCCTGCAGGGCGACGGCGGCTGGGTGGAGTTCGTGTCGCAGGAGGGCGACACGGTGGAGCTCATTTTCCGCGGCGAATGCTCCAAGTGCGGCATCCTGGACCGCTGCTGCGGCTGGATGGAAATGATGATCGAGAAGAACCTGGGCCAGAAGGTGAAGATCCGCGCCATCCGCAAGAAGCCCTACTTCCAGGACAACAAGTAATGCCACGGCAGATACAGGAGGAAAATGACTTATGGCTCATGTAAAAGTCGTTCGCCGCAGCATGCGGCCCGAGGAATGGACCGACCTGCGCTTCGTATGGCTGCAGCGCGGCGTGTATGACGAGAAGCTGGAAATCAAGGGTCTGGAGATCCGCGACGCCCGTCAGGTATCCGAAAGCGATTACGTCTTTGACGACGAGGCCTGGCGTCCGCTGAACAAGGGCGACCTGTACTTCACCCCCGACGGCACCGCCTTCATCCGCGGTCATGCCACCATTCCCGCCCACATGAAGGGCAAGAACGTGTACTTCCAGCTCAAGACCGCCGCTGAAATGATCGTGAAGATCAACGGCGTGTACGTGGGCGGCGTGGATCCCAACCGCGACCGCATCCTGCTCAACCCCTATATCAATTCCGACGAGCTGGACATCGAGATCGAGGCCTACAACCGCTCCAAGCCCGACGACGAGCGCAACCCCGATACGCTGGCTGTGCGTGGCTGCCGTCAGATCTTCGAGGGCGCGTTCCTCGCCACCGTGCGCGACAACGTGCAGTCTCTGGTGTACGACTACATTCTGCTGATGGACATCGCCCACTGCGAGTACTTCAACGAGGATTACCGCAAGTTCCTGTTCGTGGAGCTGAGCCGTGCCCTCGACCTTGTGGACTTCGACACCTGGGAGGGTATTGACGAAGCCGCGAAGTACGTCGAGGAGAAGATTTATCAGAACGACGACTTCAAGGGCGTGGGCGACGTGGCGCTGGTGGGCCACTCCCATCTGGACATCGCCTACTACTGGCGGCGCATTCACGCGGTGCAGAAGAACGCCCGCACCATCCTCATTCAGCTGCGCCTGATGGACAAGTATCCCGAGTTCCGCTACACCCACACCCAGGCCTACACCTTCGAGACCCTCGAGAAGTACTATCCCGAGCTATTCGAGGAGCTGAAGGAGAAGATCGCCTCCGGTCAGTTCGAGCCCGTGGGCAGCATGTACGTGGAGCCCGACTGCAACGTGCCCTCCGCCGAGAGCCTGACCCGTCAGTTCCTCTACGGCCAGCACTACTTCCGCCGCGCCTTCGGCAAGACCCTTGACAACGCCTGGCTGCCCGACGTGTTCGGCAACAGCTGGATCCTGCCCCAGATCATGAAGAAGAGCGGCGTGGACTACTTCGTGTCCAACAAGATGTCCACCTGGAACGACACCAACCGCTTCCCCCACAACAACTTCAAGTGGAAGGGCATTGACGGCAGCGAAGTGTACGCCTGCGTGCCGCCCACCCACTTCATCACCTGGAACATGCCCAGCCAGATCCAGGAAAACTGGGAAGCCTATCAGGACAAGGAAAAGGGCGGCGCTACCCTGAGCATGTACGGCTACGGCGACGGCGGCTCCGGCGCGACCGAAGAGATGCTGGAGATGGTCCGCCGCTTCCCCAAGGTGTCCGTGATGCCCAAGGTCAAGATGACCGGTGGCGCCGAGTTCCTGCATGAGAACCTGAAGGACAACGACAAGCTGGACACCTGGGACGGCGAGCTCTATCTGGAGATGCACCGCGGCACCTTCACCACCAAGAGCAACATCAAGAAGGAAAACCGCAATCTGGAGTTCAAGCTGCGCGAAGCAGAAATGCTCTGCGCGCTGGACGCCCTGAACGGCGCGGCCTATCCCTCCGACGAACTGCGCGACTGCTGGAAGAAG
>JAFURI010000103.1 GCA_017471885.1 Clostridia bacterium | reverse complement strand
CGATACCGCTGAACTTGATGGGCTTGCCCGTCACCGCGCGCACGGACAGGGCCGCGCCGCCGCGGGTATCGCCGTCCAGTTTAGTGAGGATCACGCCGTCCACGGACAGCTTCTCGTTGAAAGCCTTGGCCACGTTCACCGCGTCCTGACCGGTCATGGCGTCCACCACCAGGAGAATTTCCTGGGGCTTCACGGTCTCCTTGATGCGGGAGAGCTCCTGCATGAGGTTGGTATCGATATGGAGGCGGCCGGCGGTATCGATGATCAGCACGTCGCGCTGGTAGTAGCGGGCGTACTCGATGGCTTCCTTCGCGGTTTTGACGGGATCCTGCGTGCCCTTCTCAAAGACGGGCACCTTCACCTGCTCGCCCACCACCTGCAGCTGCTTAATAGCGGCGGGGCGGTAGATATCGCAGGCGGCCAGCATGGGCTTCTTGCCCTGCTTGGAGAGGTAGCCGGCCAGCTTGGCGGCCATGGTGGTTTTACCGGCGCCCTGCAGACCGCAGAGCATGTACACCGTGAGGGGAGAGGAAGACCAGGTCAGCCGGGCGTTGCTGCCGCCCATCAGCTGGGTCATCTCCTCGTTGACGATCTTGATGACCTGCTGGCCGGGGGTGAGGGAAGAAAGCACTTCCTGACCCACGCACTTTTCGGTGACCTTCTTGATAAAGTCCTTCGCCACCGCGTAGTTGACGTCGGCCTCCAGCAGGGCCATGCGAACCTCGCGCATGCCTTCCTTGACGGCCTGCTCGGTCAATTTGCCCTTGCCGGTCATCTTGCGCAGCGCGCCCTGCAGTTTTTCACTCAAGCCTTCAAAGGCCATTGCTTTCCTCCTGATCCAGCCGGATGAGGGCATCCAGCGTCATTTCAGCGTCCTCGTACCGCTTTTGCCGAAGCTCCTCGCGGCACCGGGCCAGCCCGTCCTCCATGCGGCGGAAGCGCTGCGCCATGCCCAGCTTCTCCTCCATCTCGAACATGCGGCGGGCTGCGCGGGTCAGCAGATCATGCACGCCCTGACGGCTGATGCCTGCCTCCCGGGCAATTTCCCCCAGGGACATATCCTCCTCGCAATGGAGCATGAGCACCTCGCGCTGCTTCTCCGTCAGCATACCGCCGTAGAAAGCCGTGAGCCAGGCCAGCTCGACCTTTTTCTCGATTTCTTCCGACGCCATGGTTTCCTCCATTGTCAAGGAGTTTTGTTTGACACCTGACATATGATACACGAAAAAGCCGCGGATGTCAAGGGTTTTTCCATGACACCCGCAGCTTTTTTGTAAACTTACCGCATATCAAAATTCATCCGCAGCTCCGATGCGTATACCGTTACGTCCTCCGCGCGGACGTAGCCGTAAACCGCAGGCACGTCCAGCCGCCAGGTCATATCCGCCTGCGGGATCTGCACGTGATACCACCCCTCGCCTGCCGCAAGCACCTGCATCACAGCGCCGGAAGGAAGCGTCTGTTCTGCCGCTCCGCCCGCCACGGTACACAGGGCGGTTTCTTTATCCGCCTTTGCCACAGGAGGCGGCGCCACCTGACACATGGTGAAGTTGCGGGGATATTCCTGTCCGTCATGGGCCACATAGGTGTTTGAGATCCAGCCCACGGTATTGCCCATCCGCACCATGGTCCATCCGCCCTTCACGGTCAGCTTCTCCAGCGGAGCGATGATACTCTTGCCGTAGGAGCGGGAGTCCGTAGTGGGGAACATGCGCAGATTTGCCGCAAACACCCACCAGCTGTCCGGATCCATGGGATTCTCCTCCGCCCAGGCTTTCAGCTGCGCCTCATCCGTGGGGAAGGCGTCGCCGCTTATGTATTCTGCGCGCACAGGCCAGCAGACCTGATACTCCCCTCCTTCGGTCATTCCGCTTCCGTTGAACTCCTTCACCGTCCACGGAGCGCCCTCGCCCGCGCAGCTGATGAACAGGCCGTCGCCCTTCTCATCCAACTTCTGATATGCGTACACCTCGAACCAGCAGCTGGGTACCAGATCGCCGTAGCGTTCCACCCCTGTCACCGGGCTGAGCAGGAATGCATCGGTTCCGTAGTCGACGGCCAGCTGCAGTCCGCTGCGTCCGGTCGGCATGTACTTGGGGCTTCCGGCATATTTCACCGGCATGGCCGTGATGGTGAAATTCCCCGTCCTGCGCAGCAGCGTTTCCGATTCGGGCAGAATCACCCACTCCCCGCCCGAATTCCACGCGCTCAGCAGCAGTCGTCCGCCCTCATGCTCCACCGCGATCAGGCCAGTCTGTTCCAGCATTGCTTCTGTCTTTTTGCTGTAATGCCCCAGCACAGCGCCGCACAGTACGGTATCCTGCGCAAAAGGCGTCTCAACCATGGCCGCCCGCAGTTCCTGCGGAAGCTCCTCACCAAAGGTTTCCACCTTGTACACTAGGTTGGTCGGCGTATCCACCTCCCACACCTCCGCCTGCGCACAGGATACGCACAGCAGCAGGAGCATCGTCAGCATCAGAAAACGTTTCATTGTGTTTTCACCTCCGACCATACAACGCACGCCGACTGGAAACCCTTTCCTTCACATATGTAAAAACCCTGCGGAGCAAAACGCTCCGCAGGGTAAAAACCTCTCACGCGCACGCAGCCAGACCGAAGGCGCTCAACCCGATCGCGAAACGGGAGTCAAGAGAGGCAATGCCCCTCTTGCGGGGTCCAGGGGCAGCGCCCCTGGAAGCAGCGCCCCTGGTTACCATGGAATCTCTTCGCCGGTGAGGGTAAGCCAGTGCAGGCGGATGTCACGGTTGTGGCGGCCGCCATTCTTGGGATCGTTCTTCTGTACCTCGGTCATGGTGCGGGGGAAATGCACGCAGGTGTGACCTTCAAAGTCGTTGTCCTCAATACCGCCGGACAGATGGGGCATATTGGGCATAGACGCAATGCACCATGTACCGTTGGCCAGCTTGATATACACAGGCTTTTCATTCCAAGACCACTGGTTCCCCCACGCCTGATACATAATGGCAGAGTCTTCCGCCGTCAGGGGCTCGGAGTCGGCATGATTGCCCGCCGAGTAGAGCCGCATCTTCCAGCTCAGGCCCGTAGCAGGATCATACACGGTAAACTCACGGTTATTGCGCAGATAGCTCTTGACGCTGTTGAACCAGTGCAGCAGCTCCAGATCAGCGCCGCCGGGGGCTGCGCCCTTCGCCACCGTGGAGGACAGGATGGTATCCGCCGCCACAGCAGAGCCGCCGTAGAGTCTGGACAGCGTTCCGCTGCCCGCCACACCGTCAACCTTCAGGCCGTTGCGGCGCTGGAAGCACTCCACTGCCCAGTGGGTCGTCCAGTCGAAGGTCTTGTCGGTAGTCACGCCGGTGGGATAGCCCAGCGCTGCCAACGCCTGCTGCAGCTGCGTCACCTGATCGCCGGTATCGTTGCGGCGCAGGGTTGTCCAGCCTCCCTCGGGCATGGTCGCCGTGGGCTGATCCACCGGCGGCGTGGTGCCGCTGTCACCGGAGGGCGTATCTGCAGCCTTGGCGCTGCTGCTGAACAGGATGGCAAAGGTCTGCGTGCCCGCAAGGCCGTCCGCACCCAGTCCGTGCTTCTCCTGGAAGGCCTTCACCGCAGCGATGGTGCCTGTGCCGTAGTGCGCGTCAAGAATGCCGGTATAATACCCCAGCTCCTTCAGGCGGCTCTGCACGGAAAGCACGTCGTCGCCGGTATAGTTGCGCCGGAGCGTACGCTTGGGAATCACCCAGCTGCCGCCGGAAACGGTGGTATCGCCCGTGCTGCCGGAACCGGAATTATCCGCAGGAGGAGTCGTCTCCTCCTCCTTTTCAGGTGCGGAGCCTGCCGCAGAGCCAGAGAACAGCTTCGCATAGGTGGCGCTGCCGGCAATGCCGTCCGCCTTCAGGCCGTTGGCCGCCTGGAAGGCCTTCACCGCAGCCACAGTGCCGCTGCCATAGTTGCCGTCCACCGTCTTGGCGTAAAAGCCCAGCTCCTTCAGGCGGGTCTGTACGGCTTTCACGTCCTCGCCCGTGCTGCCTCTGCGCAGGGTGCGGGTGGGCGCAGCCGCCGTGCCGGAGGAAGTATTGCCGGAGGAGGTATTACCGCTGTCAGGGACAGCCGTGCTGCCGCCCGCACCGGCGCCGGTATTGCCGGAACCGCCTGCGGAGCCGCCGATCTCGCTCTCAATGCGGGTAAGTGTCAACCTGCCCGCCCTGCCGTCGGCTTCCAGACCCTTGGCCTGCTGGAACTTCACCACCGCGCGCTGGGTGCCGGAGCCGAAGCGTCCGTCCGCCGTGCCCGCGCTGTAGCCCAGCTGATTCAACGCCTGCTGCAGCACCTTGACCCTCTCGCCGCGGCTGCCGTACTCCAGCGTGGCATAATTGCCGCCGAACAGATTGCTTCCGCCGACCGTACCGGTATTGCCTGTGTTCCCGGTATTGCCCGCGCCGCCGTTATAAAGCTGATACAGCAGCGTCAGGGTCTGATTGCCCGCCTTACCGTCCTGCTTGAGGCCGTTGGCCTTCTGGAACAGACGCACGGCATTCTCCGTGCCGGAGCCGAACTTTCCGTCCGCGCCGTTGGTGGAATAGCCCAGCGCGTTCAGGGCAATCTGCATCTGTTTGACGCTGTCGCCCCGGTCTCCGTATTCCAATGTACTGTAAGTCGCAGCCATCGCCGCGGAGTTGATCGTCACCAGCAGCAGCGCAATCAATAACACGCGCAGGCTTCTCCGCTTCGTCATGCCGTCAACCTCCTCAAAGTCTTCTTATACATGATACAGTATATCAGAGTTTGACGGATAAGTAAAGGGAATATTACGGTTTTGTTACATATCCCAGAAGATTCTGTGGATGATCCAGCAGCAGGGCCGCGCCGTTGGCGAGCAGTTCCTCCGCCGTACGGAAGCCCCAGGTCACGCCCACGGGATACATGCCGGCGGCGCAGGCGGTCTGCATGTCCACGCTGGTATCGCCCAAATAGACGATCTCCTCCGGGCAAACGCCCAGCTCCCGGGCGATCATCAGCGCGCCGGTGGGGTCGGGCTTCACCGGCACGCCCTCCACCTGTCCCCGCACCACAGCGAAGGGGATCTGCGGGAAGAAGTGCCGCACCACGCCACAGGTATCCGCATGCGGCTTGTTGGACAGCACGCACACCCTGATCCCCATGTCCGTCAGGGCCCGAAGCAGCTCCGGCACGCCCTCATAAGGGCGCGTCGTATCCAGCGTATGATCCTGATAATACGCCTGATACTCCCTGCGTACCGGTTCAGCCAGCTCCGTCCTGCCCCTCACCGCGCGGATGGACAGCATCCTTGCGCCGTCCCCCACCAGATAGCGGTAGTCGTCCACGGGAAATTCCTCCAGCCCGTGAAGCCGCAGCGACCGGTTCATGGCCGCAGCAATATCCTGAAGCGTGTCCGTCAGCGTTCCGTCCAGATCGAACACAGCCGCCTTGAAGCGCATACGATTACCTTCCTTTTCAGGTATGATTTTCCCTTTTCCCCGCCATACTGATCATATCAACTGCAATGACAGGAGGAATTTGCACCATGCGCAACCGGGACAGGGAATCATCCCAGCTTACGCCGCTGATCGACCGCCGCCAGCTGCTGCTGGGGAGTCTGACGCTTTTGAGCATGGCGGTGCTGCTGATCATCGGCCTTACGCCCCGCACCGTCGCCGCCCCCGAAACGGACGAACCCGCCGCCCAGGCCGGAGCGGAGAGCAACGCGGTCCTTGCGGAGGATTGCCAGCTGATCCAGACGCTGAGCTATCAGCCCTGCGGACACGAGGTCGTCCGCAGGCAGACGCTGCCCCCGGAGCTCTCCGGTCAGAACAGGAGCGCGCTGGAGGCAGCCTACGACGCCTGGCAGGTCACCTCTTTCGCAGCGGACGAGGTACGCATGTCGCAGACGCTGCCCCTGTACTGCCCGGAGCATCTGGTGCTGATGCCCGACGACAGCGGTTCGCTGTGCGTCTTCCGCAACAAATACGGCGACGCTCTGGCGCTGGTCAGCGAAATGAACATCCTCCTGGAGGAGCTGCCTGACGCCGTGCAGGAGGAACTCCGCCCCGGCAAGGGCTTCTCCACCCAGGAGGAAATTGATCTCTGGCTTGAGGCCAACGACAGCTGACAGGGGCTCTGCCCCTGCACCCCGCGAAGGGCCTTCGGCCCTCTCGACTCCCGTTTCGCGATCGTGGCGTTTCCCTCCGGTTTAACAATGTGCGCGTGGGAGTTGGGGGTTATTTTTCCAGCAGGCGGGCCATGATATCCCGGCCCTCGGGCACCCACACACCCTTTGCGGCGGTGGATTCATCCAGCCGGGAAGGCTGTCCGGGCCTGCGGGAATCGTAGATGGCAAAGGGGACGGGCTTGCCGTCATGGGTGCGGGTGGACATGAGCGTCTTGTGGTCGGACAGCATCAGGATGCGGAAATCCCCCAGCTCCGGCAGCTGCTCCAGCAAGGGCTTCACTACCAGCTTGTCCAGACGACGGATGGCCTCCAGCTTCTTTTCCAGATCGCCCGCGTGGGTCATCTCGTCGGGGGCTTCCACATGGACGCCCACAAAGTCGTCGCCCGCCTTCAGGGCCGCGATGGCAGCGTCCACCTTACCCTGATAGTTGGTATCCAGATCGCCGGTAGCGCCCTCCACATGGGGATGCTTCAGCTTTGCCAGCTCGGCAATGCCCCACACCAGCGGCACGGCGGAGATCACGCTGCCCTGCACGCCGTACTTCTGCGTGAAATCGTCCAGCAGCATGGCGCGGCCTGCGCCCCAGGGCCAGATCATATTCGCCGGCAGCTGACCGCGGGCGATGCGCTCCCTGTTGACGGGATGATCCTTCAGCACCTCGTAGCTGACCTTCATCAGCTCCGTGATTTCCTCCGCCATGGCCCCGGTGGGATAGTACAGCCCCACGTCCTGCTCCAGCACGTTGTGAGGCTCCGTGGTATGGAACACCGCGTCCTCCGGCACAGGGCCGCCGAACACGCCGATATGGCGGAAGGTACGGCTGACGTGCACGGTCAGCTTCGCTTTCTCCGCCGCAGGTATAAAGCTGGGATCCGCCAGCAGGTCGTTCATCAGCGTCTCCGCCTCGTCGCCCTCGATGTTGCCGCCGTTGTGGCTGTGGATGATCAGCTTGCCGCCGATCTCCTCCACCGCGCACAGATTGACGCGCATGGACACCTCGCCGGGTTTGAGCGTCACGCCCACGCCGGCTGCCTCCAGCACGCTGCGGCCGGTGTAGCTCCACCGGGGATCATAGCCGAAGATATTCAGGATCGCGGTATCGCTGCCCGCAGGCACACCTTCGGGCACTGTCTGGCAGGAGCCCGCTTCGCTGCCGGAGAGGATACCCATGTAAGGCAGCTCCAGATATTCCAGCGGGGTCTTGCCGCCCAGCTCCGGTACCGGATCGTCGCTCATGCCGTCGCCGATAATCAGCACATACTTCATATATGTCACTCCGTTTCCGCTCGATTTCTTGCAGGGGTGCAATCATTGTACGCCATTCCTGCATTTCTGTCGAGCAAAAAACAGAGAAAAGCCACGGATCAACGATTTTCTTCCCGCTCAATATGCAAAAACCCCCGTCCATCTTTGGACGGGGGTTCATATTGCTTGATCGCAATCGCTCAGGCGATTAGGCCTTGGCGATCTCCACCAGCTTGGCGAAGGCGGCAGGATCATTCACAGCCAGGTCAGCCAGCATCTTGCGGTTGACGGTGATGTTCTGCTTCTTCAGGCCATTGATAAAGGTGGAGTAGCTCATGCCATTCAGGCGGGCAGCAGCGTTGATACGGGTGATCCACAGGGAGCGGAAATCACGCTTACGCAGCTTACGGCCTTCAAAGGCATAGCGCAGAGAACGGGCAACCTGCTCGGTTGCGGCGCGGTACTGCTTGGACTTAGCGCCCCAGTAGCCCTTAGCCAGCTTCATTACCT
>JAFURI010000102.1 GCA_017471885.1 Clostridia bacterium | reverse complement strand
GTATCAGAAGACCTACGTGGAGCCCGATCCCGTGCCTCCGGCTACCGCTGATATCACCATCCAGTATGTGTCCGACGGCGGCGTGATCAATGAAAGCGAAACTGTGACCGTGACCGAGGTAAAGCCCTACACCGCCAATGCCCGCAGCTACGAGGGTTATGACCTGATCAGCTCCGGCAGCGTGACGGTGGAGGTGTACGCTGACGGCAGCGCCAGCGTGAATCCCGTGGTGTTCCAGTATCAGAAGACCTACGTGGAGCCTGATCCCGTGCCCCCTGTTTCTGTGGACGTAGAGGTAATCTACCAGACGCTCGGTGGTCAGACGCTGGGCGTGGATACCGTGACCTGCGTCGAAGACCATCACAACGAGATCACCGCGCCCGCCTTTGACGGCTATACGCTGGCGGAAGGTGTGGAAGCGGTCCGGTATGTGTCAGTCTACAGCGACGGCAGCGTCAGTGAGAATCCTGTGGTGTTCACCTATGCGGAGATTCCTGCCGAGCCCCAGCCCGAACCTGAGGAGCCTGTGGTCATCAACGTGACCATTACGGTGCATTACCGCAACGCGGCAGGGGAGAGCGTGGCTACCTCCCAGCAGGGTGCGATCAGCCAGGCCGGCGTGTACGGCGTGGACGCCCGCCCCTCCGATCTGCAGGAGGGCTATGTGCTGGCTGAAGGTACGCCTGCTGCCTATCAGGTGGAGGTGTATGCCGACGGTACGGCCAGTCAGTATGAATTCGTTTTCCTTTATGAAAAGGAGCAGACGGAGCCTGAGCAGCCTGTTGTGCCTGCGAACGTGACCGTTACCGTGCGCTACAAGGGTCAGGAGGGTCAGGATATTGCTCCTGCCCAGCAGGCTACCCTGCCTGTGAATGCCGTCACCACGGTTGCTCCCGACGTGTATGTGGTGCCTGCGGATTACGACATTGCCAGCGCTGCGCCCGTGCAGGTCAGCGTGGACGCCTCGGGCGTGGCTACCCCCGCCGAGGTAGTCTTCACCTTTGCGAAACTGGTCGTGGAGGAGCCGGACGTGCCGGTGCCCCAGGGCGAGATGATCAACCGCTTTGGCACGCTGGTAAAGAACAAGGTCAACGTGCGTGCCGAGGCTACCACCGATTCCAAATCTCTGGGCCGTCTGGCCAAGAATACGGTGATTTACATGCTCCGCGCCGAGGTCAATGAAGACGGCGTGGTGTGGTACCGCGTGCTGTACGAGAATCAGCAGGCCTATATCCGCAGCGACTGCATCGAGATGATGACGAAGAAGGACAGCGACGCCTACATGGCTGCAAACTATCCTCAGCCGCTGCCCGAATACACCCATGAGGATCTGAACGGTACGGAACCCGTGACGGTAGACGTGCCGGTGATCTATCAGCTGGAGGACGGTACGGAGCTTGACCGTCAGTCCACGCCCGCGACCTCCGCACAGACGGTGACCGTTACGCCCGCCAGCGGCAAGGTGCCTGCGGATTACGTGCTGATCAGCGCACCCAGCGTGCAGGTGACCGTCAACGCGGAAACCGGCGCTGCCGAGCCCGCGCAGGTGGTCTTCACCTACCGTCTGCCCGCGCCTGTCGTGAAGACGGCTGACGTACCCGTGATCTATCAGCTGGAGGACGGCACGGAGCTGGATCGCCTGTCTGTGCATGTGACCTCCGAACAGCCTGTGAACGTAACGCCCGTCAGCAGCAAGGTGCCTGCGGACTATGTGCTGATCAGCGCGCCCGGCGTGCAGGTGACCGTCAATACGGAAACCGGCGCTGCGGAGCCTGCGCAGGTGGTCTTCACCTACCGTCTGCCCGCGCCCGAAGTGAAGACCGCCGAGGTGACGGTGCTGTATGTGACTGAGGAGGGCGCGGAGCTGGATCGCCAGACAGTGATCTGCTCCAGCGACGCAGAGCGTATCGTGACCCCCACCAGCGGAAAGACCGAGGGCTACGCGCTGGTATCCGCCGGCAGCGTCACCGTGACCGTGGATGCGCAAAGCGGTCTGCCCAGCCAGAGCGAGGTGCGCTTCACCTATCGTGCGCTGCCTCCGGCGACGGTGAGCGTCAGCGTTCCCGTCATCTATGTGAATGAAAACGGCGAGGAGCTGGACCGTCAGATGGTGACCTGCACTTCCGCCGTGCCTACCACGGTAATCCCCGCCAGCAGCCGCGTGAACGGCTACAACCTGATCAGCGCGTCCAGCGTGCAGGTGGTGGTGGACGCGGTTTCCGGCGCGGCTGAGCCTGCAGAGGTTCGCTTCGTCTACGCCCGTCCGGCCCAGTATGTGGGTTACGCGCTGACCACTGAAACGGTGGCGCTGCGTACGGAAATTTCTGCCAGCGACAGCAGCATCATCAAGCCCCTGGCCAAGGATACGCTGCTGTATGTGTACAACCAGCAGTACGCAGAGGATGGTCAGGCATGGAGCACCGTATCCACGCTGGACGAGCAGCCCGGTATGGTGCCTCACAGCTCCCTGCGCACCATTACCAAGGAAGAGGCCCAGTGGTACATCGATAAGTGGGAGGCAGAGCAGGAGCCTGAAATCTCCGCTCCGCCTACGGAGACTCCGCCCCAGATCGTCGGTACTGCTGTGACCGTGGGCGACGGCGTGTTCTTCCGCCAGACCTATGACTTCGCAGGCGCGATCATCGCTATCCTGCCCGCCAATACTGAAGTAGAGGTACTGGGTCAGGCCTATGATCAGAACGGCGACGCATGGCATTCCGTCAAGTACAGCGGTGTGCTGGGCTTTATCCGTGCGGATATGCTGCACATGGTCACTACCGAGGCTGATCCGCAGGAAACCGTGCAGCCCACCATCAACCCTGACACGCTGTCCTCCTACGGCTATGTGAACGCCAGCTCCGTGAACTTCCGCAGCGCTGCCAGCACCTCCGCCAGCCGGCTGGGCGTGCTCCGCAGGTACGCCATGTGTCTGGTGCTGGGTACCGAGCAGGTAGGCGATACCACCTGGTACCGCGTCAAGTACAACGAGCAGGAAGGCTATGTGTCCGGCAAGTACTTCCAGCCCATGACTATTTCCGAATTCACCGATTTCCTGACCAGCGACGAATACCGTCAGGGCGTGGCCAACAACTCTGCGGCGAACAATAATCAGGATAATACCGGAGACTATACCGGCGGCGTGATTCCTGAAGAGGATAAGGTTGTGGACGAGTGGACCAATCCCAACAACGGTCTGCAGGTCAGCTACGCGCCCTTTGATCCCTTCGCCACCGTCGCGCCTATTCAGACGGATGACGCCCTGCCCACTGCAACCCGGAACGTGACCGCAACGCCCGCGCCCACGCTGGAGATGCTTCCCGCCGTGGACGTGAATTCTCCCGGCGACAAGGAAGAGACCGGCGGCTTCAACGCAGGCTGGATCATCGCCATTGTACTGCTGGTGCTGGCTGGCGGCGGCGTGTACGCCTATGTGCTCTACAGCCAGAACAAGCGCAGGGCGGCTCAGCGTGCGGCGCAGCGCCGCGCACAGGCGGCCCAGCAGCAGCGGGCCAGCGCACAGCAGCAGCGCAGCATGCAGTCGGGACAGGCCAATCAGCCCAGAACCGGCGTGTATACCAATCAGGCAGGCACGGCGCGGCCCTCCGGCTATCAGCAGCCTCAGGCACGCAGGCCCTACACGCCCGGCGCACAGCAGAATCCCTACCAGCGGCCGTCGGCTCCGCAGAAGGAAACCGGCGAGCAGAGCGCCAGTTACAGCCGTCCCTCCGCGTTCGGCGAGGACAGGCCCAGCTACACCGCATCCTACCGCGAGGGAGGAAGCGGCTCCACCCACCGGGTAGGAAGCCGTGCGTACCGCAATCAGCAGAATGCGGCCCGGAATGAATCCGCATCCCGCGGCGATAACGACGAAGCCTGACGCCTGAACAACAGATGCGGCAGTCCCTGAAAAGGGGCTGCCGTTTTCTGTGTTTTATGGAAATTCAACTGATTATGGGAACAGCTGCGCGCAGGGACGGGGAGAAATACATTATCAATTCAGCACAATGCCGCAGGGAAGAGCTCAAACGCATGTGAAACCATGTGTTGCAATCGGCGCGGGGGTGTGCTATCATCCTGATGAAGACGCAGACAAGGAGCAATTTCCATGATCAGACCCATTATGCGTGACCCGATGTTTCTCTCACAGCCTTCGGCGGATGCTGACCAGAGCGACAGGCAGACTGCGATCGATCTGGCCGAAACCCTGCAGGCTCATGCCCATGAATGTGTTGGCATGGCCGCAAATATGATCGGCGTGCGCAAGCGGATTATTGCGGTCAGCATGGGCGGCCTTGCCGTCGTTATGATTAATCCCGTGATTGTCCGCAAGCGTCAGCCCTACGAGGCGGAGGAGGGCTGCCTGTCCCTTGGCGGGGTGAGGAAGACTACACGCTACAAGGAAATTGAGGTCACGTATCTGGACGGCGGCTTCAGGCCCCGCAGGACGACCTTCAGGGACTGGACGGCGCAGATCATCCAGCATGAAGTGGATCACTGCGACGGCATTCTGATCTGATTTTTTGGAGGGCCTATGCCTCATATTTATGTGGATGCGGACGCATGTCCTGTGGTGCGCATTGTGGAGCGGGTTGCCAGGGATCATGCCCTGCCGGTCACGCTGCTGTGCGATACGAATCATGTGCTGTTTTCGGATTACAGCGAGGTTCGGGTGATCGGCGCGGGCGCGGATGCGGTGGATTTTGCGCTGGTGAACCTTTGCCGACGCGGCGACGTGGTAGTGACGCAGGATTACGGCGTGGCGGGCATGGCGCTGGGCAAGGGCGCGTACGGGATTCATCAGAGCGGCAGATGGTACACAAACGATAACATCGACCGGCTGCTGATGGAGCGCCATATGGCGAAAAAAGCCCGACGGGCCAGCGGAAAGCATCATCTGAAGGGACCGGCAAAACGCGCGGCGGAGGACGACCGGCGATTTGAGGAAGCCCTCGTCAGGCTTGTGGAAAAAGCAAAAGCGGATTCATCCGGGAAAGGTGATGAAGAATGATTATCAGAAGAATCAGGGCGGAAGAGCTGCGCCGCTGTGCAGAAATGGCCGCCGTGGCCTATGAGTTCCCGCTGCACGGCAGCGATGAGACGGCGGAGGAAGCCGTGCGGCGCATGGAGGAGAATCCCCGCGACCGGTCGCAGAAGTACTGGCATATGCGTTGGGCAGCCTTCGCGGATGATGATCAGACCATGATGAGCGCCATGGCCGTGATGCCCTTCCGCATGAATTTCGACGGACATAACGTGCGCATGGACGGCGTGGGCGGGGTGGCCAGCTTCCCTCAATATCGTAACGGAGGCGGCGTCAGAGGCTGCTTTGAGGCTGCTCTGCCCGTGATGTACGACGAGGGAGCAGTGTTTTCCTATCTGCATCCCTTCCGCAACGTGTTTTATCGCAAGTTCGGGTATGAGATGGCCGCCATGGGCCTGTACTGGAAGATCGATCTGCGGCTGATCCCGAAAAAGAAGATGCCGGGTTCCTGCGTGCTGGCGGAAAAGGGCGTGGATCTGCGGGCTGATCTGATGAAGGTCGCCCGGGCGTGGCAGCAGCGCTACAACTGTATGGTCATCGGCGAGGACGTGGAATATGCATGGGCGAAGGATCCGGATCCTTTTGCGGAGAAGACGTACACCTACCTCTACCGCAGCGCGGAGGGCGAGCCCAAAGGCTACCTGACCTGCCGCCCTCAGGAGGAGGACGGTGAGGACGTGCTGAAGTGCCGGCGGTTTGTCTTTGCGGACCGGGAGGGCTTCGAGGGTCTTCTGATGCTGCTGGCCTCCATGTCAGCGGATCACAGCTATGCGCACTTCCTCACGCCGGAGGATATCAGTCCGGACGCGCTGATTCCCGAATGGCAGAACGGTTTTGTCCACTGCGAAAGGGTCACAAAAGGTATGGCGCGGGTGATCAACGTGGAAAAGGCGCTGCAGCTGGCTGCCATGCGGGGCGAGGGCAGCCTTGTCATCGAGGTGGAGGATACGCAGATCCCGCAGAACAACGGCCGCTTTGAGGCAAGCTTTGCGCCCGGAAAGGAAAACCGTGTGGAGCGTACGGAGAAAGAGCCGGATATCAGCCTGACTATTCAGGACTTTACCCGTCTGATCCTGGGCAAGCACAGCACGGAGGACTTCGCCTGGCTGCCGCAGGTGCGCCTGAATTGCAGCGCAGAGAAGGCGGCGAAGGTGTTCTATCGCAAGCCTGTGTTCCTCTGTCAGAGCTTCTGAAAAACCGGCCGGATCAATTTGATCCGGCCGGTTTTGTGTGTCCTGCGCGTTATGCAAATTCTGGGAAGTGCTTGCGGATATAGGCCGCGCACAGCGGCTCCAGAGGCTGGTCCTTCATCAGATCCTCAAAGGTGCGGTCGAAATCGTCGAAGGGCAGGCGCTGGGAGGTTTCCAGCAGCTGTGCGGTGGAGGTGCAGGCAAAGGACTCCAGATCCTCCGGGTTTACCCCGTGCACGTTCATGAAGGCGGTCAGCAGCTCGGCATGATCCTCCGCGCCGACTTCGATCAGGCAGTCTGCCAGATCCGGAGCCAGCACACGGCCTGCTCCGGCGAAGAACAGGCACAGTCCGCCGCTGCGGAATTCGTCATAGAAGGCAACGATGACGTGCATGACCTGTCGGGCAAGGGGAATGACGGTATCTTCGTCGGCGGTGTGCGCTTCGTCGATCAGGCGCAGACGGACCGCGTCGAACAATTCACGGTCGGAAAGCGCGGCAAGCTGGGGAAGGGTCAGGGAGCGGATGAAGCGCTGCGCCTCGGCCTGCTGGGCCACATACTCGCGCAGAGCTTCCTCCTGCTGGGGCGTAAGCCGGGTTTCGTCGGTCATTGCGGATCAGTTCCTTTCATTGCGCTTCAGGTATTGTACCATCAGCAGGGCGGAAAGTAAAGCGGGGGTTGCAAAATCCGGCTGTTTGCGGTATCATGCAGTGACTGATTTTTCAGGAGGGACCTTGATGCAGAAGCAGGTGCTGGCTATCCATGACCTAAGCTGTGTGGGACGCTGCTCGCTGACGGTGGCGCTGCCGATTCTCTCGGCCTGCGGTATCCATACTTCGGCGCTGCCTACGGCGCTCTTATCCACCCATACGGGGGAGTTTACCGGCTACACCTGTCTGGATCTGACCGGGGAGATGCGGGGGATTGCCGATCATCTGGCAACGCTTCCGCTGTGCTTTGACGGCGTGTACTCCGGCTTTCTTGGCTCCTTTGAACAGATAGAACTGGTGGGCGAGGTTATCAGCCGCTACCGCCGTCCCGGGGCGCTGACGCTGGTGGATCCTGTGATGGCGGATCATGGCCGCCTGTATGCTACCTATACGCAGGAGATGGCGGCGGGCATGGGAGAGCTGTGCAGGCTTGCTGACGTGATTGTCCCCAACCTGACGGAGGCCTGCATCCTGCTGGACAGGCCCTATGAGCCTTCGCCTGATCAGAAGACGGTTCGCCGTCTGCTGGAGGAGCTTGCTTCCCGCTACGGCTGCGGACAGGTGATCATCACCGGTGTGAAGCATGGAGATCAGCTGGGCGCAGGCGGCTTCTGCGCTGCGGACGGCACGTTCTCCTTCCAGGGCGCGAAGCATCTGGATCATGTGTTCTACGGCACGGGCGACAGCTTTGCCAGCGCGATGATGGGCGCGATGCTCTGCGGCAGGAGCACGGGCGAGGCCATCCGCATTGCGGTGGATTTCACCCACGTCGCCATGGAGAAAACACTGGAAAACGGGCTTCCGCTGCGCTACGGTGCGGCCTTCGAGCAGGCGCTGCCCATGCTGATGCGTTCGCTGAATCTTTTGGGCGGGGAGGCGTAAGCATGGCAAGGGTGAT
Source organism: Clostridia bacterium (assembly GCA_017471885.1). Lineage (GTDB taxonomy): Bacteria > Bacillota > Clostridia > Christensenellales > Aristaeellaceae > UBA11524. The sequence goes on along the minus strand of JAFURI010000102.1, from coordinate 18,260 downwards.
TGAAATCACGTCTCTTGATGCGCCGGAGCTGGACGTATACGTCCGCCTGACGCAAGCCCAGCTGCGCGTACGGAAGGAAGCGGAGCAGGGGATTTTCATAGCGGAGGGCCTGAAGGTGATCGGTCATGCGCTGGACGCCGGACTGAAGCCCCTGTCGTTCCTGATGGAACGCAGGCACATTGAAGGCAAGGCTGCGGGCACGCTTGCGCGGTGCGGAGACGTTCCTGTTTATACTGCGGAAAGCGCCGTACTGGAAAAGCTGACCGGCTTTGCGCTGACAAGGGGCGTACTTTGCGCCATGGAGCGTCCCTCTCCGCGCAGCGCAGAGGAGATATGCAGAGGGATGCGGCGGATTGCCGTGCTGGAGAATCTGGTGGATCCTTCCAATGTGGGGGCGATCTTCCGCAATGCCGCTGCGCTGGGGATGGATGCGGTGCTGCTCGCCCCCAGCTGCTGCGATCCGCTGGGCCGCCGTTCGGTACGGGTCAGCATGGGCACAGTGTTTCAGATTCCGTGGGCGGTGATGCCTATGACCGCCGCCGAGTGGCTGGAGCGCGGCACTGAGCAGCTGCGACAGTGGGGCTTCAGAACGGCTGCCATGGCGCTGGACGAAAGGGCCGTGAGCATTGAGCATCCGGCCGTCCGGGGCGAAGCGCGTCTGGCGGTGCTGCTGGGCGCGGAGGGCGACGGTCTGCAGCGGCAGACCATTGCAGGCTGCGATTATACAGTCATGATTCCCATGTCCCACGGCGTGGATTCGCTGAATGTGGCTGCAGCCAGCGCAGTGGCTTTCTGGACGCTGGCACGGTAAGCTCGGATGCGGAGGATGAAAGGATGACAATGCTTCTTCTCTCGGTGATCTATCTGGCCTTCATAAGCCTTGGTCTGCCTGACGGGCTGCTGGGCGCGGCGTGGCCGGTCATGTATCAGCAGTTGAACGTACCGGTGAGCTGGGCGGGCGTGATTTCCTTCATTATCAGCTGCGGCACCATTGCAGCGAGCCTGCAGAGCGACCGTCTGACGCTGAAGTACGGCACCGGGCTTGTGACCGCTGTCAGCGTGGCCATGACCATGCTGGCGCTGTGGGGCTTCTCGGTGAGCCGCTCCTTCTGGCTTCTGTGCCTGATCGCCGTTCCATACGGCCTTGGCGCGGGCGGCGTGGATGCGTCCATCAACAATTATGTGGCGCTGCACTATTCCAGCCGTCACATGAGCTGGCTGCACTGCATGTGGGGCGTGGGCGCGGCGGCGGGGCCGTATATCATGGGCTATGCCCTTTCCGGCGGCTTCGGCTGGCCTGCGGGCTATCGCTGGGTAGGCGTGATTCAACTGGTGCTGACGGCGATCCTGCTCATCAGCCTGCCCCTGTGGAAGAAGCGTCCCGGGATGGAGGCTGCAGAGGGCGACGCAGCACGGGCAATGCCGCTGCGCGAGGTGGTGAGCATCCGCGGCGCAAAGGCGATCATGATCACCTTCTTCTGCTACTGCGCCATGGAAAGCACCGCCGGGCTGTGGGCCAGCAGCTATCTTGCGCTGCACAGAGGGCTTGATCCGGAAACGGCTGCCCGGTTTGCCAGCCTGTTCTACCTTGGCATCACGCTGGGGCGCGGCTTCTGCGGCTTCATCACCGTGAAGTTCAGGGATGAAACCATGATCCGCGCAGGCTCTCTTGTGATTCTGCTGGGCGTTGCGTGTATGCTGCTTCCCCTGGGCGATACGGCTGCGCTGGCAGGTCTTGTGATTGTTGGCCTTGGCTGTGCGCCGGTGTATCCCTGCATTATTCATTCTACGCCGGAACATTTCGGCGAGGAGCATTCCCAGGCCATGATCGGCGTACAGATGGCCAGCGCCTATACGGGCTCCTGCCTGATGCCGCCGGTATTCGGCATGCTGGCGGATCACATCAGCGCGGGCCTGTTCCCCTGGTTCCTGCTGGTAATCATTCTGCTGATGATCGTGATGCACGAACGGCTGCTGAAGATCGTATCGCGCTGACGAAGCACAAAGGCTCCATGCTTTCTTGCTGAAAGCATGGAGCCTTTTCTGTACGCCGTCAGGCGGCGGGGCCTGCGTGATCAAACTGCGCGTTGTACATGGCGGCATATACGCCGTTCTTTTCAAGCAGTTCACTGTGGGTGCCGCGTTCCACAATGCGGCCCTTGTCCATCACCAGAATCTCGTCCGCGCCCACGATGGTGGAGAGACGATGGGCGATGATGAAGGACGTGCGGCCCTTTTGCAGCGCGAGCATGGCGTCGCGGATCAGGTGCTCGGTGCGGGTATCCACGTTGGAGGTGGCTTCGTCCAGAATCAGCATGCGCGCATCCAGCAGCATGGCACGGGCGATGGTCATCAGCTGCTTCTGGCCCTTGCTGATGCTGGAGCCGCTGCCGGTGACCACGGTATCGTAGCCGTCGGGCAGGGAGAGGATCATCTCGTGGATGTGCGCGGCCTTGGCGGCGGCGATGACCTCCTCGCGGGTAGCGTCGGGCCGGGCGTAGGCGATGTTGTCGTACACGGTACCGTCAAAGAGCCAGGTATCCTGCAGCACCATGGTGAACTGGCGGCGCAGGCTGGAGCGCTTCAGGGAGCGGATATCCCGCCCGTCCAGCAGGATCGCGCCCTTCGAGACGTCGTAGAAGCGCATCAGCAGGTTGATCATGGTTGTTTTGCCGCAGCCGGTTTCGCCTACAATGGCGATGGTCTTGCCGGGCGAGGCGGTGAAGGATACGTCGTGCAGCACGGTCACGTCAGGCGTATAACCGAAGGACACGTCCCGGAATTCCACTTCGCCCCGGCAGTGGATCACGTCGGCTGCGTCGGGTGCGTCCTCAGGCTCCACATCCATTTCGATCAGGCCCAGCACGCGCTCGGCGGCGGCCAGAGCCGACTGAAGCTCGGAAAGAATATTGGCGAACTCGTTGATGGGGCCGGAGAACTTGCGGGAGTACAGCACAAAGGAGCTGACTCCGCCCAGGGTAATACCGCCCAGCATGTACAGCACCGAACCGAACACGCTGACCAGCGACATGGAGATGTTGTTGATCAGGTTCACGGTAGGGCCGGTCTTGACGGCATAATGCTCCGCGCGCCAGGTGGCGGTGGTCGCGTCGCCATTGTGGGTGGCGAAGCGGTCGTTGAACTCATCCTCCTGGTGATAGGCGCGGATGGTCTTGAGGCCGGACACCGTCTCCTCGTTGTAGCCGTTGAGCTTGCCAAGCATCCGGGACCGGGCGCTGAACAGGGGCCGCACCTTCTGGGAGCGGTGCTTGGTGAACATGATGGATACGGGAATGGTGAACAGGAAGATGATCATCAGCACCGGGGAGATGCTCATCATCATGGAGAAGCTGCCCACCACGGTGATCAGACTGGTGAGGATCTGCGTCAGGTCGGTGGAGATGGACGCGCCCACGGTATCCACGTCGTAGGAGAGAATGGAGATCACGTCGCCGGTCTGATGGGTATCAAAGAAGCTGACCGGCAGGTAGGTCATGTGATTGAACAGGTCTGCGCGCATCTGCTTGACTACGCTCCGGGACAGACGGATCATCATGGCGGAGAGGAGCCAGCTCAGGCCGGCGGACAGGGCCGCAACCAGCACCATCAGCAGCACATAACGGATGACGATGGGGAAGTTCACGCTGCCGGGAAGGATTGCATCGATGGCTGCGCCGGAGAGGCGGGGAGAGAGCAGCGCCAGAATATTGGCCAGCACGCTCAGCAGGGATGCGGCGATGATCAGCCACTGATACCGGGCGAGGTACTTCCACAGCTTTTTGAGCACCTGCGAGGCAGGCTGACGGGTGCGCGCGCCGGTGGCGCCGCGTCCTCGGGGACCGCGTGCGTTGATCATACGGCTTCACCTCCCAGCTGCATCAGCGTCAGTTCACGGTACATGGGGCAGTTCTTCAGCAGTTCCTCGTGGGTTCCCATGCCGATGATGCGGCCCTTGTCCATCACGAGAATTTTGTCCGCCGCCATCACGGAGGACACGCGCTGGGCCACGATGATGGTGGTGGCCTGGCCGTGACGTTCCCGCAGGGCATGGCGCAGCTCCCGGTCGGTACGGAAGTCCAGCGCGGAGGAGCAGTCGTCCAGCAGGAGAAGGCGGGGATCGCCGGCAAGAGCGCGGCAGATCAGCACACGCTGCTGCTGACCGCCGGACAGGTTGCGGCCCTTCACGTTCAGCGGGAACTCCAGACCGCCTTCCTTTTTGCGGATAAAGCCTGCCTGCGCACAGTCAATGGCATTCTGCATGGATTCCCCGGAGACCTCGCGGCCGAAGCGGATGTTCTCCCGGATGGTGTCCGCCATCAGGAAGTCGTTCTGGAACACCACGCCCAGCCGGCCGTGCAGTTCATCACGGGTCAGGGAAGGAAGCGGCTTGCCGTCCAGCAGAATCTCACCCTGATCGGGATCGTACTGGCGCATCAGCAGGGAAAGAAGCGTGCTTTTGCCGGAGCCGGTGGGGCCGATGACGCCCAGCGTCTGCCCGTGGCCGATCTCAAAATCAATATGGGACAGGTTGTCATAGTGCTTGTTGTAGGAGAAGCTCACGTTCCGGAAGGCCACATGGGCGCCCGAGTCGTGGGCGGGGGCTTCCTGCATCAGCAGATCCTCGGGCATGAGAAGGATTTCCTCAATGCGCCGTGCGCTGGCAGAGCCCTTCGAGTACATGACAAACAGGCGGGAAATGGACAGCATGGCGTTGAGGATGATGGTGAAGTAGCTCAGGAAGGCGATAATGGTTCCCGGCAGCGCCGCGCCGACGGACACGCGGTATGCGCCCACCAGCACAACCAGCGCAAGGCCTGTGTTCAGCACCAGATTCACAATGGGGCTGACCACGGCCATGGTCATGTCAGCGGTGCGCTGGCGGCGGGAGAGCTCCTCGTTGACCTCCTCGAAAGCCTCGCGCTCATGCTGCGTGCGGGACAGAGCGCGGATGACGCGGGCGCCGGACATATTCTCCTGCACCTTGCGCACCATGTGATCCTGTCCTTCCTGTACGCGCGTGAACAGCGGTACGCCCTTGCGGCTGGTGAAGATCACCGTCATGGCCAGCAGCGGCAGGGTGGCAATCAGCACCAACGTCAGCACGGGATCCAGCGTCAGGCTGACGCAGATACCGCCCAGCAGCATGATCGGCGCACGTACGCCCAGACGCTGCAGACGATCCACCATGTTGTTGACGTTGTAGGTATCGGTGGACAGGCGCGACACCAGCGAGGCGTCGGTCACCCTGTCCTGCTGGGCGGCGGAAAGGGCAGTCACCTTGCGGAACAGATCCCGCCGCATGGCGTAGGTAAACTGTCTGGTGATGCTGGTGCTCATTCGGTTGGCCACCACGTTGCCCACGCAGGCGGCGAGCGCGCTCAGCACCATGCCCAGACCCAGCCACCACACGCCTGCCATATTGCCGGAGGGGGCGCATTCGTCCAGAATGATGGACAGCAGGCTGGGCAGGAACAATTCAGCCACCGTACCCAGCATTTTGATGGTCAGCTGCAGGCCCATGTGTCCGAAGTGAGGCTTCAGGTATCTGACGAGGGTTCGCACGGCGGTTCAACTCCTTTCACATAGGCTTCGGCACGCCGGGCCACGCGGCCCATCAGCCGGGAGAGGGTTTCGCGTTCCTCCTGGGTGAAATCGGCGGTAAGGTAGCCGCTCCAAGCCCGCAGAATCTGGGACAGCTGCTCGTGCAGGGCGTGAGCCTTCTCCGTGGGATAGACCAGCAGGATGCGCCTGTCGCCGCTGGAGGGTTCGCGGCGGATATAGCCTTCCTTCTCCATGGCGGCCAGCTGCCGGGCTACGGAGGATTTGTTCACGTTCAGATCCCGGGCAAGCTCCTCCTGTGAAATGCCGGGACGGCGGTACAGCGCCAGCAGATACGGCGTCTGGCAGCCTGCAAGGCCCGTGCCGCTCAGCTCCCGCTCGCGATAGAGGGTGGCGCAGCGGGAGGTGATGTTGATCTGCCTCATCAGGGGCGGCATATGATTCATCCTTTCTGTATCAATGAATCGTTGCGTATGCAACGTTGCAAACGCAACGATTATAACAGATTCATGCACATGTGTCAACTGCTTGCATTGAGGGACTGATTCGGGTATACTGGGAGAAAAGAGCATCCGTTTTCTAATTTGTATACGTTACGGGAGGAATAACAGCATGAAGGCCTTGTTTATCGGCGGAACCGGCACGATCTCTTCCGGCATTGTGAAGCAGCTTGCACAGAATCCCGAGTGGGAAGTGATCCTTGTCAACCGCGGCAACAGGATGGAGCGTGTGCCGGAGGGCGTGCGGGTGATTCAGGCGGACGCAAACAATGAGGCGGAGCTGGCGGCGAAGCTGGAGGGTATGACCTTTGACTGCGTGTGCGAGTTCATCGGCTTCAGGCAGGAGCAGGTGGAGCGGGACTGGCGCATCTTCCGGGGACGGACGAAGCAGTACATGTACATCAGCTCCGCATCCGCCTATCAGAAGCCGCCCCGCAACCACGTCATCACCGAGTCCACGCCCCTGTGCAATCCCTACTGGCAGTATTCCCGGGACAAGATTGCCTGCGAGGATTTCCTGATGCGCAAGTACCGGGAGGAGGGCTTCCCGGTCACCGTCGTCCGTCCCAGCCATACCTATGACGAGCGTTTCCTACCGCTTGACGTAACCGGCGACAAGGGCTTCTGGTCTGTGGTGAAGCGGATGATCGAGGGCAAGCCCGTCATCATGCACGGCGACGGCACCTCCCTGTGGACCGTGACTCACAACAGCGACTTTGCCAAGGGCTTCATCGGCCTGATGGGCAACGTGCATGCCATCGGCGAGACCTTCCAGATCACCTCGGACGAGTCTGTGACGTGGAATCAGATCTACCAGACCATTGCGGACTGCCTCGAGGTGCCCTTCAGGCCCTATTACGTGGCCTCCTCCTTCCTGCACGACGCCGGACGCTACGACTTCAACGGCGGTCTGGTGGGTGATAAGGCCAATTCTGTGGTCTTTGACTGCAGCAAGATCAAGAAGGTGGTGCCGGGCTTCTGCTGCACGGTGCGGATGGATCAGGGCATCCGGCGGTCGCTGGAGAATATTCTGGCGCATCCGGAGCTTCAGAGGGAGGATCCCGAATTCGACCAGTGGTGCGATCGGGTAATCGCCGCGCTGGAGAAGGCCAAGGCGGAGATTCTTCAGGGATAAATCAAAACGCATCCGTCCGGGAAAGGGCGGATGCGTTGTTTTGTCAGAACATGCTGATCTGCTCCGGCTGGGCGGCGAACATGGCCCGGTTGATATCGCGGAACTCCCACAGCAGCCCCAGACGACGGCATTCATCGCAGAAGAGCGCATACAGCTCCTCTGCGCGCGGGGAAACGCATTCATAGGCGTTACCGAAGTGGGACAGGTACCTTTCCCTTACGCCGGGGAAATCCCGCTGCAGAGCGTTGAAATAATACTCACGGTTGCCTGTGCGCAGCGTCATGCTGAAAAAGCATACCACGAATCTGGCGCCGGAGTCTGCGGCGCGGCGCACCACGCCGAGGATGTTGTCCGGCGAATCGGTCATGAAGGGCAGCACGGGATTGAGCCATACGCCTGCGAAAACGCCTGCGTCCGAAAGCGTCCGGAGCGCGTGAAAACGCTCCGAGGACGTGGACACATGCGGCTCGACACGGCGGCACAGGCTGTCGTCCGCACAGGTGATTGTGAGCCTTGCGCACACCGGCGCGCGCCTGGATATATCGGACAGAAGCGCCGCGTCGCGGGCGCACAGGGCTGACTTGGTCGTGAAGGCTGCGCCGCAGCTCCGGCGGAGGATGACCTCCAGCGCGCCCCGGGTCAGGAGCAGATCCTTTTCCAGCGGGTTGTAGGGATCGCTCATCGCGCCCATGGTGATGACGCCCCTGCAGCGTTTGCCGCGCAGCTCCTCATCCAGCATACGCAGCGCGTCGTGCTTCGGCCTTACCTGATCAAAATGATCCAGCCTGTAGCATACAGAGCGGGAATCGCAGTAGATGCAGCCGTGACTGCAGCCCCGGTAAAGGTTCATGTTCCAGTCTGCATAAAAGAAATGCTCCATCTCGCCCTTCAGCGGTATGAGCAGACGCCTTGCGCTGATTTCTTCCACAGGATCGCCTCCTGACTGTATTGTACAGGATGCGCATGACTGCGTCAAGGCGAACACGAACAAATATTCGTTGCTTGCAAAACTTGATTATTCACCCCGCTATGGTATATAATAGCTTGAACCATATTCATCAGGAAGCGAGTGAGCGGAATGAACGTACCTCACATCAATGATTATAAAGGCAAGCGCATCCACATGATCGGCGTAGGCGGCTCCAGCATGTCCGGCCTTGCAGAGATGCTGGTGGACAAGGGCTATCAGGTGACCGGTTCCGACCGGACCGACGGATACCTGATGGAGGACGTGCGCCGTGCAGGCGTGAAAACCTTCATCGGTCAGCGGGCGGAGAACGTCCGCGGGGCGGATCTGGTGGTGTATACCGCAGCCATTGCGGCGGACAATCCCGAGCGCATGGAGGCCGACAGGCTGGGCATACCTTCCATGGAGCGCGCGTATCTGCTGGGTCAGCTGATGGAGGGCTACCCGGAATCCGTGGGCATCTGCGGAGCCCATGGCAAGACCAGCACCACCTCCATGCTCAGTCAGATTCTGATGGAGGGCGGGCTTGATCCTTCCATCCACATCGGAGGCAAGCTGGACGCCATCGGCGGCTCCACCCGCATCGGAAAGGGGGGCATGTTCCTGGCGGAGGCCTGCGAGTTCCGCCGTTCATTCCTGCAGATGAAGCCCACTGTCGCCGTGGTGCTGAACATCGATGCTGATCATCTGGACTGCTACAGGGATATTGACGATATCGAGAATACCTTCGGTCAGTTCATGCAGCTGGTGCCGGAAATGGGCATTGTCATCGGCAACGGCGATGACGAACGGATCATGCGCCAGATGGAGAAGCTGCATTGCCGCAGGGAGACCTTCGGTCTGTCGGAGAAGTGCGACTGGCGGCCTGTGAATCTCAGGGAGGACGACCGTGGCTACGCCAGCTACGAGCTGTATCACGGGGATGAATTCGTCACCCGGGTGACCATGGGTGTGCCGGGCGACTTCAACGTGCTCAACGGCCTCGCCGCCATGGCTGCAGCCCATGCGCTGGGCGCTGATATGGACAAGGCGGCCGAGAGTCTGCAGCGCTTTGTGGGCGCGCACCGCAGGTTTGAGCTGACCGACGTGATCGACGGCGTGGAGGTTTTCCACGACTACGGTCATAATCCCACCGAAATGCGTATGGCGCTGTCCATTGCCCGCAAGCGCTGCAAGGGCCGTCTGTGGGCGGTGATGCAGCCCCACACCTTCAGCCGAGTACGCACCCTGTTCGACGAGTACCTGACCTGCACAGAGGTCGCTGATTTCACGCTGGTGACGGACATCTGCGCCGCCCGCGAGAAGGATCCCGGTGATCTGAACAGCGGCATGCTGGTGGAGGGTATGCGCGCCCACGGTATCGACGCGGTCTGGACGCCTTCCTTCGACGATACGGAGAATTATCTGCGCGCCCACTGGCAGCCGGGCGATCTGGCCATCACCATGGGCTGCGGCGACGTCAACGAACTGAACAATCAGATCCACCGTCACGAATTGGAAAAGAACGGCTGATCACAGGAGCGCCCGAGGGTTTCGGGCGTTCTTTTTTTGTGCCCTGCGCCGTACCATCCACCGGGGTGATGATATGAAAGAGGAAGCGCGGAAAACTGCGCTGACCGCTGTGGGCGCGGTGGTGGGAGCCGGATTTGCCTCGGGCATGGAGATCGACAGTTTTTTTGCCCGGTACGGCATATGGAGCTTTGCGGGGATCGGAGCAGCTGCTTCGGCCGTATGGCTGCTGGGCATGGGAGCGCTTCGCAGCGCGGGCCCGGACGGCATGCCTCGGGCATGGCAAGGCGGCGCAATGGGCAGACTGTGGCGTGCGTGCTTTGCGCTGCTGATGCTGACCACAGGCGGAGCCATGCTGGCCGGAGCGGGCGAAATTGCGGCGCTTCTGCTGCCTGTCAGGCATGCATCGGCGATTGGTACGGCGCTGACGGCAATCCTTGCGTGGATTCTGACAGGCCGGGGACAGACAGGGATGGCGGGGATCAGCCGTGCATTGGTGATCCTTCTGCTGGGGCTGTCTGCGGCGGGGTTCCTGCTGCCGGCGCAAAAAGGCGCTGTGATCAGCTTTGCGAAGCCGTGGGAGGCAGTGATCCGCGGCGCGGCGTGGTCGGGCTTCAACATGGCGCTGGCGGTGCCTGTGCTGGCAGGATCAGCCGGGAGGCTGTCACTAAGAGAACGCAGGAAATGTGCAGCAGTCCTTACCGCAGTGCTGACGACGCTGCTGCTGGGCGGCGATCTGCTCCTTCTGCGGCACAGCGGGCTGTGCGGGGAAGCGATGCCCATGCTTCGCCTGATGGCGGGCTTTGGCCTGGCTGGCTATACCTTGGCGGGCGTGTGCATGTATCTGGCAGTGCTGACCACCTGCTGCGCCTCCCTGCAGGGAATCAGAACGCTTCTTCCGGGCAGGGAAACCCTGTGCCTTTGCGGCATGCTGCTGTGCGCCATGCTGGGCTTTTCGGCGGTGGTGGAAAAGGTATATCCTGTGCTGGGCGCTGCGTGTCTGGGGCTGATGACGGCGGCTTTTTTTCGCTGAGAGGCAGAAAAACGCGGCTTGCTCTTTCCTTTGCGCAAAGAATATGATATAATATCATGACGTCCGTCCGCCCTGGACGGAAGAAAATGTTGAAGAAGGCGTATCAAGGGTGAATGTACGGCATCAGGTAAGGCGGATTGATCTGGCCGCGCTGCGCGACAACGTGCGTGAGATCCGCCGTGCTGTACCGCAGTCGGCACAGCTTATGGCTGTGGTCAAGGCAGACGCCTACGGACACGGTATGGTGCAGGTGGCAAGGGAAGCCCTCGGCGCGGGAGCCGACCAGTTGGCGGTGGCCACGGTGGAGGAAGGCGTCGCGCTGCGTGAGGCAGGCCTTGACTGCCCTGTGCTGATGCTGGGCGTACCCTCTGTGGAATCCGCTCTTCCTGCAGCTGCGCACGGCGTCACGGTTGCGGTGTGCACGCCGGATATGATCCGCTGGATGCAGTCCGCCGCGCAGGCATGCGGCCGCAAGGCTATGGTTCACCTGAAGGTGGATACCGGCATGGGCCGTCTGGGCGTGAGGAACGAGGAAGAGGTTCAGGCCGTCCTTGCTGCGCTGGAGGAGTGTCCGGATGTGGCAATGACCGGCGCGTTCACGCACTTCGCCGATGCGGACGGAGAAAACATGGTCTATACGCAGATGCAGTATCAGCGCTTCCTTCAGCTGACGGAAGCGCTGCCGGAGGGAATCCTCCGGCACTGCTGCAATTCCGCTGCGATTCACCGCATGCCGGAGGCGGCGCTGGATATGGTGCGTATGGGAATCTCCATGTACGGCTATCCGCCGGTAGAGACCACTGCGAAGCTTCGGCCGCTGATGTCCTGGACGGCGGAGGTCACCTTCGTCAAGACGCTTGATAAGGGCGACAGGGTCAGCTACGGCTGCACCTTCGCTGCGGACAGGCCCATGCAGCTGGCAACCATCTCCTGCGGCTATGGCGACGGGTATCACCGGGCAGCCGGTCCCCAGGCGGAGGTGCTGATCCGAGGACAAAGGGCGAAGGTGGTCGGACGGGTCTGCATGGATCAGATGATGGCTGACGTGACGGAGATCCCCGGCGTATGCGCAGGCGATACAGTCACGCTGATGGGCGGCGACGGGGATGAATGCATCTCCGCAGAGGATATTGCCCGCTGGGCGGGTACCATCAGCTACGAGGTGCTGCTGGCCGCTACATGTCGTGTGCCGAGGGAATGGCTCAATGGCTGCGTGTGAGGGAAAAGCCTGGCTGCGGCGGAGCATCCGCGGCAGATTCCCCGGCGATGAAGCACGCAGGGCAGAAAGCGAACGGCTTTGCAGGCATGTGATGGACTGGGACTGCTACCGCAGGGCTTCAGCCGCAGGCCTGTACATCCCTCTTGCGTGGGAGGCTGACGTAATGGCGATCCTGCGCCACGCGCTCAGGTCAGGCAAGACGGTTGCGCTGCCCCGGGTGGAGGATCAGGCGCACATGACCATGCGTCAGATGCGCAGCATGGAGGAACTGGTTCCTGGCCGGTGGGGCATCGCAGAGCCGTCCCCGGAGGCGCTGATTGTGCCGTGTCAGGAGCTGGAACTGCTGATCGTGCCTCTGGAGGGAATCGACCGGCGCGGCGTGCGGCTGGGCAAGGGCGGCGGATATTATGACCGCCTGATTGCGCAGATGCACGGTATGACGCTGGGCGCAGCAATGAGCTGGCAATGGGAAGAAAGCATCCCGCAGGACAAGTGGGACGTGCCGCTGAAGGCAGCGGCGGATCAAAACGGTATTGTATTATTCTGACCAAAGAAAAGTGAAGGGACGGTACCTGTCATGGCAGACGCAAAGACCAGGAACAACAAGAAGACCAGGAAGCCCGCGAATATCAAGGATATCAAGCTGGAGTATCTGACCGGCAAGGCGGTGGATCACCGCACGGTGCGCAACGCGCTGGGTTATGTGGGCTATATTCTTCTGATGGCGTTTGCCTTCCTGCTGGTAGGCATGGCGCTGATCATGGATAACAACGTGCTCCGCATTCTGTTCAACGGCGTCGTATCGCTGATGGCGCTGATGCTGTTCTATCAGAACGGCGCTGTGAAGGGCACAGGCGACGTGAACATGGGCGAGATGCTCTTTGAGCAGAAGAAGAACGGTCATGCCGTGGGCGAGAAGGAGCACAGCGCGTGCTTCCATCCCCTCAAGGGCTTTGTGATCTCCCTGCTTGGCAGCGTGCCGGTGGTCATCTGCTGTGTGGCGCTGGCCTGCGTGGCTACCCGCCAGATGACTGGTCTGGGTGCGCTGCCTACCTGGGTCTCTTCCTTTGAGGTGCGTAGCGAGATCGGCAACGCGCTTATGTTCTACCATCAGGAGGTCGGCTTCCAGCTGGAGGACGTGCTGCGCGTGCTGGTACGCATGAGCATGATGCCCGTGGTGAATATGGTTAGCAGCTACGGCGCGGATGCGCTGCTGACGCTGGAGCGTCTCAGCGCACTGGTGCTGCTTTGCCCCGCCGTGGCCTATGGTCTGGGCTATATGCAGGGTGTGAAGCAGCGCAAGCTGGTGCATCTGGGCATCATTGAAGGCGAGAAGAAGCGCCGGAAGAAGGAAAAGCGTCAGCGCAAGGCCCAGCAGCGCCAGCGGCGTGAAAAGGGCCCGCAGCAGCTGAACTGACGCAGGAGGCTGCAGCAAGATGCGTATTATTGCAGGCCGGGCCCGCTCCCGGACCATTGAGGCCCCCAAGGGTCGGGATACAAGGCCTACGCTGGACCGGGTGAGGGAGAATCTGTTCAACATCCTGCAGCACAGGGTGATTGACGCGGTGACGCTGGATCTGTTTGCCGGCAGCGGCGCACTGTCGCTGGAGGCCGTCAGCCGCGGCGCAAAGCTGGCGGTAATGGCAGACAGGGACCGACAGGCCAACATGATCGAGAAGCTCAATGTGAAGAACCTGGGCTTTGAAGCGGAGACGCGGATCATTCAGGCCGAATGGCAGCAGACGGTCAGGCTGATGGAAAGCGAGGGCATGAAGTTTGACCTCGTGTTTCTGGATCCGCCTTATGCGCTGCAGGATCTGACGCAGGTCACCGATGCGCTGATTCCTCTGCTGGCGGAGGATGCGGCGGTGATCGTGGAGCATGAGTACCGTACGCTGCCTGTGGTGTCCGGGGCCTATGAAAAGACCGACACCCGCAAGTACGGCTATGTGGGCGTAAGCTTCTACAGCCTGAAGGAGTAAAGGAAACGCGTTATGGACAAGATCTGTGTATACCCGGGCAGCTTTGATCCGCTGACCATCGGCCATCTGGACGTGATCGAAAGGGCGTGCGCACTGTTTGATCAGGTGATTGTGGCGGTGCTGCATAATCCTGCCAAGCACGGCTGCTTTCCGGTGGAGGAGAGGCTTCGGCTGATCCGCAAGAGCTGCGCCCATCTGCCTAAAGTCAGCGCGGACTCCTGGGACGGCATGCTGGTGGATTATGTCAGGAAAACCGGCGCATGCTGCGTGGTGCGCGGACTGCGCGCCGTCAGCGACTTCGAGTCGGAGCAGACCATGGCGCAGATCAACGCGCAGCTGCTGCCGGGCATGGAAACGGCGTTTCTGATGACTAGGCCCGAACACGCCTGCATTTCTTCCTCCGTGGTAAGGGAAATCGCCAGCTTCGGCGGCGATGCGTCTCCTTACCTTCCGGAGGCAATCCGCAGCGACGTGGCGGAACGCTTCAGCAAGCGATAAATCAAGATTTTTGGAGGCATAAGGCAATGGCAGCGAAGGACATGAGCAGCGTAGAGGTGTGTCTGACGATCATCCGTGAACTGGCGGATTCCGTGGAGACGGCCCGCCGTACCTTCATCAACAACGATACCTGCGTCATCAGCCGCAGCTATATGCAGGAGCGTCTGGAACGTCTGGGCGAGAGCCTGCCCGGCGCGCTGACGGAAGCGGAGGGGATTATCCGCGAGGTACAGAGCATCCGTACCCAGACCGACCGGGAGTGCAACGATCAGCTTGCGCAGGCACAGGCACAGGCTCAGCAGCTGGTGGGCGACGCACAGCAGACTGCCCAGCGCATGAGCAGCGAGGCCCAGCAGATGATGCAGCAGGCAGAGCGTACCAGTCAGGATACCATTCGCCGCGGTCAGGAGGAAGCTCAGGCTGCGGTGCATCAGACAGAGCAGAAGGCGGCTGCCATGCTGGCGGAGGCGGATCAGCAGTGCCGTGACAAGGTGAGCAGCGAGAACGTCTACCGCATGGCTGTGGTGGAGGCGGAGGAACTGCGCGAGAACGCCCGTGCCGAGCTGGCGCAGGTTCGTCAGAATACGTTCGACTATCTGGACAACGTGATCGGTCAGGTGGATCGCTACCTGAACGATATGGTCAATGACGTACGGATGGAGCGCACGGAGCTTAACAATCACCGCTGAGTTTACAAGTGTAAATTGTGCATAAGAATGACGAAAAAGCATTGATTATTCATGTTTTGTTCATATGCACTTCACAAACCTGCGGTATCTTAAGGATGCGATCAGGAAGGAAGCCACCGCCTGATGGATCGCATCTCCTTTTTTCCCTGACATTCCGCAAGAATGTCAACCTCCCTATCCTCCATACAAGCAAAGGCCGTCGCGCAGAAGTTATTCTGCCGGCGGCCTTTGTGATGCACAGGAAAGCATTCCCTCTGATGGACGGCATGCGATGTGGAGATAGTACGTTTGACGGGGAAGGAAGTGATGCGTGAATGAAAAAGACACGATGGCTGATCTGGCTTCCGTGCTTGACGGCGGCAGCGTCTGTACTGATGCTTGCCGTGCCGTGGGCGGCGCGCATGAGCAGACCGGAGGAAAAAATGGTTGAGGTGCGCGCCTGCACAGTGGAGCTGGGCCGCGTGGAGCAGACGGTGGCGCTGATGGGGACGATAAGGCATACTGGCGAGTATGCGGCGATCTGCCCTGCGTCGGGGCTTGTTGCCGGCGTGAACGTGAAGCCGGGAGACCGGGTTAAGGCCGGACAGGCGCTTTTCAGGCTGGATGACAGGCTTCAGGCGGAGACGCTTGCAGGGGCGGTCAGACGCAGGGAACAGGCTGCGTTTGCCAATGATGATGAACAGCTCGGCGCGGCGATCAGGCAGGAAGCGGAGCATATGGTGGAGCAAGCGGCGCTTCAGATGGAAAGCATGACGGTGCGCGCGGCTGAGGCGGGTGTGGTGCAGCAGGTGTTTGTGACTGAACAGGGCGCGGCGGCAGCAGGCACGCCGGGTGTGATCGTAAGCAGCGGAAAGCAGGAGATCCGCTGCAGCGCAGTCGTGCGGGATGCACAACAGGTCGAGGCAGGGATGCTTGCAAGGATCCTTTCCAGCGGTGAAAATGTTGGGATGGCAAGGGTGCAGTCGGTAGGCGCTGCGGAAGCGCGGGACGGACAGACGCTGTGCCCGGTGACACTCGAGCCGATGGAGGAGATCAGTCTGCCTCTTGGCGCGATGGTTGAAGTGGAGATTGTCTGCGCAGCGGCAGACGGGGTGCCTGTCGTTCCAGTGGAGGCTGTGGACGGGGAGGGCTGCGTCAGGTGGATCAGCGGAGGCAGGAGCTACACTGCGCCGGTTCAGGTACTGATGAAGGACGAGAGGCTGTGCTGGGTAGACCTTCAGGCAGGCGTCCGGGTGATTGTGTCCGGCGCTGAAACGGCGGAGGGACAGCGCGTGCGCGAGGTGAGGCCATGAAGATGCGTGACGCGGCATGGCTGGCGTCGGCCAACCTGATGAAGAACCCCATGCGCACATTGCTGACGATTCTGGGTCTTGGCGTGGGCGTGGCGGCTGTGTTGACGGTGGTAACACTCGGCTCAGCCGGACAGACGCAGGTGGAGCGGGAGATTGACAAGCTGGGCGTAGACAAGGTGTGGATCACGCCGGAGCAGGGGAGCGGCGCATATCTGGCGGAGGAGAGCGCACAGCGGATCGCCGACAGTACCGCCGCTGCAGCCAGCGCCTCCGCGCGGACGGCGGGCGCGGTGTTTTATGGCTATTCTGCACAGCCTGCGGCCATTGTGGGGTATGACGAGGCCGTGCAGCAGGTGCTGCCGCCCACGCTGAAAGAAGGAAGAGGCTTCACACATCTGGAATATATAGAAGGAAGCCCTGTGGCTCTGATTGACGAAACCCTGCAGGAGGCATTCGGGGAGGACGTGGTCGGCAGCCGGATCACGCTGGGAAGCAGAAGAATAACGGTAGTTGGCGTGACGGCGTCGCTTGCGGCGCAGAGCGGAACGGGAATGGTGATCATGCCTCTGCAGACGCTGATGGATACATGGCCGGAGACGGAGATCGGAGAAATCACCATGAACGTTCCCCGGGATCAGAGCGCGGAAGCCGCTGCCGCCGCTGCGCTGAACGTGCTGGGAGACGGCTTCCGTGCGTCTACGCTGCAGGAGGAGATCAATGCCGCGCGCTCGGTTATCCGCATATTTGTGCTTGTGCTGGCAAGCGTGGCTGCAGTGTGTATGCTGACGGGCGGTATAGGCGTAATGAATATACTCCTTGTATCCGTCAGGGAGCGCAGGCGGGAGATCGGGCTCATGAAGGCCGTAGGCGGCACTTCCGGGCAGATCGCTCTTCTTTTCCTGCTTGAAGCTGTGTGTTACGCGCTTCTGGGCGGGCTTGCAGGGCTGCTGCTGGGCATGGGGATGATCGGACTGTTCGGGCGGCTGATCGGCCTGAACACCGCGCTTTCGCTGCCTCTGGCAGTCTGTGCGCTGGGCGGAGCGGCAGCCCTTGGGGTGATTTTTGGCGTCGCGCCCGCCGTCAAGGCGGCTGCAATGCTTCCTGCAAATGCGCTGCGTCAGGATTGATGGGCCTGACCAATCTGGGAAGAATCCGTCCTGTACCTACATTCTGTACAAAGAAAGTGCAAAATGCTTGTCAATTTGGCCGATTCACAATCCGGCTAAAAAATAGTATAATAACAGCAGTCAAAGATACGATCCCAATGGCGGGAATCGTACACGACACTCAGAGGAGGAGTTCATTATGGCAAGCGTATCCCTGAAGCACATCTACAAGATTTACACTGGCAATGTCACCGCCGTGTCCGATTTCAATCTGGACATCGAAGACAAGGAATTCATCGTTCTGGTCGGTCCCTCCGGCTGCGGTAAGTCCACCACCCTGCGCATGGTCGCCGGTCTGGAAGAGATCTCCAAGGGCGAACTGTACATCGGCGACAAGCTGGTGAATGACGTCGCTCCCAAGGATCGCGACATCGCCATGGTGTTCCAGAACTATGCTCTGTATCCCCATATGACCGTGTTTGACAACATGGCTTTCGGCCTGAAGCTGCGCAAGGTTCCCAAGGATCAGATCAAGGCCAAGGTTGAGGCTGCTGCCAAGATCCTGGACATCGCTCACCTGCTGAACCGTAAGCCCAAGGCTCTGTCCGGCGGCCAGCGTCAGCGTGTTGCTCTGGGCCGTGCTATCGTCCGTGAGCCCAAGGTCTTCCTGTTCGACGAGCCTCTGTCCAACCTGGACGCCAAGCTCCGCGTGCAGATGCGTACCGAGATCACCAAGCTCCATCAGCGCCTGCAGACGACCTTCATCTACGT